>CAZWKD010000056.1:0-7274 GCA_964633985.1 uncultured Acidimicrobium sp. | reverse complement strand
TCGAGCAGTGCCACCGCTCCGATGCATACGACGATCAACAGACTCGCCATCGCATAAGCGCCGAGTTGGTTGACGTCACCGGGTCGTCCGAGCAGTCGGTCGATCGCCACGGGCATCGTTTCGGAAGAGCGGCGGGTGAGGAAACTCGTGGCACCGAACTCACCGACAGAAACGGCGAATGACATCGCGGCAGCGGCAAGAACGGCTGGTCGGACGAGTGGCCACTGCACACCCCACCACGATCGCACCGGCGAGGCACCGAGGGTCGCAGCAGCATGCCCGAGACCCGGTGGAACTGCGGCAACCGCCGGTGTGATCGTCCGCACCACGATGGGAAGCGCGACGAGCGAGTGAGCGATGGGTGTGATCAGCCACCACGAACGCAGATCGAACGGCGGTGTGTCGAACGTGACGATGAGTGCAAGACCGAGCGTCACGGACGAAACCGTGAGCGTGGTCGCTGAGGCGGTCTCGAGAATGCGTAGACGGCGATGGACGATGGTGTGGGCGACGCCGTAACCGATGACGACAGTGAGTAGCGCCGCAGCTACCGCATACTCGAGCGACTGTAGGACCGCATTGCCGAATTGACCCGTAAACACTTGCTCCCAGCCAGACCAACTCAACGAACCTTCTACGACGATTGAACGCATGAACACCACGACGAGCGGAGCCATGAACGCAATGACGTAGACGCTTGCCAATGGCGCCACAAACGGATGCACGAGACGTCGAGGGGTGACATGGCCAAGTGCAAACTGCCTTGATCCACCGAGGCGAGAAATGGCGAGCGCCATCAGCGCGAGGAAGATCATCTGCAGGATGCCGAGGGCAATGGCCGTGCTGATGTCGCCGAGGGCAACAGCACGCAGATAGATCTCCGTCTCGACCGTGGCGAGTCGCGGTCCTCCGAGGATGCGCACCACGCCGTACGAAGTGAAGCAAAACAGGAAGGTAATGCCAAGTGCCGACACGAGTGCTCGACGAATCAATGGCACGGTGATGGTTCGAAAGGCGACAAATGGAGATGCACCGAGTGAGTGTGCTGCGTGGAGGAGCGTGTCCGGCATTGCTGCCCATGCGGGCCCCACGACTCGCACGAACACCGCCACGTTGAAGTACGTGTGCGCTGCGATCACCGCCATCGCGGTGTAGTGCACATTGCTTGGCAAGATCGCGAGGAATGCCACTCCCACCACCACGGTGGGGAGGAGGAACGGCAGTGTCAGCAGCGCCACCAAGGCTCGCCGACCGCGGAAATCATGGCGGGCAATGAGCCATGTCGCCGGGATTGCCACGAGCATGGTGGTCAAGGTGCTCACCATCGCTTGCCACGTGGTGAACCACCACACATCCACTTTGAACGCCTCCCCGAACACGCGGCTCACATCGCCAGCGGTGAGTCCATCGACTGTCAACACCACGAGTGGCAAGACAAAGAACAAGCCGACGAGCGCAGCGGCAGGCAGCCACGTGACTCGGGCCGCTCGTTCGTACGGTGCGTACACCGTCACCTAAAGATCGAATCCCACTCTTCGAGCCAGGTCATGCGATTCGCTGCGATCGTTGCAGGCGGCATCGAACGCACGTTGGTCGGTCGAGCCGAATGCGTGGTGAACACCTCAGGCAGGCTCACATTCGGATTCACCGGATACACGAACTGCGTGAGGGGAAGATCGTTCTGGAACGTCTCATCGATCAAAAAGTCGATCAACTGCTCTGCTTCGCGCTGATGCTTCGTGCCACGCAACACTCCCGCGTACTCCACCTGTCGGAAGCATGTGTCGACCGCGACGGCCGTTGGCGCCACTGTCACCGGTGGATCGGCGAAGAGCACTTCGGCCGGAGGGCTCGACCCATAACTCACGACGATGGGTCGCGGGCCGTTGCCAGACGAGCCGGAGAACTCCGTGTAATACGCCTCCGTCCAACCACTCGTCACGAGCACGTCGTTGTCACGGAGTGACTGCCAGTAAGTGCGCCAATTTTCCGTACCGAACTCGTCGATCGTGGCGAGCAAGAAGGCAAAACCCGGTGATGACTCGAGCGGGCTCTGCACTACGAGCATGCCTTCGTATTGCGGCTTGGCGAGATCCTGCAGTGTTGCGGGTGGCTCGATCCCTCGGGAAGCGAACCATTCGATGTCGTAGTTGATGCAGACATCGCCGGTATCGACGGGGGTCACCTGGTTGCCGGGAACTCCTTCAAGCAACGAAGGATCAATCGACTCGAGCAGTGGAGAGGCGTACGGTTCGAAGACATCGGCTTCGAGTGCGCGAGAAAGCAGCGTGTTGTCCACTCCCCACATCACGTCGCCTTCGGGATTACCGCTCGTCAGTGTGGCCTTCGTCACCATCGCACCCGCATCGCCCACCGCAATCACTTCGACGGCGATGCCGGTCTCGGCAGTGAACTCATCGAAGATTCCCTCACTCGGCGTAAACGACTCGTGAGCAAGAATCGTGAGGGTCACATTGTCGGTGCCCGTGCCGCAGGCAGCTGAAAGCAGCAACGGTCCGACAAGAGCAGTGATTCCTAGTAGTCGCTTCATGAACCTTCCTTTACGGATGCGTGAGCATGAGGTTGGATGACGAAAAGGTGTCCTGATCGCACTTCGATCGTGGCGCCATCTCCAACCAGCTCATTGCTCACGCCGCGGGTGGAATGGCTCTCGAGGTCTTCGTCCTGTAGCGACCAACGCAATCCGGTGGTGGTGATACCGCGTGCCACGCCGTTCATGGCCACGAGTCCAACGAGCGAGTTCGGTTCACCCGAGATTCTTGCTATCTCTGGTCCGTTCAACACACGCACACGTGCTGAATCCCACAAGGTGTGCACTTCGCAGCCATTCAGGATCGGGTGGGTCAATGCCGAGAGCACGCCAAGTTGGTGATCGAGACGCCCACCGCCGGCAGTGATCAGCGTGATCGCAGTGGCTCCGAGAGTGCGCGCAAAGAGAATCGCCAACTCGGTGTCCACCTGATCCTTGTCATGGGGAACTCGTTGCACGACGGCGCCTTCGCGTTCTGCGACGGCGAGCGATGAAGGGTCGACAGAGTCCATGTCGCCGATCACGTGTGTGACGCGTAGGCCGAGTGCTAGTGCGTTGTCGAGACCCGAGTCGGCAGCGACGACGAGATGGTGATGAGGCAGCGCGCCGCTCAGTGATGGGTGGGGTGAAGGGCCACCAGCCACTACGAGTGCATGAAGTTCGGGCATTTCTCGCTCCCTCCGCTGGCATTACCCAGATCAGGTGTGCGGGTCGGTGGTGGCGACCACCCTCTCAGCCCGCCGAACCAGCGGACTCCCCGTGCGTGTGACGTCATGGTATCGCGAGTGTTCGTGTGAGATGACGCTCAACTGGGCTTCGTGCACGAATGCACGGGTATCCTGACCGCGTGACAACAAGCCCCTTTGCTTCGACCACGCCGGTTTCCACCGACACGATCATCACGATCACGCCGGAGGCACACGTCAAGCTGCTCGAGTTGCGCGACGCCGAGGTGGAAGGCAACCAGCTCGGACTGCGTCTCGAGATCATTTCGCAACCGGGTGAGGATTTCCGTTACGACCTGTCCTTCGACTTCTTCACGAAGGCGGCCTTCAGCGATGAAGTACGCACGATCGATGGATTGAAGATCATCGTCCCAGCCAAGGATCTTGAGGCTTTCCAGGGTGCGGTCATCGACCACAACGAGCGACAGGGTCTGTTGATCCGCAATCCGAACAAGCCGAAGCCGCCGGTGGTGGAAGGGCTTGTTTCAGATGATGAGATTTCGGCTCAAGTCGAAGCAGTCGTTTCTTCCGAGGTGAATCCGGCGCTTGCAGCGCATGGTGGATTCGTCACCTTTGCCGGTCACGACGGCGAGGGCACCGCGTACTTCACGATGGGTGGCGGTTGCCACGGGTGTTCGATGAGCCGTCAAACGATGCTCGAAGGTGTGCAGACGATGATCTCGGCGCAGGTGCCGACGATCACCAAGGTGCGCGATCTCACCGATCACTCGACCGGCGCCAACCCCTACTACTCCTGAGTAGGCGCTGACCGCCGAGTCAGATCTCCGCTCATCGGCCATTCCTCGGGCTCCCTCGATGGCCGCCTTGGAAATACCTGATAATTCCGACTAGAATAGTCATAATTAGCGGATACCCCCTGAAATAAAGGGTTTTGGAGGATAAATCATGAGCAATTCAACAAGGAACCGAGTGGTTCGAGCGGTGGCAGCAGCCGTCGTCGGCCTCACGGGTTTCGTGGTGGCGGGGCCGGTTTCGGCATCGTCCACCTCGACTAGTACACCGAACATCGTCGAGACGTCGTGGTTGGAGGAAAACCTCAACAACCCGAAGGTTCGAGTGATCGAAGTGTCGACTGATCCAGGTGTCTACGAAAAGGGTCACATTCCGGGTGCAGTGAACTTCCGTTGGCACACCGACTTCGTGGATGCAGTCAATCGTGACATCGTGCAGAGGAAGCGATTCCAGGACCTGGTTCGAGCAGCTGGCATCAACACCGACTCGACCGTCGTGTTGTACGGCGACAAGAACAACTGGTTCGCTGCTTGGGGTGTGTGGATCTTCAAGACCTACGGCGCCAAAGATGTGCGCATTCTCAATGGTGGACGTGACAAGTGGGTGAAGGAAGGTCGCGCATTGACTCCCGCGGTTACCGCGGTGAAGAAGGGCAATTTCACGGCGTCCGTTGCCGATCGCAAGTTGCGTGCGTTCCTGCCGGATGTCGTACGCATCGGGCGCAAGATCGATCGCAAGACCAAGTTGGTCGACATTCGTTCGGCCGATGAATTCAGCGGCAAGATCTTTGCACCCGCAGGTTTCCAGGAGCTGGCCATTCGTGCTGGACACATCCCGACTGCAAAGAACGTTCCGTGGAGCACTGCGGTGAACTCTGACGGCTCTTTCAAGTCGCCTGCTCAGTTGAAGAAGATCTACGCCGATGCAGGTATCGACGGCAAGACTCCAATCATCGTTTACTGCCGAATCGGTGAGCGCGCAGCGCACACCTGGTTCGTCCTGAGCCAGATCCTCGGTTACGAGGTTCGTCTCTACGACGGCTCGTGGACCGAATACGGCAACTCCGTAGGTGTTCCGATCGCCAACCCTGCCGGCACGGTGTGGGGTAGAGGTTGATCGTTGGTTCCACGACCAGTGGCGCCCTCTCTCCCCGAGAGGGCGCCACTGGCGTGTCCACCAAGAAGTTCGCCATCTCAGCGACGGTCTTTCTCGGGATCATCGTCGGGGCATGGCTGTTGGCCAGATCTCGAGAGATGGATCAGGCGCCGGCGCTATCCCTGCTCTTTGGTGCGGCATTGGGAGTGGCTCTGGAATGTGGTCGCTTCTGTTTCTTTTGCATCTTCCGTGAGTCGATCGAGGAACGCAAGACCCGCGCACTCCTCTCCATCGTTACGGCACTCGCTGTCGGCGCCGTCGGCTACTCGGTGGTGTTCGGTCTGTACCTTCCGACACCGAGCGGCGAAGGTTTTCCGCCACTTGCACACATCTCGCCAATCAGCGTTCCGCTGATTGCTGGCGCGGTGGCTTTTGGCCTTGGCATGGTGCTCTCTGGCGCGTGCATCAGCGGTCACTTGTATCGCCTTGGCGAGGGGTGGCTGAGGTCGGTTCCTGCACTGATCGGCTCGCTCATCGGTTTTGGTCTCGGCTTCATCACGTGGAACTCGCTCTATCTCGGAATGATCAGCGAAAGTCCAGTTTGGTGGTTGCCTCGGTCGCTGGGATACGGCGGTTCACTTGCCGTCACACTCGCCGTTCTCGGTGTCCTCGCTTGGTTGATTCTCAAGATGGACCGTCACGGCCCGGAGCATCGTGAACCGGCCCGCGGATTCGTCGACGCCATTTTTGGAAAGCGTTGGACGTGGTTCGCCTCAGGAAGCGTGGTCGGTGCGATCGGTGTCTTGGCGTATCTGCGCGTCTCGCCTCTCGGTGTCACCTCGCAATTGGGCACCGTCTCACGCACGTTCCTCGATGGTCAGGGCTTGTTGCCCGAGGTGTTGCATGGCATCGACGTGATGAAAGGTTGCGTAGGAACCGTGTCGTCGGCAATCACGAACAATGGTTGGTTGGTGATCGGGTTGGTTGCTGCCTCGTTCGCATCCGCAGTTGCGGGTGGCCGATTCAAAGTGGTCGTACCCAGCGTTCGCGGATCTGCCACAGGTTTGGCTGGAGGCGTGCTCCTCGGGTGGGGGGCGATGACTTCACTCGGATGCACCGTGGGCGTGCTCCTTTCGGGCACGCAGTCGTTCGCGTTGTCCGGGGTGGTGTTCGGTGCAGTGGTCTATGCGACCGTCGTCGGTGGCGTGAAGCTCGGCCTACACCGAGGCGAATAGTTCAGCGATAGTCGGTGCGTTCACGCACCTGTTCGAACACACCGTTCAGTTCGGCGAACAACTCGGCCGCGTCGATCAGCAATTGATGATTGCCGGAGAACTTGACCGCGCCCTTGATGAACGCTTCTTGGGCATTCACCGTTCCGGTAGCCACGGCCACGGCGGTGTCCCACGACTCGGTGAATCGCACGTGCTCGGGTGAGGCTTCGCCCGCACCAAACGTGAGCGAACCACCGCCTACTTGCAGGTGATAGGTGACATCTCCGTGGGGAGTGCCAGTCACCACCTGCGTGAAGCCAATCACGTGATCGCCAGCAAGGGCTTGCAGCGATGTGTTCGAACGAACTGCGTCGGACATCGCCGCGATCCACTCGGCGCTGAGGTATCGAATGTTCGACACGTCAGCGCCGGTGCATCAGCGAACTAGGCGGCTACTGCCAGGCTCTCGGTCTGGCGGCGCGAGTAGCCGATGGCTACCACCAACACCACGAGCGAGATACCTGAAATCGAGAGACGGGCAACGTCGTTGTCCCGCAGGTTGATGATCGCCGGGAGGATCAGGAGCGATACGAGGTTCATCACCTTGATCAGCGGGTTGAGCGCTGGGCCAGCGGTGTCCTTGAACGGGTCGCCCACGGTGTCGCCGATGACGGCGGCCTTGTGTGCATCCGAACCCTTGCCACCGTGGTGACCGTCTTCGATGTACTTCTTCGCGTTGTCCCACGCACCACCTGCATTGCTCAGGTAGTTGGCCATCAACTGGCCCGTGAGGATGATCGCGGCCAAGAAGGCTCCGAGCGGCGCATAGCCAAGACCGAAGCCGATGATCACGGGCGTGAGCACGGCGAGGAGGGCGGGAGTGGTGAGCTCACGCAGCGAAGCCGCGGTGCAGATGTCGATGACCGGGCCGTAGTC
>CAZWKD010000055.1:0-8038 GCA_964633985.1 uncultured Acidimicrobium sp. | reverse complement strand
CGGTGCTCGAATTGGTCGCCGAGGTCGAAGAACCAGTGGATGCCGCCATGCGGTTCGGCGACGACGCCGTTTACCTTGTCTCGCGAACGGGCATGGTGATGCGACTTGTGGACGGCTCAATCGAGCCCCAGCCGGCGCTTGACATCACTGACCTGACGACCGCCGAAGGCGAACAAGGATTGCTGGGGTTGGACTTTGCTCCGAATGGATCCACGGCGTATCTGAACTACACGGACAACAGCGGAGACACCCAGATCGTCGCATTGTCAGTGAACCGAGAAGGCGTATTCGACCGGTCGTCAATGCGCACGCTCTTGACCATCGAGCAGCCGTACGCCAACCACAACGGTGGAGACTTGGTGGTGGAACCATCGGGAACAGTGCTCATTGCCGCGGGAGATGGTGGGTCGGGCGGTGATCCCGATCGCGTGGCACTTGACGACTCGTCGCTACTCGGCAAAGTGTTGCGTGTGGATCCCGATACCGGAGAGACCACTTTGTTGGCTCGTGGACTACGAAACCCTTGGCGTGTCGACTTGCACGATGATCGATTGTGGTTGGCCGATGTTGGTCAAGGTAAGTGGGAAGAAGTGAGCGTGCTCGAAGGCGTCTCCACGGTTGCTGATGTGGTGGACTTTGGTTGGAGCGCATTTGAGGGAAACGAGCGCTTCAACGATGATCAAGAAAGCCTGAATCACGTACCGCCAGTGATGGTGTACGAGCACGGAGACGACGGCTGTTCGATCAGCGGCGGTGCAATTGCGCCGAGTGGCGCCCTTGCAGGACAGTACGTGTTTGCGGACTATTGCAGCGGTCGCGTGTGGTCGCTGGACGTCGTGACGCCGGGAAGTGAGAAAGTACAGATAGCCGAGGGCCTCGAGTCACCAGTTGCCGTCGTGCGCGTGGGTCCAGATCTCATGGTTTTGACTCTCTCGGGAGAGGTCTTTTTGATCGTCGGATAGTGCTCCCGAATGGAGTGGTTTTCGGAAGAGCGGTAGATTTGGGGCTCGTTCATGAACCTTCTGATTTGCCACGACCTCAAGTTCTTCGGCGACGCAATGGCGCGTTGGCTGGAGGAGTCCAAGAAGGTGAATGTCGTCGGCGTAGTCACTGACCCTTCAGCGAGAGGTGAAGCCGCCAAGGGTCAATCTGTCGATGCTGAGTTGCTGTCGCCGAGGTTGCTTGCCGACTACTTGGCCTCGGAATCTGGCCGTGAGAAGATGAGCCAACGGTCTAGTCGACGAGTGCTGCTAGTTCCCGAGCGCACGCCTCGTGCCGAGGCGCTTGCTCGCCTGTATGGGTTCGATGGCGTGGTGGAAGAGCGGGATTTGGACGGCCCACTTGAAACTTTCGTCGAGCAGTTGGAACGAATCGTCAGCGCTCCTACCGGGGGCACTTCGGAGCCCGATTTGATCGATGTCTATACCTCGGTTATCGACTCGCGAATCATCGCCACCATGGACGCCGTAGACGAACGAATCGTGAACCTCGTTGCAGAGGGCTTGTCGGACAAGCAGATCGGTAGCGCAATGGGTCTATCTCCTCAGACGATTCGTAACCGGGTGAGCAGGATGCTCAACGACAGCGGCCTTCGTAACCGAACGGAACTTGCGGTGCAGTTCGTTCGTAATCACCCCGATGTGATGGGCAAGGGCGCAATTTAATTCGCCGACGGGTGGGGTAATCTCGCCACATGCACATTCCTGACGGTTTCATCGATGTTCCTACGTCGGCAGCGTTCGGCGCGGCATCCATCGCGGGTGTTGCGGCATCGTTGCGCGGTGCGAGGCAGCAGTTGGATGAGCGTGCGGCTCCGCTCGCGGGCTTGGTAGCCGTCTTCATCTTTGCGGTGCAGATGCTGAACTTTCCCGTTGGCGCTGGTACGAGCGGCCACCTGATGGGTGGTGCCCTTGCCATGGTCCTCGTTGGGCCTCATGCTGCTGTACTCGCAGTAACGGTCGTATTGATCGTGCAGGCCTTGATGTTCGCAGACGGTGGTCTCGTTGCGCTCGGTCTGAATGTGTTCAATTTGTCGATCGTGGGTGTGTGGGTGCCGTATGCGGTTTTCCTCCTCGCCAAGACAGTGCTCCCCAAGACTCGTTCCTCGGTGGTCACCGCATCCTTCATCGCTGCGCTCGTGTCGGTGCCGGTCGCAGCCAGTGCCTTCGTCGCGCAATTTTGGCTCGGCGGCTCGGATGCCTTCACCGTGGCCCAAGTGTTCACGGCGATGTTTGGTACACACGTGCTGATCGGTATTGGCGAAGGAGTCATCACCGCCTTGACCGTGAGTGCGGTCCTTTCGTCACGACAAGATCTCGTTTTCGGGTGGAAGCCTTCAGCTGTGGGAGTGGCATGACCATGAACGTCCGCAAATTCTTGGTGATCGGTTTCTTGGCGTGCATTCTGCTCGCAGGCTTCGTGTCGTATTACGCCTCGTCCAGTCCGGATGGTTTGGAGAAGGCGGCAGAAGACGTCGGTTTCTTGAGTGATGCCACCGACTCAGCAGTTGCCGATAGTCCGCTAGCGGACTACGCGGTATCTGGTGTCGATGATGACCGGTTGTCGGTTGCGTTGGCTGGTGTGCTTGGCGTACTCGTGATGGCGGTGATCGCGGGTGGCGGGTTCATGGTGCTCGCGCGGAAGAAGAGCTAGTCACAATTTGGTCGACAGTTCACGAACTTCAGATCCGCTGAAGCACCCCATTTCGGACCATCACCATGGTCACGATTTTGGTGAGCGCCTAGTCCTGCACCGACATACGCCCGTGCATGCGCTGGAGCCGCACGTCAAGATCGTGGCGATGGTCGCCTTCATCGTGGTGGGCGTCGTAACTCCGATCACATGGTGGCCGGCCTTTGTGGCATACGGCATGCTGGTCATGGGTGTCATCGCCCTCGCCCAGTTGCCGGCGCGAGTGGTGTTCTCGCGGGCTCTGATCGAGGTGCCATTTGTTTTGTTCGCAGTTCTCATGCCGATCTTTGGCCGCGGCGAACGCATTGATGTCCTGTGGTTTTCGCTCTCCAAGGTGGGCCTGGAGTCAGGGGCGTCAATCGTGGCCAAAGGAACGCTCGGTGTGTTGTGTGCGGTGACGTTGTCGGCGACAACCTCTGCACGTGAGATCCTGCGGGGGCTTGAGCGGTTGCGGATGCCGTCATTGCTCGTGCAGATCATCAGCTTCATGATTCGTTACGTCAACGTCGTCAGCGACGAAATGTCCAGGATGGCGGTTGCGCGAGCATCCAGAGGGTTCGAGGCAAGTGGGGTGAAGTCGTGGCGCTTCCTGGGGCAGGTCGCCGGAGCGCTGTTCATTCGCTCCTATGAACGGGGAGAGCGGGTCTATCTGGCCATGCTGTCGAGGGGTTACACGGGCACCTTGCCCGACGCGGGACATGATCCTGCGAGCAAGCGTCAGTGGGCGCAGGGGATGGTGTTGCCGGTCCTAGCGTTGACGGCACTGATGTTGACCAGTGTTTGGACAGGACGATGAGTGATCCGGCCCTTCTCGTCGAGTCAATTGCATACGAGTATCCCGACGGGAATCTCGCTCTGCACGACGTGTCACTGCGGATCGAACGCGGCGAACGTGTAGCACTACTCGGTCCAAACGGATCCGGCAAAACCACGCTTGTCAAACACCTGAATGGAATCTTGAGCGCCACGGAGGGTTCCGTCGCGGTTGACGGAATTCGAGTGGATATCAATGACAAGACAAATTTGCGAAAGATTCGCTCCGCGGTTGGCATCGTCTTTCAGGATCCCGATGACCAGCTGTTCATGCCGACCGTGCGTGAAGACGTTGCATTCGGTCCCTACAACATGGGTGCCCGAGGCGAAGAGCTGGATCTGGTGGTCAAGGATGCTTTGGAGCGAGTGGGGATGTGGGAGTTGCGTGATCGTGCGCCCCATCACCTGTCGTTTGGTCAACGTCGCCGCGTTGCTGTAGCCACCGTGTTGTCGATGTCGCCGAAGATCCTCGTCCTCGATGAGCCGTCGTCGAACCTTGATCCCGCGAGTCGCCGCGAGTTGGCCGACATTCTCCGCGGACTCGACATCACCTTGCTGATGGTGACGCACGATCTGCCCTACGCCCTTGAGTTGTGCGAACGATCGCTGGTACTCGCCGGCGGACATTTGGTCGCTGACGGCAAAACTCGCGACATTCTTCGCGATACCGAGCTCTTGGCAGCGCATCGTTTGGAATTGCCCTTGGGATTCAGAATCGACTGAGAAAAGTCACTGAGTCGACTCGGTACGTCGGTACTGAGTTGGCGAACGGGAATACCGCCGCACTAATTTCGCGACCGCTCATCCGAGGTCGTTCGTACCCTCGGGCGTCATGTACTTCAAGGATCGAATCGAGGCAGGTCAGCGTCTGGCGGAAGCGCTGAGTCACCTCGCACGCCCAGAGATGATTGTTCTTGGACTTCCCCGTGGCGGAGTGCCCGTGGCGTTTGAAGTGGCGAGTCGTTTGCATGCGCCTCTCGATGTCCTTATCGTCCGCAAATTGGGCACGCCCGGTCAGCGCGAGTTGGCATTCGGCGCAGTGGGTGAGGGTGGAGTGCAGGTGCTCAACGACGATGTCGTAGAAATGGAGCAGTTGAGCGCGCAGGCCATCAGCCGAATCGCCAGCGAAGAGAACTCAGAGATTGAGCGACGTCTCATCGTGTATCGCAACGGACGTCCACCGCTCAACCTCACGGGAAAGATCGCAGTCGTCGTCGATGATGGGCTGGCTACTGGAGCTACGGCTCGTGCGGCATGCATGGTGGCCAAGCGACTGGGCGCCAACATGGTGGTACTCGCTGTCCCCGTGGCTCCGACAGGGTGGGAGAAAGGCTTCTTGGATGTCGCCGACGAGCGAGTGTCGTTGTTTCAATCACCTGACTTTGGTTCGGTGGGCTTTTTCTACGAGCACTTCGATCCCATCAGTGATGAAACAGTGCGTGCGTTATTGACCTACTCGGTGCATCATCAGGTCGATGAGGAAGTGACCATCGATGTCGGTGGGCATCGTGCGGTAATGGCCAATCTCAGGGCGCCACTGGGCGCAAGCGGAGTAGTGGTCTTTGCACATGGATCGGGCAGTGGAAGAAAGAGCCCCCGCAACATGCGGGTTGCCGACTCGATGCATGGTGCCGGCCTGGCGACCGTGTTGGTCGATCTTCTCGACGCGGATGACGACGTTGACCGCACATTCGACATCCCGTTTCTCACTGAGCGCCTGACCCGAGTCGTGGAATGGGTGAAGAAGCACCCGATTCTCAGTCGACTTCCCCTCGCCGTGTATGGCGGGAGCACCGGGGCGGCTGCCGCAGTGGCGGCGGCCGCGAATGATCACGACATTCGATGTGTCGTGTGTCGCGGAGGGAGAGTGGATTTGGCCGCTGAGCAAGTAGCGGACCTGGTGCAGCCCGTGCTCCTCATCGTGGGTTCGCTCGACACGGTGGTGTTGGGTCTGAACACCGTCTTTTGCGAACAGTTGGGCCCTCGTTGCACCATGAAGGTGGTGGAGGGCGCATCCCACTTGTTCGAGGAGAACGGCGCACTACAACAGGTGGCTCGCCAGGCCATTGAGTACCTGACGAGCCACCTGCGCTGAGATCCGTTACTTGAGCGTGTTCGGATCGAACGTGGGTGGGATGAGAACCTTGTTGATGATGTGAATCACACCGTTGTTGGCCATGATGTCGGCAAATCGCACGGAGGCATCATCAATACGGACGCCACCTCTCAACTTGATCGATACTGCAGTTCCATCCGCCATCGTTCGTTCGGTGGCGGTGAGTGTGCTGGCAACGACACGACCGGCAGTCACATGGTGGAGCAGGATCGAAGTCAGTGCAGTCTTGTTCTCGGGTTTGAGCAGCTTTTCCAGCAATCCCGGTGGCAATGAGTTGAACGCCGAGTTGGTGGGAGCAAAGAGGGTGTAATGGTCGGAGCCTGCCAAGGTCGGCTTCAACCCAGCAGCCTCGAGAGCGGTGTTCAAGGTGCTCAGTCCCTTGAGTACAGCCACGATTCCGCTGACGGAGGACGCACCTGTCACCCGACGCCACACGTTCTTGCCGCCCTCCGGGGAGCAAATGAACCGCGAGTTGTTAGCCCGAACGGTGGAGCCGGGGTTCTCGCACTTGTTCCCGCCAATGGTCGGTGCTGCGTTCAGTGACGAGACGCCGAACAGCATCGAAATGGCCAACGCGGCGAGTGCCACGAACCTGAGTCTTTTGCGCTTCTTCATTTGTTCCTCCTGGTGATGTTGATCTTGCGGGACTTGGTTGCCTTACCGTTGAGTGGAATCCTGATCTCCAGCACACCCTCTTCGTACGTCGCTTTGACGTTGTCTTCGATTGATGCTGCGGGAAGCAGGATGCTCCGTTGGAATGAGCCATACCTGAACTCGCTCCGCCAATGACGCTTGTCGTCGACGTGTTTCTCTCGTTGCTTGTGGACGCTGAGTCGCAACAGAGAATCCTCGACGACAATCTCGATGTCCTCGTCGGGGTCGATACCCGGTATCTCTGCGCGAATCACGTATTGACCATCCTCCTGGTATTCCTCCACACGGATGGCGGTTTCATGGTTCAATCCCTCGTACATGTCGGCCCAAGTTGGAATGCGACTGCGCATCCACGAAGGCCACGAGAGATCGAGCGGTGAAGTGCGTAACAGCGACACGATCGTTCTCCTTTCGTTGGTTGGTGGCAACCTACGGACAGCAACTTGGCTTGCCACTTGATCTCGATACCGATTTCGTGTCGGGTGGTGGCGGTACTCTCGTTGCCATGTTCCGTGAACTTGTCGTTGACGATCTACAAACGATCTGGGACATCAACCAGGCGAATGTTCCTGCGGTGGGGGAGGAATCGCAGGAGTCACTTGCGGAAATCATGAAGATGGCAGACATTGCGCTCGGCGTGATGGATGCAAAGTCGCTAGTCGGGTTCTGTTTGGTGTTGCCGCCGAATGTTCCGTATGGCAGCCCCAACTATCGCTACTTTTGCGAACGCTTCGACGACTTCGCCTACTTGGACCGGGTGGCATTCGCCCCCATGCATCGTGGCAAGGGCCTTGGTTCCGCGCTGTATGAGGAGGTGACACGAAGGTTGGCGCGTCCACGAATCACTCTGGAGGTCAACGTGGTGCCTCCCAATGAGGGTTCGATGCGATTCCACCTTCGTCATGGTTTCGTCGAGCTAGAGCAGCGTGAAACTCGACCGGGAAAAGTGGTCAGCCTGATGTCCAGGGACGTTGATTCGGGTGTCGCAGTACCGTGATCGCATGACTTCGACACGGGTAGCGATCATCACAGGTGCGGCTCAGGGCATTGGCAAGGCAACGGCTGAACGCTTGGACAAACAGGGTTGGGCGCTCGTGCTCCTCGATCTACAGACGACCAACAGCAGCCCGTACTCTGACGCGATCACGCTCAGTGGAGACATCACCGATCAGTCGTTCGTCGACTCGGCGATCTCCGAAGTTTCGTCACATTTTGGACGGATTGACGCGTTGGTGAACAATGCGGGTATTTCGATGATCCAGCCAGCGATGAGTACGTCCGTGGATGATTATCGGAAGGTCTTGGAGGTGAATCTCGTCGCTCCGTTCATGCTTTCCAAGGCTGTGGCCAAATTGATGATCGCCGCAGGTTCGGGTTCGATCGTCAACGTTGCGTCGGTAGCGGGAATGTCGGGCATCGCGGAGCGCAGCGCCTACAACGCAAGCAAGCATGGTTTGATCGGGTTGTCGCGCACACTCGCCATCGAATGGGGCGGCAAGGGGATACGTGTCAACTGCGTGTCACCGGGTTGGGTGAAGACGGAGATGGATCACAAGGACCAGGCAGGTGGCTCGTATTCCGATTCGGACATCACCGATCACGTGCCAATGGGTCGTTTCGCGCGCCCTGATGACATCGCCAATGCAGTCGCGTTTCTCTGTGACTCGACCCTTTCGGGTTTCATCAATGGGGCAGTATTGCCTGTGGATGGAGGCTGGACCGCAGACGGTTCATGGCAGTCACTTCGCTTACGTCAGCGCTGAC
>CAZWKD010000054.1:0-8055 GCA_964633985.1 uncultured Acidimicrobium sp. | reverse complement strand
GTGGAGGACAACCAAGGTCCGTTCGCGTTCTCGTCGCCGTGCCCGCGTTGTGCGGGACGTGGCGTGTTGATCGAGTATCCGTGCGCAACGTGCCGAGGCACCGGCATCGAACGTCGGGCACGCGAAGTGAAGGTGCGCATTCCTGCCGGCGTGCTCGACGGACAACGCATCCGACTGAAGGGCAAGGGCACTCCCGGTCGCAATGGCGGCCCTGCCGGTGATCTGTTCGTGCAATGCGCGGTTGCGCCACATCCCGTGTTCGGTCGCGACGGCACGAACCTCACGGTCAACCTGCCGATCACGTTCGCTGAAGCAGCGCTCGGTGGCGACGTCGACGTACCGACGCTGGATGGGCCAGCGGTCACGTTGCGTTTGAAGCCAGGCACGCAAAGCGGATCTCGGCATCGCGTGAAGGGCAAGGGAGTCGTCACACCGAGCAACTCTGGTGACCTCATCGTCACGGTGAACGTGGTGGTCCCGCAAACTTTGTCCGATGAGGAGCGGGATGTGATCACGCGACTTGCCGAAGTGCAGTCGACCTCACCGCGCAGCCATCTGATGTCGTCTGCAACGAAGAGCGGAAAGGAGTAACCGATGAATCGTGAAACACATGCCGTCTACGTGATCTCGGTGGCGGCCGAACTCGCTGGAGTGCACCCGCAAACGCTGCGGATCTACGAGCGACGCGGCCTCCTGCAACCCGCGCGTACCCAAGGCGGCAATCGTCGCTACAGCAACGCCGACATTCGTCGCTTGCAACGCATCGCCGAACTCGCCGAAGCAGGCGTGAGTCTGGAAGGTATTCGTCAGGTGCTCGAACTCGAAGCCGAAGTGACGCAGTTGCGTGAGCGCGTGCTCGAACTCGAAACCGAACTGCGCCGCGCATCGACCGAACGTCGGTACGAGATCGTTCCCCTCCGTCAATCGGTGACCGTCTTCGGTCGCCGGCCGAGCATCTTCGGGGGTGACGACAAATGACACTCGACCCGAAACGTTGGACGATCAAGACGGGTGAAGCCGTCGCCACGGCGATGCAGACCGCGACCGTTAATGGCAACCCCGAGTTGACCGTCGACCACATGATGTCGGCAATTGCGAGTCAGACCGACACGGTGGTGCCTGCGCTCCTCGCAAAGTTGGGTGTCGCCGCCACGATGCTGCGTGATCGCGCCGACGAAGCGATCGCGAAGATGCCCAAGACCACCGGTGGCGCGGAGCCGCGGATGAATCGTGAACTATCGAACGTATTCGCCAATGCCGACAGCGTGCGCCGTGACCTGAAGGACGACTATTTATCCGTCGAGCACCTGCTCTACGCGATGAATCAACGAGTCGGAGTGGGTTCAGAGGAGATGTTGCAGGCGCTGCGCGAAGTGCGTGGGTCGCATCGCGTCACGTCGCAGAACCCGGAAGAACAGTTCCAGGCACTGGAGAAGTACGGCGTCGATCTCACCGCCCGCGCGCGCGACGGAAAGATCGATCCGGTGATCGGTCGGGACGAAGAGATCCGTCGAGTGATCCAGGTGTTGTCACGCCGAACGAAGAACAACCCAGTGCTGATCGGTGAACCTGGTGTGGGCAAGACGGCGATCGTCGAAGGGTTGGCCCGGCGTATTGCGTCGGGTGACGTGCCCGAGGGACTTCGTGAGAAGCGCCTCGTCTCACTCGACCTCGGTTCGATGCTCGCTGGCGCAAAGTACCGCGGCGAGTTCGAAGAGCGATTGAAGGCAGTGCTGAAGGAAATCACCGATGCACAAGGCGAAGTGATCACATTCGTCGACGAGATTCATACTCTCGTCGGTGCAGGTGGAGCAGAAGGCGCGATGGATGCCGGCAACATGATCAAGCCGATGCTTGCTCGAGGCGAATTGCGCATGATCGGTGCGACCACGTTGGATGAGTACCGCAAGTACGTGGAGAAGGACGCGGCGTTGGAGCGCCGCTTCCAGCAGGTGTACGTGGGGGAACCGAGCGTGGAGGACACGATCGCCATCCTGCGCGGACTTGCCGAGCGATATGAGGTGCACCACGGCGTACGCATCCAGGACAGTGCTCTCGTCAGCGCTGCCGTGTTGTCCAATCGTTACCTCACCAATCGTTTCCTGCCGGACAAGGCGATCGACCTAGTCGACGAAGCCGCGAGTCGACTGCGCATCGAGATCGACTCGCTGCCGACCGAAATCGACGTCGTCGAGCGTCGCATTCTGCAACTCGAGATCGAGCGAGTTGCACTGGAGAAGGAGTCCGATCAAGCATCCAAGCAACGACTGGAGTCGTTGAACGACGAGTTGCAGGAGTTGCAGCGGCAGTCAGCCGAGATGCGCGAACACTGGGAGGCCGAGCGTCAGGCCATCTCCGCGATTCGCTCACTGAAGGAAGAGTTGGAGTCACTCCGCGCCCAAGTGGAGCGTGAAGTCGACTTGGAGAAGGCGGCAGAAATTCGTTACGGCCGCATTCCTGAAGTGGAACGTCGCATCAACGACGCCACGGAGCAGCTCAACGTCCTGCAATCCACGACACGAATGCTCAAAGAAGAGGTGGATGCCGAGGACATCGCAGAAGTGGTGTCGAAGTGGACGGGAGTTCCCGTCAGCCGACTGATGGAAGGCGAGATGCACAAGCTCGTGCATCTCGAGGAACTCCTGCACCAACGCGTGATCGGTCAGGATCAAGCAGTCGAGGCAACAGCCAACGCCATTCGCCGGAGTAGAGCAGGTCTCTCCGATCCGAATCGGCCGATCGGCTCGTTCATGTTCCTCGGCCCCACGGGAGTCGGCAAGACGGAACTTGCGCGTGCTCTTGCAGAGTTCCTCTTCGACGACGAGAAGGCGATGGTGCGTATCGACATGGCCGAGTACATGGAGAAGTTCGCCGTCAGCCGATTGATTGGTGCGCCTCCGGGATATGTCGGATATGACGAAGGCGGCCAGCTCACCGAAGCCGTGCGCCGTCGCCCGTACAGCGTGGTGTTGCTGGACGAGATCGAAAAAGCCCACCCAGAGGTGTTCAACGTGTTGCTGCAGGTACTCGATGACGGACGACTCACCGACGGTCAAGGCCGCACGGTCGACTTCACCAATACCGTGCTGATCATGACGAGCAATTTGCCGGGTGAACCGATCGAGTATTTCAAACCTGAGTTCGTCAATCGCATCGACGAGATCGTGCGTTTCAGAAGTCTGACGAAGGAGGATCTCGGCGCGATCGTCGAGATCCAACTGCAACACCTCATCGACCGAATCGGTGATCGCGGCATCACGCTCGCCGTCACTCCGGCGGCACGAATCTTGCTCGCGGAGCGCGGCTACGACGCAGAGTTCGGTGCCCGACCACTGAAGCGACTCATCCAAAAGGTGATCGCGGACCCTGCGGCCATGCTGATCCTCGAAGGTAAGGCCAAGGAGAATGACATGGTCACGGTCGACGTCGTGGCTGGTGAGCTCCAAGTGGGTGTTTCGCCTGTGCCGGTCGGCTGACAAGTCGCCTTTCGGTCAGTAGGCTTCAATTACGTTCCCCACATACGCAGGAGCGTTTGATGCCCGTAGCAGTTGTCGTAGGTACACAGTGGGGCGATGAGGGCAAGGCCAAAGTCATCGATCTCTTGGCCGCGAAGCACGACTACGTGGTCAGATACCAAGGCGGTCACAACGCGGGACACACCGTGGTGGTGGGTGATCAGCGCTACGCATTACAGCTCGTTCCGAGTGGCGTGCTGTATGAACACGTCACACCCGTGATCGGCAACGGTGTCGTCGTCGACATGCCAACGCTGTTCAAGGAGATCGACGAACTCGAAAGTCGCGGTGTGGCGTGCTCGCGTCTGCGTGTGTCGAGCCTCGCGCAGTTGATCTTTCCGTGGCATCAAGCCATGGATGCCGCACTTGAAAACATGCGTGGCGAGGCCAAGATTGGCACCACGTTGAAGGGAATCGGTCCTGCGTATGCGGACAAGACCTTGCGTGTCGGGATCCGTGCTGGTGAGGTACGCAACTCGGCATCGTTTGCGGGCAGGGTTCGTGAACGAGCGCTCGAGGCGAACCAGCAACTCGTGGCAATCGGTGGCGCTCCAGTGGATGTCGAAGAAGTCGTCGAACGCTTTGCTGCACTCGGTCGACGATTGCTGCCGTATCTGTGCGACACCGTCAATCTGTTGCACGACGCACTCGACGATGGCAAACGTGTGTTGCTCGAGGGAGCGCAGGCCACCTTTCTCGACGTGGATCACGGCACCTATCCATATGTGACGTCATCGAACCCGACAGCGGGTGGAGCGAGCGCAGGTTCTGGCCTCGGTCCACGGTTGATCGATCGCGTGATCGGCATCGCCAAGGCCTACACGACGAGGGTGGGGGCAGGCCCGTTTCCCACTGAATTGACGGGTGAACTCGGTGATGCGATCGTCGACATCGGACACGAGTACGGGACGGTGACGGGTCGTCGGCGTCGTCCGGGTTGGTTGGACTTGGTCATGTTGCGCCACGCGGTGCGACTGAACTCGTTGAGCGAGATCGCACTGACCAAGTTGGATGTGCTCGACACCTTCGACACGGTCAAGGTGTGCACCGCCTATCGAGTGGGTGGGCGACTGTTGACGGGTTATCCCGACGATGTCGCCACGCTCGCCGAGGTAACTCCGGAATATGAGGAGATCCGCGGATGGAAGACGGAGCTGCGCGCATGTCGCAGTTACGACGAACTGCCCGACGGCGCACGACAGGTGGTCGAACTCGTGGAACGACACGTCGGCGTGCCCGTGACGATCATCGGTGTCGGTCCCGAGCGTGACGACTGCGTGGTGCGCACATGATCGACCGCTACGCAACGCCGGAGATGCAGGCGATCTTCTCAGACACCGGGAAGTTCGCCCGTTATCTGGAGATCGAACTGCTTGCCACCGAGGCGCAAGCGAGCCTTGGCGTGGTTCCTGCAGACGCGGCCAAGACGTGCAGGCAGAAGGCACCACAAGTGAACGAGGGATTCGTGCGCAGCGTGAGCGAGCGCGAGGCGATCACGAACCACGACGTCGCCGCATTCGTCGACGTGGTGCAAGCCGCGATCGGCCAACCCCACGGTGCGTGGATTCATCACGGTCTCACATCGAGTGATGTGGTCGACACCGCATGGTGCTGGATGCTGCGCGATGCCGCAGATTTGATCATCACCGCGCTCAATGAGTTGATTCGCACGACGGCAGGACTAGCGATTGAACATCGGAACACCGTGATGATGGGCCGTACTCATGGCATGCATGCCGAACCGACCACGTTCGGCGCGAAGTTGGCGTTGTGGGCGCTGCAGTTGGATCGCGATCGTGTCCGTCTGCGTGCCAGCCGCGAGTCGGTCGCGGTGTGCAAGTTGTCTGGAGCAGTCGGCACCTTCTCCAATGTCGACCCACGCGTCGAAGAGCAGGTAGGAAAGAAGTTGGCTCTCGTTCCCGTCCCCGCCACCCAGGTGATCTCTCGTGATCGTCACGCCGACTTCGTGACGGCGTGCGCGAGTCTCGGCAACACCATCGAGGCGATCGCCGTCGAACTGCGACATCTCCAGCGCACCGAAGTGGGCGAGGTGCGGGAAGGTTTCGGCCGCGGACAGAAGGGCAGTTCCGCAATGCCACACAAGCGCAATCCCATCTCGGCAGAGACCTTGACGGGATTGTCGCGCGTGTTGCGTGGACACGTGACGACGGCGATGCAGAACGTGGCACTGTGGCACGAGCGTGACATCTCGCACTCTTCCGCCGAGCGGATCATCCTTCCCGACGCGGCGATGCTCGCGTACTACATGACCCGTCGACTGAACGCACTCTTGACGGGACTCGAGGTGGACGCGGTTCGGATGCGCGAGAACATCGACGCCGGACTTGGCCTCACCCACTCGCAATCGGTTCTGCTCGCGCTCGTCGATGCGGGTCTGTCGCGCGATGACGCCTACCGGTTGGTGCAGAGCGCAGCGACGAAGGCGCAGTCCGAGAAGCGCCATCTGCGCGACATCGTGAGCGGGGACAGCGGATTTGCTGGTGTCCACTCGAAACTCGACCAACTCTTTGACGAGGCGCGCCTGTTGCGGCACGCCGGCCGTTCGGTGGACGCGGTCGCTCATCTCGCATGAGTGCGTCGTTGCCGCAGCTCGATCCGTTGCGTGACGCGCTGCGCGCACACGTGCTCGAACACTCGTTGAAGCGCGGTGACTTCACCCTGAAGTCGGGTCGCAAGAGCGAATGGTTCCTCGACACCAAGCAGACGGCGTGTCGCGCCGACGGCATTCGTTGTGTCGCCAGTGTCGCGCTGGAGTTGATCCCCGACGAAGTGACTGCGATCGGTGGGCTCACGATGGGAGCCGACCCGGTTGCATTCGGTATCGCCGCCATTGCTGCGGAACGAGGGCGAGCACTACGCAGTTTCAGCGTGCGCAAAGAGGCAAAAGACCACGGTGTCACCGGTCGTATCGCTGGGGCGCTGCAGCCTGGAGACAAGGTGGCGATCGTCGAAGACACCGTGACGAGAGGCACATCGATTTTCGAAGCGGTCTCGGCAGTACGCGAGTTTGGCGCAGAACCCGTGTTCATCACGGTGATCGTCGATCGCGGCGGCACGTGTGAGGCGATGGCCCGTGAAGCAGGAATCGAGTACCGACCCATGCTCACTGCGCCCGACCTTGGGTATGGTTTCGGGTCATGAAACCCCTCGTGTTCTTCTTGCTCGTACCCGTCTTCGTCGTCGCTTGTGGACCGAGTGACGAACCCGCTGTCGACACCGCGGCGGAGGAGATCGTGGTGGATGACACCACCGAGAGTGTCGGCGAGATGACCGACGTCACGGAGTTCAAGGTGGTGGTCGGTGAGAACTCTGGCCCAGACCAGACTCTGACCGTCGCGCAGGGCACCACCGTTCGGTTGTTCTTCGTCAACCCCAACGAAGACGACGAAATCCACCTCCACGGCTACGACCTTGGCGGGAGCAATTTGCCTGCTGGTGAGGAAGCGATCTTCGAGTTCGTCGCGGACGAATCGGGCACCTTCGAAGTGGAGAGCCACGTAACCGGTGAATTGCTGATGGTGTTGGTCGTCGAGTAGATCGACGATGGAACTCGAGACACTGCTCGATCTTCAACCCGGAGGCGGCGACTCCTTCGTCGGCACCGGCAGGGAGTACCCATGGGGAGGACTCTTCGGCGGACACATCGTTGCCCAAGCGTTGCGCGCCGCCGCATTCACGGTCGACGAGGATTTGTTGCCGCACTCACTTCGTGCGTACTTCATTCGACGTGGCAACAATCAAGAACAGGTGCAGTACTCGGTGGATCGAATACGCGATGGCAGGAGTTTCTGCACGCGACGAGTCATGGCACTCCAACAGAGTGAAGCGATCCTCAATCTCGAAGCGTCCTTCCAGCGTGAGGAGAAAACACTCGATGTTTCGCCGGTCGATCTCGCCGACGACTTTCCCTCGCCAGAGGCATTGCCGGACGCGTCGTGGAGCCCGCTTTTCTACAGACGGTCTTTGGAAATGGGTGAAGCGTTCCTCACGTCACGCGGTGGTATCGGTCGGACGGCGGCCTGGATGCGCGCTGCGCAACCGCTGCACGGAGAATTGCTCAACCGATGCGCACTTGCCTACATGTCAGATGACCTACCCACCGAGTCGGTGGTCAACGGCATTCCCGAGCTGCGACGGGCTTCAGAGGAGGGGCGGCGCTTCAGTGCGAGTCTCGATCACACGATCTGGTTCCATCGCCCCGTCGTTGCCGACCACTGGCACCTCTATGAAATGTCGTGCATGAACTACGTCAATGGACGCGGTCTTGCACACGGCTTCGTGTTCACTGCAAACGGTGAACACGTGGCCACCGTCGCACAGGAAACCCTCGTGCGTATTCAACCTGCGTGAACGCAAGAAGAACTTGGTGGTCGGGACCGGCGTCGATCCGGTGACCCCGCGCTTTTCAGGCGCGTGCTCTGCCAACTGAGCTACCCGACCATGAGCAGTGCGAACACTGACTCAGCGGTCCCGACGGGACTCGAACCCGCGACCTCCGGCTTGACAGGCCGGCGTGAAC
>CAZWKD010000053.1:0-8542 GCA_964633985.1 uncultured Acidimicrobium sp. | reverse complement strand
GAAGCCAAGCGTGCATCACAAGCGCTTGCCGAAACTGCCGAATTCTTGCGCAAGGAGTATGCGCCGAAAGCCGACCCTCGTGATGGTGTCGGTCCGGACCGACACGCACTCGCCCGCCGTCGTTACCTCGGTATGGCGATCGATGCCAAAGACGCCTACGAATGGGGTTGGCATGAAACGATGCGACTCGACGCCGAGATCGTGCGTGTGTCGAATGAGATCAAGCCTGGTGCGTCGGCCGCGGAAGTGCGCCAACTGCTCGATACCGATCCCGCTCGCGCCATTCAAGGTGAGGACAACCTGCGTAGCTGGCTACAAGAGATCATGGATGAAGCACGCGACTTCTTGATCTCCAACAAGCATTTCGAGATCCCTCAACAAATTCGCACGTGCGAAGCGATGATCTCTCCTCCGGGTGGAGCGGCCGCGATGTACTACACGGGACCGAGTGAAGATCTCAGTCGTCCAGGCCGCACGTGGTACCCCGCAAATGGCCGCACCATGTTCCCGAAATGGAGTGAACCGACGACCGCATATCACGAAGGGGTGCCCGGCCACCATCTTCAGATCGCAACGGCGACCATCAACTCGTCGAAGTTGTCACGCTTCCAGCGCAACACCTTCGTTTCGGGTCACGGTGAAGGTTGGGCGTTGTATGCAGAGCGGCTGATGGATGAGTTCGGCTTCTTCAAGAACAACGAGTACCGGCTCGGCTACCTCTACGCGCAGGCCTTCCGCGCAGCCCGTGTGGTCATCGATACTGGTGTGCACTGCGGACTGCCGATCCCGAAGGATTCCACCTGGCATCCGGGTGAGCAGTGGACACCCGAGTTGATGCTCGAGTTCCTCACCGCGCGTTCGTCGAGCGATGCAGAATTCAACCGTTCAGAGATCGATCGCTATCTCGGCTGGCCGGCACAGGCCATCTCCTACAAACTCGGCGAGCGCGTGTGGCTCGACCTTCGCGATCAGGCCAAGCAAAAGCACGGCACGAAGTTCGACCTGCGCTCGTGGCACGCACATGGCCTCAATTTGGGCAACCTCGGTCTTGATCTGTTGAAGACCGAAATGGCCCGCTTCTAGGAGACCACCACCACTTGGGTGCCAGGCTTGGCCCATCGATAGATGAACAGGGCATCTGCCGTCGTCGAACGTAAACAACCGCTTCCCTGTGGGGTGCCGAGTTGGCTTTCGGTCTGCATCGGCTTGCCGTTCTTCCGAGGAATCTCGTGGAATCCGATGTTGATGCCTTTGAGCCCTTTTGCGAACCGAGTCATGTAGCGGAAGGTGACGCCCTGCTCGAGCGGACTGAACGACTCAGGTGACTGACTGAACACCCGATAGGTGCCCTTCGCCGGACGATCGCGCTTGCCGGATACGAGGAAAGTACGTATGACCTCGTCGTTCTTGTTCACTACCCATACCCGCTGACGTGCAATCGAGTAGACGACACGTCGACCTTCTCCCGATTTTGCTGGAAGCGTTAGCACATCCGACATGAATGATTGACTACCCGACGGTCCGGTGTATGCGAGTGTCGACGCACTTGGGCTCGCCAGGGCAAGTACTGCGGCGACGACGACGGCTCTGCGCAACATCACCGAAATTTTATTGGTCAAACGAGTCTCTCGCTCGTCAGGTCAAGATCGCTCGCGTTGATGATGTGCCGATACGACTGGCCCCCGCATCCACCATCGCCACTGCAAGATCCCAGCTACGAACGCCACCACTCGCCTTCACCCCGATACCACTTCCCACCGTTGCTCGCATCAACCGAACTGCTTCGATCGTTGCGCCACCCGACTTGTGGAATCCAGTGCTCGTCTTCACGAAGTCGGCACCCGCCCTCACGGCGGTCGAGCATGCACGCATGATCTCTTCATCGACGAGTGCAGACGATTCGATGATCACCTTGAGCAATCCGCTCGTGCTCGCGCGCACCAGTGCAACTTCGTGTTCGATCTCGTTCCAACGTCCTTCCTTTGCCAGACCGAGGTTGATCACCATGTCGATCTCTCGGGCGCCCGCCTCGCAGGCACGTTCGGCCTCGAGCGCCTTTGCCTCGGGAAGATGCGCTCCGCTCGGAAAACCCACCACACTCGCCACCGGTATTCGGCCAGCCATTTCGCGCACCGCGACCTCGACCATCGTGGGGGACACGCACACTGCCGCCACCGAAAACTCGAGGGCTTCAGCACATGTTCGGCGAACGTCGTCTGCAGTGACCTCAGGTGCGAGCAGCGTGTGATCGATCATCGCCGCAATCTGCGCCTTGGTATGCGACATGGGTGCAGGTTACGACAGGGACACGGAGACGGCAGAACGGAGTAGTTTCATTTGCCTAATGGCCACCTTGCGATTCAGTTTCGGCACGATGGGCTCGGGAAAGAGCACGTTGGCGCTGCAGATCCACCACAACATGACGTCGCGCGGAGTGCGCGGTCTCCTGGTGACGAAGCTCGATCGTGAAGGAACGAAGGTGACCAGCCGCCTCGGGGTGTCTGCACCTGCCATCGAAATGTCACCCGAATTGGATCTCTTCGAGTTGGCGCAGGAACGGATGCCGATCTCCTTCATCGTGTGCGACGAAGCGCAGTTCTACACCATCGATCAGTGCAATCAGCTCGCTCGCGTCGTCGATGAGTTGGAGATAGATGTCTATGCATTCGGATTGATCACCGACTTCCGCGGCATCCTCTTCGATGGCACCAAGCGGTTGCTCGAAATCGCGGATCAGCGCACTGAGATGCAGGTGGAGGCACGGTGTTGGTGCGGACGACGTGCCAACAACAATGCACGCCTCGTCAATGGCAGGATCGTGTACGAAGGTGAAACCGTGGTGGTCGGTGACACCGACAAATCGAAGAGCGAGCCGCTATTCGGTGACGAGGTGCGCTACGAACTGTTGTGTCGTCGGCACTACTTGGCTGGCGAACTCGGCTGACCGCCGCGCCGCGCCCACGAAATCACCGCAACGGCGAGTGCGGTAGCGACGATGCCGAGAGAGTTGCCGACGTAATCAGCCATTTGCCGTGAGCGAATTTCGGTGAACACGGGCTGCAGCGTCTCCACGACCGCGCTCCACACGAACAGTGCAGTTAGCGCAACGATCCACTTACGGCGAAACGCCCACACGAATACGAGACTGACCACTGACCACACCAGAACATGCAGATCTGCATCGTTCCCTGGCCGCGATTCGAGAACGGACTCCGTCACCTCTTCGTTCACCTGCAGGAACAACTCGATCGTGGACTGCCACCACTCGATCACCGTGTCCGACCACATGAAGGCCGTGACGACGCTGAGTAGTGCAAACGCGAAAACGCGTCGGTTCACGCGACGCGAATGGCGCGCTTGACCGGGCGATCCCAACCCGGCTGACCAGTGGACTTCGGGCTCGGCCAGAGGCCGGGACCCATCTCCACCATGCCATGGTGTGCACCGTACGCGCCCAGCAGGTTGAGGAACGGAGCGGCATCGAACGCCTCTGCTCCACGCACACCGGTTCCCTTCCAGCTTCCGGTGCTCAGCAACTCGAGCGCAACCACCGGACAGATGGCCGTTTGCCACAGCACTGCTTGCGAACCCCACTCACGCATCGTCGTCTCGTTGTCGGCAACGTGATACAGGTACAACTCGCGAGGTTGACCGTCGTACGTTCCCTTCACCCAGGTGCCGGCACACGTCTTGCCGTGCATCACGTGACCGAGCTTGGCGGGGTTGGGGAGCACTGCGGCGAGCACATCGCGCGGGGCGATGCTCACGTCACCCACCTTGATGCGCTCCTTGGAGTCGAGACCGAGGTAAGCAAACGTCTTCAACCAGTCGATGAATTCGGCACCGAGGCTGTACTTGAACGTGACGCGCTTGCAATCGATCTCACGCGGAATCAAGAGCACCTCTTCGTGCTCCACGTTCACGCACTCGCTTGGACCGATGCCAGCAGGGAAATGGAAGACCTCCGGCTCACTAAAGCAATCGGTGGTGTACAGACCATGTTCGGCGTCCCACACGATTGGTGGATTCAACGTCTCTTCGATGGTCGTCCAAATCGAAAACGTCGGGGCGAAGTCGAGGCCATCAATAGACAAGTTCGAGCCGTCACGCACGCCGATCTCGTCGATCGTGTCGAACAGGTTGTCAGCCGCATACCGCGCGAACACGTCGGAGAGACCCGGCTCCACACCCATACCAACGAGGGCGAGGATGCCTCGGTCACGCCAATCCTGATCGGCATCCAACTGTGCCTTGCCGAGTGGAACTCCCACCTCTTCGTAGGGGTTCGTGGGGTGCGGTTCGCTCAAGTTCATCGCCATGTCGATGTAGTTGACGTGGCTGTCGTAACAGGCCTCGAAAATCGGCTCGTTGAGTCGTGGGTCACATGCGTTCACCACCACATCGGCCTTGACATCGGCGATCAACGTCTTGATCGACTCCTTGTCGCGAGCATCCACTTGCCGGGCGACGAATCGCGAACGGTCGTCGAGCTGCTTGAGCGCATCCTCTGCTCTTGACACCGAGATGTCGGCGAGGATGAATGTGTCGAAAAACGAGCGGGTCTCGGCGATGGACGCCATGGAGGCTCCAACACCCCCCGCCCCTATCACCAAGATGTTCATTGTCTGTCGTCCCTGTCACTTCCCTGCGTCGCGCAATTGGATTTGCCCGACGTTTGGGTTGCCTTCAGGCTACCGACGAATCACCCCATTTCGGCTGGCCGAAGGGTCAGTAAGAACTAGAAGACGTTCAACAAGTCGACGACGAAAACCAATGTTTCGCCGCCCTTGATGACACCACCAGCACCACGACTTCCGTACCCCATGTCGGGCGGAATCGTGAGAGTGCGACGACCGCCAACCTTCATCCCAGCAACGCCTTCATCCCATCCCTGGATCACTTGTCCTGCGCCGAGACGAAAATCGAACGGTTCGTTGCGATCCCACGATGCATCGAACTGTTTGCCGTTACTCCACGCCACACCGACGTAGTGCACGGAAACATTGCGGCCCTTCGTTGCCTCATCACCAGTACCCACTACATCGTCGACGATGTTCAGTTGGGTAGGTGGTGCTTCATTGGGAATGGTGACTGAGGGCTTGTTTTCGGGCATTCATGCACACTACCAACGACACTTCGGTACCTGCGTCGAGCGGACACTTGGCGACACGATGACGACATGGGACTGAAGTTCGAGCAAAGTGACACAGCATTCGGTCGCCGACGCCGCGCACGACGCCTGTTGCTTTCGCAGTTCACGAGCCCGATCGTCCTGATTCTCATCGGAGCAACCGCACTGTCGATGGCGCTTGGAGAAGTTGCCGATGCAACGATCATTCTCGCCATCGTGTTGGCGAGTGGAGCGATCGGCTTCTGGCAGGAGCATCACGCGAATCGGGCGATCGACGTGCTCCTCCAACGAATCGAGGTTCAGGTGGAGGTGCTCCGTGACGGAACCGTGACGAGCATTCCACTGAGCAGCGTGATGGTGGGTGACTCAGTGGTGCTCAACGCGGGTGACATCGTCCCAGCCGACTGTGTCGTTCTGGAATCCAAGAGCCTGCTCCTCGATGAATCCGCTTTGACTGGCGAATCATTTCCCGTGGAAAAGGGACCTGATGGCAAATCAACGATGTTCTTCGGCACACACGTCAGCAGCGGTTCGGGAATCGCGCGTGTAACCGCCACTGGAAATGCCACCCAATTCGGATCGTTGATCGCGGAGATGGAGTCACGTGACGTCACGACGCGTTTCGAACAAGGCATCTCGGCGTTCGGTATGTTGCTCGTCCGAGCGATGGCGGTTCTCGTCACCGTGATCTTCATCGCGAATCTGGTACTCGACCGACCGGTCGTGGAGTCGATGCTCTTCTCGCTTGCTCTTGCGGTTGGTCTCACTCCGCAACTCCTGCCCGCGATCGTCGCTGTGAGCCTCGCCACCGGTGCCCGCCAGATGGCCAAAGAACGAGTGATCGTGAAACGTCTCGATGCGATCGAAGACTTCGGCACGATGACCGTATTGTGCACCGACAAGACAGGAACCCTGACCATTGGTGGTGCGCGACTCGACGCCGCACTGGACCTACTGGGGCACCCGAGCACGGATGTCTTGCGCCTCGCCCGACTGAACGCAGGGCTTCAACACGGTTTTCCCAACCCACTGGATGAGGCGATCCTCATGGGCGCCCCGCCAGTTGATCCGACACAGCGACTCGACGAGATTCCATACGACTTCACGCGAAGACGGCTATCGGTGATGGTGCGCGATGACGTTCCATTTCTCGTGACGAAAGGGGCGTTTCGAAACGTCCTCGAGGTGTCCACTCATGCCTTGATCAATGGTGAACGAACACCCATCGCCGACGCCAACGAGGCGATCGAGGCACTGTTCAAGCGCCTGAGCGCGGAGGGGTACCGCGTTCTGGGAGTGGCTACGCGGGAAATGCCCGCGCAAACCAACCTCGCCAAGACCGACGAGGCGGAGATGACGTTGAGCGGCTTGCTTGCATTCTCCGATCCGCCGAAAGTTGGCGCGACCGATGCCATCAGCGAACTTGCACAGCTTGGGATTTGCGTGAAGATGATCACCGGTGACAATCACCTTGCGGCTCGCCACATCGCCGAAACTGTGGGCCTCAGTGTCGACGATGTGGTGACTGGGTCCATGATCACCGAGTTGGACGATGACGAGCTTGCTCGCCGGATCGTCGGCGTGGAAGTGTTCGCCGAGATCAACCCACTCGACAAGGAGCGGATCGTTCGTGCTCTGCGCGCACTCAACGAGACCGTCGGCTACTTGGGTGACGGCATCAACGACAGTGCCGCATTGCATGCAGCCGATGTAGGCATTTCGGTGGACACTGCGGTGGACGTCGCAAAACACGCGGCCGCGGTGGTGCTACTCGACAAGAGTCTTGCGGTCGTTGCTGACGGAGTACGACTGGGCAGACGCACGTTCGCCAACACCATGAAGTACGTGCGCGTCACGACGAGTGCGAACTTCGGCAACATGCTGTCGATGGCTGCCGCTTCCATCGTGTTGCCGTTCCTCCCCCTGCTTCCCCGCCAGATCCTGCTCCTCAACTTTCTCTCCGACATTCCGGGAACCACGATCGCCGTGGACGACGTCGATCCGGAACTGTTGCAGCAACCCCGAAGGTGGGATATCACTGCGATCCGCAGATTCATGATCGTCTTCGGACTGGTGAGCAGCGTGTTCGACGTCCTCACCTTCTTCACGTTGCGCGTGGTGTTCGATGCCTCTGCCGAGGTTTTTCGTAGTGGGTGGTTCGTGGAGTCCACCGCCACGGAACTCGCGATCATGCTCGTGTTGCGAACACAACGACCGTTCTTTCGTAGCAAGCCGGGTAAAGCCCTTCTCTGGACGAGTGTCGCAGTAGCGATGATCACACTGGCGTTGCCCTACTCCCCGTTGGCAGAGGCCCTTGGTTTGACCTCTCTTCCGATCCATCTGATCCTCGTGCTGGCGGGTCTCACCGCGTTGTACATATTCGTCAACGAAGTGGTGAAGCGCACGGTAGGGTGTTTCCAGTGACCATTCGGGTCACGTTGTACAGACTTCCGTTGTCTCGGTTGCTTGTGCAGATCGATTGACAGGAAGAATCAACATGACTACCCCCCTTTTCTCTGACCTTGGCTTGCCCGACGACGTCGTCAAACGACTTGCCCTGCAAGGCATCACCACCCCGACTGCCATCCAGGCGGCGGTCATCCCGGACTCGCTTGCCGGCCTCGACGTGTGTGGCCGCGCGCCCACGGGTTCGGGCAAGACACTGGCATTCGGATTGCCGATGCTCAACAACTTGGGCAAGGGTTCGCGCCGCAAGCCGACCGGCCTGATCCTCTCGCCGACGCGCGAACTCGCTCATCAGATCGCCGAGGCGCTGAAGCCGTTTGCGCGCGATGCCGGGCGTTCCATCATCGCCATCTACGGCGGTGTGGGTTACGGCCCGCAGATCAAGGCATTCGACAAGGGCGTCGACCTCGTCGTCGCGTGCCCCGGTCGACTCGAAGACCTCATCAAGATGGGATCGGTCAACCTCGCCGACGTGAACCAAGTCGTCATCGACGAGGCGGATCGCATGGCCGACATGGGCTTCCTCCCCTCGGTGCACCGACTCGTGGACCAAACGAGCAAGGTGCGCCAGGTGCAGTTGTTCTCGGCCACCTTCGATGGAGCCGTCGGCAAATTGTCGAAGAAGGTGCAGCAGTCACCGGTGATTCACGAAATCGGTGAAGCAAAGCCGGACATCACGAAGGCTCGTCACGTGTTCTGGAAAGTGGACCGCGCCGAGCGCTCCAAGCACACCGTGAGCATCGTGGAGAAGATGGGCTCGACCATGGTGTTCTGCCGCACACGTCACGGTGCCGATCGTTTGGCACAACAACTTGTTCGCTCCGGTCTCACCGCAGCCGCAATTCACGGAGGTCGCAGCCAGGCACAACGCGACCGTGCGCTTCGCGACTTCGCCAAAGGCTCGGTATCTGCACTCGTCGCCACCGACGTCGCGTCGCGTGGTGT
>CAZWKD010000052.1:0-8765 GCA_964633985.1 uncultured Acidimicrobium sp. | reverse complement strand
TCGATGTCGAGAGGTTCATCAACGACAACCAGATCGATTGCGACTGGGCACGCGGCGGAACCTTGACAGTCGCCACCAACCCGGCTCACCAAGGACGCCTTCACGAACAAGCGGCAATGTTCGCGAGGTTTGGATTCGACGATGTTGCGATGCTCGAGACCGAATCCGTGAATTCCTTGCTTCGTGTCGAGGGCGCTCGTGGAGGTCTCTACTCTCCCCACTGCGCGGCGCTTCACCCGCTCAAGTTGCTGAACGGTCTCGTTCGAGTTGCTCGCGAGCTCGGTGTGAGAATCGTGAGCAACACTCGAGTTCGCTCGATCCAGCCGGGCAACGTGCTGCTTGCTGATGGAAGAAGAGTTGTGTGTGAGTGGGTGGTGCGGGCAACGGAAGGGTTCACGCCACAATTGGAACGCGAACGTCGAGCAGTGTTGCCAATTTGGTCCTACATGGTGGCTACCGAGCCATTGAGCGATGCGGTGTGGAGTGAGATCGGTTGGGAAAGCCGCGTCACGGTTGCTGATGGACGCAACATGGTGACCTATGCCCAGCGGACCGCCGACGGGCGAATCGCATTCGGTGGGCGCGGTATCGGTTATCCCTTCGGAAGTCGCATCTCGCCAAAGCTCGATGTCTCGCTACGAGTGCACCAACAGATCATCGACACGATGCATCAGATGTTCCCCGCCGCTCGGTCGGCGGAAATCACGCACCGCTGGGGCGGACCACTTGCTGTGCCACGCGACTGGCACCCTTCCGTGACGATCGACCACGAACAACGGCTCGTCACCATGGGTGGCTACTCGGGCGATGGTGTTGCGGCCTCGCATCTCGCAGGACGAACCGTGGGGGCGCTCATCGCGGGATCAGAAGATGAAATCACCACACTGCCCTGGGTCAATCACCGTTCGCCGAGATGGGAGCCCGAACCGCTGCGATGGATCGGAATCAATGCGTTGAGTCGGCTGCCCGAGTGGGCCGACCGCATCGAACGGCGTACACAGAAGCCGGCACGCCGACTGCTCGCGCTGTTCGATCGGCTCTCCTGACGGTCGATCGGTAGCCTCGCCACATGGCTCGCGAGTTACGGCGCGTGATGGCAGGCGCCCACGTGGCAACTTTCCTCCACGACTCTGACATTCCTCGACTGGTTCATCTAGGTCACGAGCACGCGGCCCCCGTCACCGACGATCTGATCGATCACCTGATACCGCCAGCCGGTCTCGACAGACCCGCTGCCCCATCCCTCGTGACCAATCCCGCTACTGGCTGGTTCGGCGAGCCGGGTGTCGTACTCACGCGGAACGGCAAGGCACTCACCGTCAACTTTGGGTTCTCCTCCGAGAAGGTGTCGGGCGATGCAATCACTTTGGACTTCACTGACGACGACCTACAGGCAAGTCTCAGGATTTCTGCCAAGTTGCACGAATCAGGAGTCCTCACTCTTCAGGCAACGGTCACCAACCTGGGCAACCAGGATTTGGGTGTACACGCACTGGCATTGACACTTCCCGTGCCTCAACATCTGGACGAACTGCTGCTCCATGGTGGACGGCACGCAATGGAGTTCGTCGAAGAACGGATCAGGTGGGGCCGTTCGGTCGTGACATCGTCGTCGCGGAGAGGACGCACGTCTCATCAACAGTCCCCGTCGGTGATCTGCATGGAACGATCAACGACGGAGTCCCGCGGCGAAGCATGGGGTGTTCACTTCGCTTGGAGTGGCAACTTCCAACTGACCTGTGATGCCGTCACTGCCGACCTTCGCACGATCACCGCGCAGGAGCTCCTCGCCCCCGGCGAAGTCATCCTTGGCGCAGATGAGTCCTACAGCACGCCGCCTCTCCTCATCACCAGAAGCAGTGAGGGTCTGTCTGGTGTCAGCAATGCGTTCCACCAACATCTACGCGCGAATTCTCCGCCTTCGAAGCGATCCGTCATCGTGAACACGTGGGAGGCGGTGTACTTCCAGCACGACAATGAAAAGATCTTCGAACTTGCGCGGCGTGCAGCACGCGTCGGCGCCGAGCGTTTCGTGCTCGACGACGGATGGTTCCGTGGTCGGCGCGACGACACGGCAGGTCTCGGAGATTGGGAGGTGGATCCCGACGTGTGGCCGAACGGACTCGCGCCACTCGCAGAGTTGGTGACGTCACTCGGCATGGAGTTTGGTTTGTGGTTCGAGCCCGAGATGATCAACCCGAACTCGAATCTCTATCGCGAACATCCCGATTGGGTGCTTGGCGAAGCTCGGCAGCACCATCTCACGGGTCGACATCAATTGGTACTCGACTTGTCTCGACGCGAAGTTCGCGAGCACCTCTTCACTGTCATCGATCGTCTCCTTGCGCGACTGCCCATCTCACACGTGAAGTGGGATCACAATCGCGATCTGGTGGCACCTGGTGCACACCAGCAAACCCTCGGGACGTACGAACTGATCTCGAGACTGAGGAAGGCCCATCCGCACGTGGAATTCGAATCGTGTGCTTCGGGAGGCGGAAGAATCGATGCAGGGATGGCCCACCATGTCACTCGTTTCTGGACGAGCGACTCCATCGACGCTCTCGATCGACTCGAGATTCAACGTGGAGCATCGCGCTTCATCCCGCCCGAGATGCTCGGCGCGCACATCGGCGCACCCGTCTGCCACACGACTGGTCGTCGCCATTCACTGTCGTTCCGCGCACTTTCCGCATTGCCGTTCTGGCTCGGTGTCGAGTGGGACTTGCTCTCCGCCTCCGAACACGATCTGGACAGGTTGAGTGAAGTGATCGCGGTGCACAAACGATTCCGCCATCTCGTTCATACAGGAGTCACTCGATTCGGGAATCACCCGGATCACCTGATCCACCAACATGCGATCATCGCCAAAGATCGGGCCGAGGCGCTTCTCATCGTTGCCTCCAGAGGTAGTGGTCCGCGGCACGAGACCGCACCCATCCGTGTCGAAGGTCTGGATGCAGCAAGCAACTACCGCTGCGCACTCGTGCCACTGGGTAAACCAACTTGGGCGCTACACCGTGGACTGCCGAGATGGGTGGAGCATGGTGTCGTAGCTACAGGCTCTCAACTTGCCGACGTTGGGCTACCCATGCCGCCTCTGCTTCCCGCCTCTGGCATCCTCGTGCACATGGAGCACGTGGGATGAGCGACATGAGGCGCGATCGACACTTGGGCACTCGGGTGCACATCGTGGCGAGCAGGCAGAACCGCCCTAATCGACCGTCAGCTAGCTGCCCATTCTGCGTGGGAGGACTGGAAGCACCCGAGCAGTACGAGGTGAAGGCGATCCCCAACCGTTGGCCTGCCCTCGGGGAAGGCCGGTGCGAAGTGGTGCTCTATTCCGCCAACCACGACACAAGCCTTGCGGAATTGGGAGTAGACGGCGTGCGCAACGTGATCGACACGTGGGCGGCACGTACCACCGCTTTGCTGCAAGAACCTGACGTCGAGTTCGTCCTCGTGTTCGAGAACCGTGGTGCAAGCGTCGGGGCAACGATCGACCATCCTCATGGCCAGATCTACGCGTTCGATCATGTACCCAAACGTCAGGAACGCTTGATCGAAGCGGCATGGTCGCCTGATCCCCAGCCTGGCGATCGCGCCCTCGCCACTCACGGCACGTGGTCGGCATGGATGCACGATGCTCCGATCTACCCCGTGTCGATCGTCCTTGCGCCCATCATGCGAACAGCCCGCCTGACCGACCTCGATGATCGCTCACGGACAGACCTCGCCTCCGTGCTCGTCGACGTTCTGGGTAGGTGTGATCGCTTGTTCGAAGACGCGATGCCGTACATGATGTGGATCAGTCAGGCACCCCGCTCGCACCCCGAAGCGTGGATGCACATAGAGATCGTCTCTCCATGGCGCTCGACCGGCGTGCAGCGCTACATCGCGGCTGCCGAAGTGGCGACAGACGAATACTTCAACCCCGTCGATCCGAGCGACTTCGCCGCGCGCCTCAACGCACTCCGCACATGATCACGGCCGTTGCCCCGGGACGGGTGAATCTGATTGGCGACCACACCGACTACACGGGTGGACTCGTGCTTCCCTTTGCCATCGATCTCGCCACCGTCATCGAGGGGGTACGCGGGGGCAGCACCATCAACCTTCGTTCACGAGAACTAGACGGTTCGGTCAATGTCTCACTCCCCGCTCGCCACGACGAGGACATCACGCCACCGTGGGGTCGTTACGTGTCAGCCGTTGCCTCGCTCATCCAGCCGAGCGAGGGTTTCGTGGGCTCAATTCGCAGCGACATTCCTCTTGGTGGTGGCTTGTCCTCGAGTGCAGCACTTGAAGTGGCGGTTGCCCTCGCTCTCGGAGCGGATCTCGATCCGTTGCGGCTCGCCGAGATGTGCCGAAGCGCGGAACACCTCGCGACTGGTGTGCCGACGGGAATCATGGACCAGCTGTGCATCGCGTCGGCGCGAGAGGGTCATGCGACGCTCATCGATTGCCACACCAAGTCGATCACCCATGTTCCGATTTCTGACGAAGTAGACGTGGTGGTTCGTTTCGTTGCACAACGAACCCTCGAAGGCTCCGAGTACTCCGAGCGGGTGGCCGAGTGCACGCGCGCCGAGAGCGAGATTGGGCCGCTGAGACAGGCGACCGAGGACGACGTGGCACGCCTGTCCGACGAGATAGTTCGCAGTCGGGCCCGGCATGTGGTGACGGAGAACGCTCGTGTCACGTCGTTCGCTGCGGCACTGCAACGCGGAGACTGGACTAGCGCAGGTGCTTCGATGACATCCAGCCACCGCAGTCTCACTGATGACTATGGCGTGTCGACTCCCCAGATGGATGAGGCGGTGCAAGAAACTCTTGCGATCCCTGGCGTGTTTGGTTCGCGAATGACAGGAGGCGGTTTCGGCGGCTGCATCGTCACCTTGTGCCGGCCCGACGCCGACGTACCCGGGTGGCGTGTCAAACCTTCTGCCGGCGCGCGGGTGTCGCACGACGCGACGAAATGACGTACGCAAACTCATAACGACCAGGCGCGACGAGATACTGCGCCAACGTGTCGGGGCCGCAACTGGCCGTTCCTAGACCCCGATGTGCGATGTCGACGTGCACGGTGAGCACCTCGCGCCTCGGGAGCAACCCCTGCTCCGCGGCCTCGTAGAGATCTTCGGGAGTGTGGAACAGCGCCGACATGTGGAGCGGCTGGCCAACGGCGGTTACCCGAATTACTTCGTCAGTCGAAGTATCGGCTCCGGCATGGAACTCCATCCACCGACAATTCGTCCGCAACCCGTGCTCTTGGGGAACGAGATACGGAAGCTCATCTGGGTTTGCTTCCCAAATCGACGTGATAGTCGCACTCCTGCGATCCGGATAGCACTCGTGAGGTCCATCCCCGAACCATCGCAGTCGCTCGAACCCAACCGGCAGGTCGAATCGAACGCCGACCCGTGGCAAATCTGCCAACGCTTTAGGCACGGTTACCACGTGTCGGTGCAGCACGGAGCCGTCGTCACGATGCTCGACGACGTGGCGGTGCTTCACGAGATCTTCGGGGTGGTGTGAATCGATCCCCTGCGCCAACCAACGCTGCAGGGACTTACCGAACATCGGCCAGAGATGCGGAGCCAACTTCATGCCGTCGTTGTCGGTGGGTGCGCGCCACAGCGTGAGACACGGCGAAATCTCACCGGCACTCGAGGTGCCGTTGGTGGCGATTGCAGGCACTGGTCGCCTTGACCGAGACGGTGTGAGCGCGAGGCAATCCCAAGCCACAACGTGACCCTTGTCGCACCACGCCGTTGCGTTTCGCATTCGCCAGCGCACGATGAGATGCACCTCACCCTTGTTCGGCACCGGACACGGAAGTGGTACGACTCGTTGTCGTCCGGCAGCCACGTTCAGCTTCAGCGCACCCGACGTGGTGGGCACACCCTCCACGGTCATCGTCCACTCACCTACCAGATCAGTGAGATCCGTGAAGTGTCGTCGATTGTTCACCACCAAACGCCGCCGATCACCCGCTCCCTTCACCGCCACCGCCACGGGTCGGTGCACCCAGGCAAGTTCGCGCATCGCCGGATGAGGTGTGAGATCCGCATGCATCAAGCCGTCGGCGACGAAATTGGCATCGTTCGGCACATCACCGAACTGACCTCCGTAGGCCAAACGTGTCCGTCCATCGGGTAGGTGCTGGCGAAGCGCGTGATCCTTCCATTCCCACACGAACCCTCCCTGCAGGCCTGGCACCGTCTCGAATGCCTTCACATAGTCGGCCAATGAACCATTCGAGTTGCCCATGGCGTGACTGAATTCGCACATGATCAGCGGTCGATCGCCTTTGCCCGACTTGCCGTAGGCCACGACCGCATCGATCGGCGAGTACATCGGGCACACCACGTCCGTTGCTTGTCGTCCGCCATCGACCCAGTTGGTGTGAAAGATGGCCGGCTCGTAGTGCAACGGTCGCGAAGGATCATTCGCCCTCACCCACGCGGCAAGCGACTCGTGTATCGGGCCGTAACCAGCCTCGTTGCCGAGTGACCACATGATCACGCTCGGGTGGTTGCGATCACGTTGCACCATGCGCGATACACGAGCGAGCCACGATGCATGCCAGCGCGTGTCCCGCCACAAACTCGTGTTGAACGCATGGGCCTCGGCGTTCGCTTCGTCCACCACATAGAGGCCGAGTTCATCGCACAAATCGAGCAGTCGTGGATCATTCGGGTAGTGAGCACAGCGCACGGCATTCACGTTGTGCCGCTTCATCGCCATGAGATCCGCCCGCATTTCTTCCAGCGTCACGGCCTTGCCGTTGACCGGTGAGTGGTCATGGCGGTTGACGCCACGGATGATGACTCGCTGACCGTTGATGAGCAGTGATCGGTCCTTCACCTCGACGGACCGAAAGCCGCAGCGAACGGCAACGTGCTCGATCTCCTCGCCTCGGGGGTCGATCAGGGTGACGAGCATCGTGTAGAGAGATGGCGATTCCGCCGACCATGTCTCCACCCGCGGCAACGACCACTCATCGGTGGCCACGAATCCCTCGAACACATACGCGGAGGTCTCGAATGGGAAAGCAATCGTTCGCGGGGAACCGACCTTCTTGCCACGGGGGTCGTGCAATTGGGCACGTACACACCAGCCGGGATCAGTTGCCGTGCCGTCGGCAATCTCCAATCGGGCGCGAACTCGCACCGAACCCGAAGCGAGACGATTCCGAACCGACGCCACCTTGATCGATGCATCGACGTTGACATCTGCGAGATGAATTGCGGCTCGCGCTTCGACGAAGACCTCACGATGGATGCCCGCCATCCACCATTGGTCCTGATCCTCGAGGTAACTCTGCGCCGAGTAACGAGTCACCACGATCGCGAGGTCGTTGTTTCCCTCGACCACGAGTTCGGTGATGTCGTACTCGCTCGCCAGCCGGCTATCGGTTCCCCATCCCGCCAGCTTCCCGTTCACCCACACACCATGGACACTCTCTGCACCACCCACATGCACGATGATTCGTCGGTCACGCCACTCGTTCGGCACGTCGAATGAGCGCCGATACACCACGGTCGGCAACTCCTCCGGAAGGACAGGCGGCAAACCCTTCCATGGCATCACGATGTTCGTGTAGTGCGGCGTGTCGACGAAGTCCTGCATCGTCCAGTTGCCGGGCACCTGCAGAGACGACCAACCGAAAGTCGACTCGCTCACGGCCAATTTGGGCACGAGGCTTGGGTGAGCCCACCGCTTGGCCTGCCATTCGCCGTTCAGTGATTTCCACCACGGGCTTCGTTCCCGATCTCCACTCAGCGCTGCACGTGCGCTCGGATGTGCAGTGAGTGGCGCTCGCATCGAGAGGCGTCGATGCGCGACCATTTCAGGGTCGGCCCACGGAGCCCATTCCCCGAAGAGCGATTCAGTAGAGGTCGTGTTCACTCGCCCCTGTCCTACCACGCGATCTCGAACCACCGGCGAAGTACCCCGCCAGCGTTAACCACCATTGGTGCGCTCTCGAATTCGTTCGGCGGCCCTGATTGTGGTTCCACGCAAATGCCGTGCTCGGCTTCGGTGTACACCACCCAATGCGTGCAATCGGAGGTGAGACTCAGTCGTCGTTCCCCCACCTTCACGCATACGGCCGAACCGTCCGAAGTGAAGCAATCGTCGACTGGAGACGAAGAGTCGGGCACGTTCGCGCTCGTTGGCTGAGTAGGCATTCCTTCCCCATCGCGAGGTAGCCACTCCGCGAACGATGACTCCACGGTGGCGGGACGGACGAACCATGGGTGCCACCCCACCTGAGCAGGCATCGATTCGTGTGCCGTCAGAGACAACTCCATCCACAGACTCGACGCTCGCAACTCGATGCGATGGGATACCTCCCCACGGAAGGGCCACGGAGCGCTCAATTCGCAGTACATCCCCACGGACGAGTCGTCGTTGCTCGCCACCGTCCACGGAACGTCGTCGACCACTCCGTGAATGGCATGTGGTGGCATCCGAGTGGGCAACTGGTATTGCCGGCCAAGAAAGTTGAATCGTCCTCCCCGCACGCGACCCGCAAAGGGAACCATCGGAAACAATCCCCACTCGAATGCTGAACCATGGCGGGGTTCTTCACCAACGATCAATGGGGTGCCGTCTATCTCGAGTGACACCACACGGCCTCCCCGAGCGGGATCGATGCGGGTACGCACATCACCAGAGACCAACTCGATCACGAGGCAAGTGTTACAGGTACGCCCCCAACTCACGATGGTGGGCGCTGAGGGACTCGAACCCCCGAC
>CAZWKD010000051.1:0-8897 GCA_964633985.1 uncultured Acidimicrobium sp. | reverse complement strand
GACATCGACGCCGCTGAGGCGATGACCTACAACGAGTACGCAATGGTGCTCGAGACAGTCAACGATGCCACAGGTGAGCTGTACACGCCAGAGGACCTCAACGTCATCTCGTACGAGGAAGAGGGCGTGGGCATGTTGCAGGACGCCATCTGGGCCGACGGAGCTCGCTTGAGCGATGAGGCCTACCGTTCGACCGCAGTGAAGTTCGTGGCTGCGTCGCTCCAAGGTTGGGCGTATTGCCGTGACAACGTCGAGGAGTGCCGCGACATCGTCGTGTCCAAGGGTTCGAAGCTCGGCAACAGCCACCAGCTGTGGCAGATGAACGAGGTCAACAAGTTGATCTGGCCGGCCGCTGAAGGTGCGGGCTTCATCAACGCAGAGGCTTGGGATCGCACGGTGACCCTGTCGATGGAGGCGAAGAACCTCGAAGGAAAGACGGTTCTCGGTGCCGCACCGGATGCCGATTCCTATACCAATGACATCGTGGCGGAAGCACACGCGCTGCTCGGTGACATGGGTGTCGACATCACCGGCGAGGGTTACTCACCGATCACGGTGGAACTCGCCGAAGGTGGCAACTAACCAGTAGTTCGATTGGGGCGGGGAGCTTCGGCTCCCCGCCCTTTTCGCATTTACGGATGCAGTCCGCGCATTCGGTGCGAGTCGGCGATGGTCTTCACACCGAGCACGGTGGCGGCCAAGCGATAGGGCAATCTGCTCTCCGTGGCGAACGAATGGAAGCGTTCGAATGCGTTACGCATCAAGTCGATGACGCGAGCGTTCACCTGGTCTTCGTCCCATGAGAGATGAGCGAAGTTCTGGCACTGTTCGAGGTATGAACACGTCACACCGCCGGCGTTGGCGTAGACGTCGGGAATCACGACGACACCTTTGTCCGCGAGGATGAGATCTGCCGTCGGGGTGAGAGGTCCATTGGCGCCTTCGATCACCAACTTCGCCTTCACTTCGTTGGCTTCCTTTTCATGCACGGCATCACCAAGAGCACAGGGCATGATGATGTCGCAATCGAGTGCGAACACGGCTGGCGAGCCTTCCAATCCACGTGCGACGACCTCGCCGACACCTGCACCACAAACTCCACGGGCGCCATCGCGAAGTGCATCATCGATCTTTCCGAGATTGAGACCGCCGGCATCGTGCACGGTGCCGCTCACGTCGGAGATACCGACGATTTTTGCGCCACGTGCGGCGGCGAGCCTTGCCGCCCACATGCCCACTTGTCCGTATCCCTGGATGGCAATTCGCTGGCCGGCTATGTCCTTGCCTTGTTTGGCGAGCATGAGCGCCGCTGCTTCCACCACGCCACGACCAGTCGACGATTCGCGACCGAGCGAACCACCGAGTTCGATCGGCTTGCCGGTGACCACGCCCGGTACCGCATGACCAACACCCGTCGAGTACTGGTCCATGATCCACGCCATCACCTGCGAGTTTGTTCCGACGTCGGGGGCGGGAACGTCACGGTCTGGTCCGAGGAACGAAGAGATTTCGGAGACGTATCTACGGGTGATTCGCTCGATTTCGGCCGACGAGTACTGCTTCGGGTCGAAACACACGCCGCCCTTGGCGCCGCCGAGAGGCAGATTGGCGATCGCCGTCTTCAGCGACATGCCGATGGCAAGAGCCACCACTTCGTCGCGATTCACCTCGTGGTGGTAGCGGATTCCACCTTTGGCAGGTCCGCGGGTGGTGTTGTGGTGGACGCGCCAACCGTGGATGAGGTCTCGGCTGCCGTCGTCACGTCGGAATGGAATGGAAACCTCGATGATTCTTCGGGGTGCGACGATCGTGTCGATCAGTCCCTCCTCGAGATTCAACCAACGACCCGCCTCGCGGACCCTGAGCTCGGCCGCTTCAAGAGCGGAATGGTGTTGCGTCGTCGTCATGTACTTACCTCCGGCACGTTCGTACCGCATCGAGGCTAGATCACCATGAAGAGACGAATGGCGACGGTCTTCGCTGCGAGAATTCCCACATGGTGATCACTCCGTGGCCCGTTCCCGACGACAGTGAAGACAAGAAGGATATCCTTGATCTCGACGACGATGGCAAGGTCTCTCTCAACGAAACCTTGCGCGCCGAAGCAGGATTGCTGGAGGAATTTGCCAAGGAGAAGTCGAAACGGTCTGGTGTAGTCGGTTGGTTCAACCGCCTGTTGAGCAGGATGCTCGGCCGCGTCGACAACTACTGAGACTCAGCTCGTCAGAGGCGCCGTGGCGCGTGTTGGCGCGACGAGAAGTGCTTTCGTATGGACGACGTCCAATGTCTTGGTGATCCTCGATGCAAACGGTGTGAGTCGCACCGTCGTCGAGTCGCGTAACTGGATTTCGAGCGCGATGCCGCGGGTGAGCCCGGTGAGATCGAACGCTTCAGTGTCGCTTGGCGCAATTTTCATCGACTGCAATTCATGGCTGCGCACGAGGATGTTGTCGCCGAGTAGCACGGCGTCGTGCACTACCCAGCCTGCCGGTACTCGCACCAACCACCGCTTGGAAAGTTGATGCAGTCGTTGCGGCGTGAACCACAGCACGACCAGTGCGACAACCGCGACGGGAACTGCGATCGGCCATTCATTGGAGACGACGACTAGCGGGGCGACGATCAACGCGCTGGCGAAGAGCAGCCAACCGATGACGGTCGGGAGCACCAAGGGAGCAGGAAGGCGCAATAGGAATCGGCGCTCGTTGCCGAACGCTCCTGCCTGTGCCTGATCGGTCCCGAATTCCGCCGTGAACATCAACACGCACGCCACGATGGCGGACAGGGTCGCAACGATCGGCAGTGGATTCCACTCGGTGCCGCCCAGCCGCATGGCCATCAGGAGCATCGTCAGGGGCGCCAGCATCCGGGCCGCGGTGAGCGCGATGGGGTGCGGTACCCACAGTGCCACGAGCACGAATGCCCACGTAGCCCAACCCTGCACGTCGAGTACGAGGTTTACGATGTCGCTCGACTGATCAAGATCGGTCATCAACGAGTTCGGCAACAGCGCCGCGAGCATCCATGCAATGCGGGTGATCCACTTCGAGTATCCGAGGATCGAACGCACCACGCATTGAGCCTATTGTCGCGAGTCCCCGTCGGTAATCTTTGCGAGATGGCCCCGCGCTCCAAGCCGAGCAAACAAGTGCAGGAACGTGCTGCGTGGCTGCGTGATGCCATCACGCGACATGACGAGCGCTATTACGCACATGACGCACCAGAGATTTCCGACGCCGAGTACGACGAACTGAAACGCGAATTGATCGCGATCGAGGCGGAGCATCCGCAACTCGTCACACTCGATTCACCCACGAGTCGGGTGGGTGCGCCCGCCGTGACCACCTTCGACCCGGTTACGCACCGGGTGCCAATGACGAGCCTCGACAACGCCATGGACGAGGCCGAATTGGCGGCATGGGGCGAGCGCGTGGCGAAGGGCTTGGATGGCGCCAAGCACGCCTTCACCTGCGAACCCAAGATCGACGGATTGGCGCTCAGTATTCGTTACGAGGACGGACTACTCGTGCAGGCTGCCACGCGCGGCGACGGCAAAGTCGGCGAGGACGTCACTGCGAACGTGAAGACAATCGCCGTGGTGCCGAAGCGTCTCGTTGCGCCAAAGGGTGTCGCGATGCCGAGTGTGCTCGAGGTTCGTGGCGAGGTCTACATGCCGATCGCGGTGTTTCGCCAACTGAAAGCGGCCAAGGAGGCGGAGAACGAGGAGCGGGTGCGCGCTGGCAAGAAGCCCGAGTCGGTTCCGGTCAACCCGCGTAATGCCGGCGCAGGCAGTCTCCGCCAGAAGGACCCCACCATCACTGCCTCACGGAAGTTGTCGTTTTGGGCGTACCAACTTGGTGAAGTAGTGGGCACTCCTGCATTCGTCAGTCACCACGAATCGCTCGAGTACCTGCGCTCCTTCGGATTCCCCGTCAACCCAGAAATCCGTCTGGTCAAGGATCTGCAGGATGTATCGGATTTCTGCAAGAAGTGGATCGAGCGTCGGCACGATCTCGACTACGAGATCGACGGCGTCGTGGTGAAGGTGGACGATCTCGCGCAACGCGAGACACTGGGCTTCACCTCGCGGGCCCCGCGTTGGGCCATTGCCGTCAAGTTCCCTCCCGAAGAGCGAAACACGGTGCTCAAAGACATCCAGGTGAGTGTCGGTCGCACGGGTCGCGTCACCCCGTTCGCCGTGCTCGAGCCCGTGTTCGTCGCTGGCAGCACGGTCTCGATGGCCACACTGCACAACCGCGAGCAAGTGGCTCTCAAGGATGTCCGTCCTGGAGACACCGTGATCGTGCGCAAGGCGGGAGATGTCATCCCCGAAGTGGTGGGACCGGTGCTCAGCCTGCGGCCGAAAGGGTGCAAGGAGTGGGTGTTCCCGAGTACGTGCCCGTGTGAACTCAAGTCCACCCTCGTTCAGGAGGAAGGCGTAGCGGATACGCGATGCGTCGAGCCGGCATGTCCGTTCCAGCGGGATCAGCGGATCATGTATTTCGCCTCACGTGGCGCGATGGACATCGAAGGCCTCGGCGAGAAAACGGTGTATGCACTCTCGGACTTGGGATTGGTGGAAGACGTCGGCGACCTTTATTCGCTCACCGTCGAGCAGTTGCTGCAGGTGGAGGGCTTCGCCGAGCTGAGTGCCACCAACCTGCTCGCTGCGATCGATGCGTCCAAGAGTCGTCCGCTCCCCAAACTGTTGACGGCACTCGGTATCAAACATCTCGGACCTGCCGCCTCCGAGTCTCTGGCGCGCCAGTTCGGTTCGCTCGACCGAATCATGCTGGCGAGTGCGAGCGATTTGAGTGCGGTGGACGGCGTGGGCGAAGTGATCGCTGAGTCCATTTCGTCGTGGTTTGCCAAACATGAGAACAAGAAGCTGATCGAGAAGTTGCGCAAAGGTGGCGTGCAGTTCGGCAACGTACAAGTGAGCACGTTGCCACAAGTGCTCGTAGGCAGGGCTGTGGTGGTGACGGGCACCATCGCTGGTTACTCGCGAGAAGAGGCCGAAGCGGCCATCAAGGATCGAGGGGGGAAGTCGCCTGGATCGGTGAGTGCCAAGACGTATTGCGTGGTGGTGGGCGAATCGCCCGGGGCCTCCAAAGTGACGAAGGCCGAAGAGTTGGGCATTCCGATCATCGGCGGCGAACAATTCGAGCAACTGCTCACCACCGGATCTATCTAGATCACCAGAGCGTCGGTGCAGCGGCCTTTGCGCCGAGGGCCGCCAAGTAGCTGCCGAGCAACTCGCTGTCTTCGGCCAACACCATCAGGAACTGGCTGATCGAGGCGATGTCGACACAGCGCACATCCATTCCGGCAAACACGGAGTTGCCGCTCATGAAGAACTTGGTGAACGCACGACCTTCGTTTTGTTGGTCGATCTCGTCTAGGAGTTCCGGGGTCCGCTCGACGTCGCCCACCACGTGCACGGTGGCCCGCACGATGGGGAGCCGTCCGTCGAGAAGTTGGAGCACCATTTCCACTCCTGCGACGGTGGCGGCAAGTCGGCCGTCTTCCTGTTCAGCGGCAAGCGCCCCAGTCTGATCGAGGTGGTCGCGAAGTTCTCCGTAGTAGCGGCCGGCTCGGGTGGGTGCTTCAACGAGTGCCAAGCGCCAGTTCTCACCATCGATGTGTAGAGCACCGCCACGGGCCACATCCGCCGAGAAGCGAAATGAGGTGTCGGGTAGCGAGTGCATGAAGCCATACAGACGTTTCAAGGCCCATCTATGAACACCAATTTCGCCTTGTGGCCCTGAGACTTCCGCAGTCCACGAACTGGCGGTATCGGCACAGGCAACTTCCTCAAAACTGGTGCGGAGTTCCAGGCGGTTGGGCAGGAAGCGGACCAGCGTGCTCGGACCTGCAATGTCGCGCTCGTCGTCGCTGAAGCCCTCGGCTGGGTCGTGGGTTCCGGACCACAGCACATGACGGAGACCCTCCAGGGAGATTTCGGCCGTGGTGGGGGTGTGGACCTCAAGAAGAGCTGCGTCGGGTGCCAAGAGGGCGACCGGGAGTTCTCCTGCGGCGTCCACGCTGGTGACTCGAACAATGTCGGCGTCGATAGAGATGTCGACGGTGGCGTTCATCTCGAGCAGCGACTCTGCATCGCGCACGGAACGAAGGTGAACGAGGTGACGACCGTCGAAGTGTGCCGCCTCGCCGACGACACGGAATGCGCCGTGCTTGGTGGCACCGGTCCACACGCGATGACCATTGAGGCACTCCACCTGCACCCCTTCGCCGAGGCGTTCACTGGGCATCGTCAGATACGCGAGCGCGGCGACCACCGCAAGTTCGTTACCGGAAAAATGCCCAAGCGAGATCACGACATCACCGCATGTGGGGCGATCCGAGCTGCGGTGAACGAAACGGGCAGTCGATCAGGTTGTGCGAGGCCGCCAACGAGCACCGGCTGATCCTGATCGGGAACGTCGACCATGTTCAGTGCGTCTTCGAGCACGTTGGTGAGCTGAGCCAACTGACCAACGGACAATCCGTTGATGGTGAAGCCCTCCTCGGTCACCTGAACGGAGGTCGCGGGCACCACCCGCTGCAGACCGAGGTCGGTGAGTGCGCGCAAGAAGCGACGTCGAACCGCATCCTGGTTCTTCCCGATTTCGCTTTCGGGCTTGTGCGTTGGGTGTGTCATGGTGCCTCCTTCGGTGTGAGCCGGCACCATACCGAGGGGGTGTTGCACGACTTCTCCCAACTTGGTCAAGTCAGCAATACGCAAATAGGTAATGGGCTCAACGACTACTTGAGGGTTTTGAAAGTGCCGTATTGCGGCGAAAACTCTGGGCTTCTTGCCTTCTAGTTGAGGTTGAGGGTTTGCGTTGTGATGTTCTGGGATCTCTTGATGATGAGTCGAGAGTTCTTCAGTTTTCCGAACTGAAATGCATCAATTGCGCAGCTTCATTGATCGACAGCTCATGCACTTTCGCGTTGGATTTTTAGCACCAAGTCGCACGTTAATTTTTTCAATTCGTTGAACACGAAAACCGTTGTCTGCATTGGCGTTTATTGATGTTTTGGACTTAGATTCTGAGTGCGGAGTTGGTGGTGAACATCGTTAAGAAATTGATTTCTGAACGTCGTGCTGAATCAGTACGTTCTCGGCGTTCGTCTGCGATCAGGTTCGTCGCTCGAACACTCGTTTCCGCCTTTGCTGTCTCGTTTTCGATGGTGCTCTTCACGGCAAGCGTCGTATCGGCCAACAACTCGGCAACCACAACAATTTCTGGAAACGGAACCGGTGGTGTTAGCTCCCGAAACATGCCGTGTGACACCTGGGTTTTGAACGGTGTGAACGCCGGTACCTCAGTAACCATCACGCTCTTCAAAGGAACAATGAGCGACCCGTACCTGCACTGGTTCAATTCTTCCGGTCAGCAGGTCGCTCAAGACGACGACTCTGCAGGCAACTTGAATTCGCGGATTACTCGTACGTGGCAAGCAGGGGACTATCTCGGGGCGAGCGTATTCGGAAGCAACAACGGCTCCTATTTCCTCAACGCGACAGCTGGATCGTCATGGACTCGTGTTTCTTCGTCATGTCTGGGTTCAGTGCCCAAGTCGAACCAGACGATCTCGTTCAGCAACCCCGGTACCCGAACTGTCAACACGTCGTTTACGGTTTCTGCGACAGCCACTTCAGGTCTTGCCGTCACCTACTCGACGAGCACGCCCAGCATCTGTTCTTTGAGCGGTACGACCGTGAGCCTTGTTGCCGTCGGCACATGCACGATTTCGGCGAACCAGAGCGGTAACACTTCATGGAACGCTGCAGCGACGGTCACGCAATCTTTCTCGGTTACGAGAGCGAGCCAAACCATCACGTTTGGTACGCCAGCAAATCAGACTTTCCACCCCTCCAACACCGTCTCGATCTCCGCAACCACCTCCGCGACTGGGCTAACCGTCTCGTTTTCGAGCCTCACCACAACCGTGTGCACCGTGGGGTCATCCACGCTCTCGGCGGGAACCGCCACCGCTGCAGTCACCACTGTGTCGTCGGGAACGTGCACGATTCGGGCCTCACAGGCAGGGAATGCCAACTTCAACGCAGCAACGGACGTGGATCGGTCATTCACCATCGCCAAAGCCGCCCAGACGATCACGTTTTCGGCGCCAGCAAATCGGGCCTATAGCCGCTCCACCTTCTCGGTGAGTGGCTCCACTTCAGCTTCTGGATTGGCGGTTTCGTTTGCAAGCCAGACGACCACGGTGTGTACAACGAGCGGCACCAACGGCACCACGGTCACGATGTTGCTTCCGGGAACTTGTTCCATACGCGCGTCTCAAGCGGGCGATGACAGGTACAACGCTGCGACCAACGTCGACCAGTCATTCACCATTTCCAAGGCTTCGCAGTCGATCACGTTCTCCACTTCGACGGTGGGCACAAAGACCTACGGCGACGGCACGTTCACCGTGAGCGGCACGGCTACGGGAACGAACTCTGCTGGAGCGGCTCTCACGGTGTCGTTCGCCAGCACTACTCCCGAAGTCTGTACATCGGGTGGCACGAACGGAACGACGATCACCATCGTTGGAGCAGGCACCTGTTCGATCACGGCATCTCAAGCTGGAAACGAGCTGTTCGACGCCGCCACCTCGGTGACTCAGACGGTCACAGTCGATCGCAAGACGCTCACTGCGCCGAACGCTTCGATCGCGTCACGTGCCTACAACGGCACGCGAACTCCCGGCGTGATCACGATCGGAAGCTTGTCGGGGCTGGTGGGGAGCGAGACCCTCAACGTCACTGCGTCTGGCAGCGATTACGCCAGTGCCAACGTGGGTACGCAGTCATCGACAGTTACCTACACGTTGGCCAATGGTGCCAACGGTGGTCGCGCGGCGAACTATCAGATCTCGACCGCAAC
>CAZWKD010000050.1:0-9248 GCA_964633985.1 uncultured Acidimicrobium sp. | reverse complement strand
ACCGCTACGACTCCGGCGTACGCGCGCACGAACCCGTTCTGTGTGGTTCGCGCCACACCTGCGAATCCACGCACCGCAGTGGCAGTCCCACGAACTGCGCCATCGACCACGTTCGTGTCGAACCACGCCACGGCATCGAACGATCCCTTACCGGGACCAGCCACCACTTTCGCCACCGTCTGGTCGTAGCGCCACGCTTCTTCCAAGATCTTCGGTTCGATCACTCGCAAACGTCGACGCGCGTACACGAGATAGGCAACCGCGATGCCGACTGCCGCAACGATCACGGCAACACCCAGTAGCAGATACTTGTTGGCATACGCCCACGTCTCTCCGATGTGCGCTTCGGACTCCTCCACCACGGGCGCCAACCAGTGCTCAAGGAAGTGCAGATCCTTGGAAAATGGCAACTGCATGCCTCCACCGATCACGGAGAGCACCGCAAGCACCACGAGTGGCAACAACATGATCTTCGGACTTTCGTGTGGCTTGAACTCACCATGCGCCGAGTGTTCGGCGCTGTGGTCGTTCCACTTCGCCTCGCCGAAGAACACCATGATCACCTGACGTGTCATGTAGTACGCCGTGAGCAACGCGGTGAGCAGGCCAACTGCGTACAGCAGACGGTTGTTCGCGTATACGTACAGCAGGATCTCGTCCTTCGACCAGAATCCTGCGAACGGCGGCACACCTGCGATCGCCAACCAGCCGATGATGAACGTGAACGCAGTCACCGGCATTGCTTTGCGCAATGCACCCATGCGGCGCATGTCTTGCTCGTGATGCATGCCATGGATCACCGAGCCCGAACCGAGGAACAACAGGGCCTTGAAGAATGCATGGGTCACCATGTGGAAGATCGCGGCAACGTACGCACCGGAGCCAACGGCGAGGAACATGTAGCCGAGCTGGGACACCGTGCTGTAGGCGAGCACCTTCTTGATGTCGTTCTGGGCGACGGCGATCGTCGCCGCATACAACGCGGTCGCCGCGCCAACGCCAGCAATCACCATCGGCGCCCACTCGTACGAAGCGTGCAACACGGGTCCGACGCGAGTCATCAGGAATACACCCGAGGTCACCATCGTCGCCGCATGGATCAGAGCAGACACCGGCGTCGGGCCTTCCATCGCGTCCGGAAGCCATAGATACAACGGCAACTGGGCGCTCTTGCCCATCGCTCCGACGAACAAGAGCAGTGCGATTGCCGTCGATGTCACCTGCGCCATCTCTCCGCCGTGTGCCGCTTCATTGATCGCCGAATACGAGATCGAACCAATCGATGAGAACGCGAGGAACATCGCCGTCATCACGCCGAAGTCACCGATGCGGTTGGTGACGAACGCCTTCTTGCCGGCGACTGCAGCACTGTCGCGGGTGTGCCAGAACGAGATCAAGAAGTACGAACATGCGCCCACTCCCTCCCACCCGAGGAAGGTGACGAGGAGGTTCTCGCCGAGCACGAGCATCAGCATCGAGAAAACGAACAGGTTCAGATAAAGGAAGAACTTCGAGAACTTCGGGTCACCATGCATGTAACCGATCGCATAGAGATGAATGAGCGCACCGATGCCAGTGATGAATAGAGCCATGGTGATGCTGAGCGGATCTGCCAGCAGCGCCATGTCCACTTGCAGCGACCCCACCGGCAACCACGAGAAGAGGGTCACGACCTCGTGACGCTCCTCTGAAGGACGCGAGAGCAACTCGAAGTACACCCCCACCGTCACGATGAAGGAAGCGATCGGCATCAAGGACGCCCACCAACCGGCACCCGGGTCGCCGAGGCGCCGACCGAACACGATCAACACCAGTGCTCCGAGCAGCGGGAAGGCGGGCAAGAGCCACAGCAAATCGATCATCTGCTAGCCCCTCAATCCCACGAGATCATCGGCATTGACGTCGTTGCGACGGCGCATGATCGACACGATGATCCCCAGACCAACCACCACTTCGGCTGCCGCCACCACCATCACGAAGAACACGATCGACTGACCGTCGATCGAGCCGAGGCGCTTACCGATCGCCACGAACGACAGGTTGACGGCATTCAACATCAGTTCGATACACATGAACATCACGAGTGGGTTCCGACGCACCATCACACCCACCATGCCCACCACGAAGAGAAACGCAGCAAGTACGAGATACCACGAGGTCGTGGGGACGAGATCGATCATTGCGCTGCCTCGGTGGATGCCTTCTTGCGGCGAGCCATCATCACCGTTCCGACCACCGCTACCACCAACAACACCGAGGTTGCCTCGAACGCCACTACGTGATCCGAGAAGATGGATACCGCGACTTGACGCACGTTTGCGTTCGCATCGTTCTCGGCGACTGCACTGGCAATTCCCTCTCCGCGCATCCTCACCTCGTCGTCGCCAGCCATCGCAGCAAGCGTGAGCAGCGCCAACATGCCTACGCCCGTGACGCCGGCAATCCAGCGTTGAGAAGCAAGAGGTTCGGTGCGCAAATTTTCCGCACGATCTACACCGAGCAGCATGATCACGAAGAGGAAGAGCACCACGATTGCTCCTGCATAGACGATCACCTGCACAGCGGCGAGGAACTCCGCGTGTTGTGCCACGAACAACACGGCCACGCCAAACAGCGTGAGCACCAAACTGAGAGCGGCGTGGACGGGGTTCTTCCTCAACACAACGCCCAGTGCCCCCACTACCGACATCGCGGCGGCTACGACAAAGACGAATAACTCCACTTACTCGTTGCCCTTCTCGGGCTCACGAGTGCCATAACCGAGTTCGCCGCTCCAACCCACGGTGCCGACGAATGACTCGTCGCCAGCGGGAGCAGTCGCGCGCATCCAAGCGGAAGTGTGCTCGTCCTCACCCGGGCGCCAGTCTTCCCACGGCAACTGCTTCGGCTTGCCGTCGTCACCGACGAGCAATTCGGACTTGGTGTAGATCGCATCCTGACGATTGGTGAAGGAGAACTCGAACAACTTGGTTTCGGTGATGGCTTCCGTCGGGCAGGCCTCGACACACAGATCGCAGTGGATGCAGCGCAGGTAGTTGATCTCGTAGATCCAGCCAAAACGCTCGCCCGGCGAGGTCGGATTCATTGGATCATTGTCGGCGCCGCGCACATGGATGCACTTTGCTGGGCACACTGCTGCGCACAGCTCACAGCCGATGCATTTCTCCATGCCGTCTTCATAGCGATTGAGCACATGGCGGCCGTGCAAGCGCTCGGGCTTGGGAATCTTCTCGTCCTTCTTCACCGACTTGCCCGCGCGACGACGCCAGATGCGGCCGCCCGAGTATTCGGTCGTCACCCTGTTCTTACGACCGTGCTGGGCGATCGTGACGAGGAATCCCTGCAAGTAGCCCATCAGAACATCGATCCTTCCACCGCGCGATCCTTGGCGGCGCGAGAGAGCCCAAGTTGCAACAACAACCAGCAGCCGCCGATCACCACTACCGAGACGGCCGTCGTCACCACGATGTTCCAGCCCTCGTTACGTGCGAGGCGCTGGGCAGCAAGCAACATGAACCAACCAAGTGATGCAGGGATCAGCAACTTCCAGCCGAGATCCATCAGCTGGTCGTAGCGAAAACGCGGCAAGGTCGCGCGGAACCACACGTACACGTAGAGGAAGACGAGCACTTTTGCCAACAACCAGATGGTGCCTTCGATTCCGTTCGGCACCAGCGGGATGTCGAGCACCGTGTCTCCGATAGCAATGGGTTGCGGACCACCGAAGAACAGCGTGACGATCAACGCACTCATCGTGACGGTGTTCATGAACTCGGCGAGGAAGAACAGAGCGAAGCGAATCGACGAGTACTCCGTGTGAAAGCCACCCACGAGTTCCTGTTCGGCTTCGACCAGGTCGAACGGTGGTCGATTCAATTCGGCGGTGGCGGCGATCAGAAAGATCACCATCGGTACGACACCGGTGGTCACGAGGTTCCAGTCACCGAGCGACGACTGAGCACTCACGATTCCGCTCGTGGACAGGGTGCCCGCAACGAGGAACACGCTGGCAATCGACAGCCCCAAGGCAGCTTCATAACTGACCATCTGCGCCGACGCCCGCACCGAACCAAGGAGTGGATATTTCGAACCACTCGACCATCCGGCAAGCATCACTCCATACACGGCGATCGACGAGATGGCCAGTGCGAACAACACTCCCATCGGCGGATCGGCCAACTGGACGCGCGTCTCCACACCAAACCAGGTGACGAGCCCGTCATTGCCATCGCGGAAGTCGCCACCGAGCGGAATGATCGCCCACGCGAGGAACGCGGGAACGAGCGCGAGCAACGGGGCGAGACGGAAGACGAATCGATCCGCGCGGTCGGGGATCAAATCCTCCTTGAAGAACAACTTGGTGCCGTCGGCAAGGGTCTGAAGTAAGCCGAACGGGCCGGCCTTGTTCGGTCCGATGCGGTTCTGCATTCCCGCCACCACCTTGCGCTCGAACCACACCATCAACATGGTGGCGATCAAACCGAGCACGAATACGACGAGCACTTTCAACGCGACGACGAGGAGCGGCGCCCAGAACAAGTCTCCGACGAGACCCGGATCGATCATCGGCCGTGCGTTCACGACACCCTCTCGATCTTCACGTCCACCACATCAGCATCGACGTCGATCAATTCGCGTACGTCTGCCCCTGGCTGGTTGAACCTGATCCACGCCGTACCGCGCATTACTCGCTCATCAGTGGCGATCGGAGTCGTGATCGACCCATGTGGCGAGGTCACCATCACATGATCCCCAACTTGGCCACCGATGCGCGGCAACTCGAGCGGGTGCACCACCACGGTGGAGCTGGACGCGAGGCCACGGAGCGACGGGCTCATCGCGGTCGACACCGCCGAGTCGTACAGGTTGCGGTACACCAACAATCGGAATTGATAGGAGTTGCGTTGTGCACCCTCGAACTCGGTTCGCGCGAGTGCAACTTCGTGAGCGCGAACGGACAGCACTCCGTCCTTGGCCAACGCAGCCGTGTCGTTCATCGCCGCAAATTCCGCCACGCGCTCGACCATCGTTCGCTGCACCTCGGTAAACGAGTGCATCCCCAGATCCTTGCCACATGCATTTGCCAACTCGAGGGCGATCATCCAGTCGGGTCGCGAAGTACCCGCAGTCGTCACTTTCTGGTTGACGGTGCTGATCCGACCTTCGATGTTGGTCGTCGTACCCGACTTCTCTCCTTGGACGGCCGCCGGCAGAACCACGTGGGCGGCCTGTGCCGACTTCGACATGAACGCGTCGATCGAGACCACCATCTTGGTGCTGGCCAGCGCTCGTCGCGCCAGATCGGCATCGGGGAAATCCGCCAACGGATCGGATCCGAGCAACACCAACACATCGAGCTTTCCGGCTGCCCCGCGGCGGAGGATCTCGGCCGTATCACCGGCACCGTTGCGCGGTGTGAGTCCAGCGGTGATCGCCCCACGGACGTTGCCACGACGTAGCACTGGCAACACCTTGGCGTGTGGCGCTAGGTGAATCAGTTCGGCCAATGCGCTCATCACCGAGTCGGACGATTCGGCCAAGTTCGGTCGACCAACGACGATCGAGACACTGCCCTTGGCCAACTGTTCGGCGACTTCACCGGAAAGAGCACCACCGCGAATCGCAGATGCGAACATGCCCGGCTCGACGAGGATCGAACGCCAAGCGTGATTCGTCAACGCACATGCACTACACGACGCCAATTCGACGATTCGTGTGGTGCGGTGTTCGGCAGCGTGGCGCAGGCGCAGAAACAGCACCGGCAGCTCGTCCTTCAGGTCGGGGGCAAGCAGGATCGTCGTCGTCGAGGCAGCGACCTCGTCGATCGTCGCCTGCGGTAGCGCGAAGACTTCAGGCGGCAATCCATCGGCGAGTTGGGCATCTCGCTGATCCACGCCGAGCGCGTCGGCGAGCGAGGCCCACGCGAACGCGTCCTCATTCGTTCCGCGCGCACCACCGATGATCGCCACGGACTCACTCGAACCTGCAAGCGCAGTGCGCATCGCGCGAGACACCGTGTCCATCGCTTGCGACCACGACACAGCGACGTGATTGCCTGCGGCATCACGGACCAACGGTTGCGTGAGACGTTCATCTGAATTCACCGACTCGAAGTTGAAACGCCCCCGGTCACACAACCAGCCCCAGTTCACCGCGTCGATGTCGACGCCCTGAACACGCACCACCTCGTCGCGACTGCTTTGCACCACCGTGCGGCAACCCACCGAGCACGTCGTGCAGGTGGTTTCCACTTCCTCGAGGTCCCACGGTCGGGCCTTGAAGCGATACGGCTTCGCCGTAAGCGCACCCACCGGACAGATCTGCACGGTATTGCCCGAGAAGTACGAGCTGAACGGCTCGTCGGGGAACGTCATCACCTGCGTGTTGTTGCCACGACTCGTGAAGGAGATCAGTGGATCACCGGCCACCTCGTCGGCAAAACGTGTGCAGCGATCGCAGAGGATGCATCGTTCGCGGTCGAGGAAGACGTTGTCGCTGATCGGAATCGGCTTCTCGTAGTGCCGCTTCTCCTCGACGTAACGGCTCTCGCCCGGCCCGTGGCTGAATGCCTGATCTTGCAGTGGGCACTCGCCGCCCTTGTCGCACACCGGACAGTCGAGCGGGTGGTTGGCGAGCAACAGTTCGAGCACGCCCTCCTGTGCCTTCTTCACGTCGTCGGTCGCCGTGCGCACCACTTGGCCCTCGGCCACGGGTGTCATGCACGACACGACCATCGCGGGACCACGCGGCGTGTCGATCTCGACGAGACACTGACGACACATACCAACCGGTGACATGCGCGGGTGATAACAGAACCGTGGAATGAAATCGTTCGTGCGATCCGCGGCGGCGATGATCATCTCGCCCTTGCGTGCCGCAACGTGGCGACCGTTGATCGTGATCGACACCGCGTTCGGATCCACGACTGCTTCCTGTGTCGGCTCAGTGGTGGTCATGCCGGCGCTCCCACCGCGGTCACAGGGATCGTGCGGCGATGCTTCACGCGAGCAGCAAACTCCTCAGGGAAAAGGGTGAGGGCCGAGTGCACGGGCGCGTAAGCGGACGGGCCGACGAAGCAGATCGTCGTCATCTTGTACGGGAAAGGCACGGCGGAAAGGCCGAGGCGCTCGCTCGATGCGTGGGGGAAGTTGCCCGGACAGATCATCGAACCGACTTCCACCAATTGCGCCAAGTCTTCGGTCGTACCGTCACCGTTGACCACACGCGTGAGGATTCGCTGCAACCATGTTCCACCCTCGCGACAAGGCGTGCATTTGCCGCACGACTCGTGGGCATAGAAGTTGGTCAATGTGAGTGCGGCAGCCGGAATGTCGGTCGTCTCGTCCATCACCATCACTGCACCCGAGCCGAGCATCGAACCTGCCGGCCCTACCTGACTCGCCTCGAACGGAAGATCGAGCTGATCGGCGGTGAACCACGGAGCGGATCCGCCACCCGGCACGAACGCCTTCAGCGCGTTGCCGTTGCGAATGCCCTGACAAAACTCGTCGCCGTAGAGCAAGTCGCGGAACGTCGTCGTGCCGTTCACGATCTCGTACACACCCGGTCGCTTCACGTGACCGGACACCGCCACCATGCGCGTGCCCGGTGAAGTCTTCGTGCCGATCGCGGTATACGCAGCCGCTCCGTTGCGCATCAACCACGGCAAGTTGGACAACGTCTCCACGTTGTTGACGATCGTCGGCTTGCCATACAAGCCGATCGCTGCAGGAAAGTATGGCGGCTTGAGTCGGGGCATTCCGCGGTTTCCTTCGAGACTTTCGATCAGCGCCGTTTCTTCACCGACCACGTAAGCGCCTGCACCCCAGTGCAACACGACGTCGACCGAGAAGCTCGAACCCATCACGTTGCGACCGACGAGACCAGCGGCGTATGCCTCGTTGAGGGCAGCCGCCACACGCTCTTGAGCAAGCGCCATTTCACCACGGATGTACAGGAAGCACTGCGAGAGTCCGGCCGCGTAACACGCGATCAAGCAACCCTCGATCAACTGATGCGGATCACGTTCCATCAACAGTCGGTCCTTGTAGGTGCCAGGCTCGCTCTCGTCGCCGTTCACCACGAGGTAGCGCGGCCACACTCCCTGCGGCGTGAGACCCCACTTCGTACCGGCTGGGAAACCCGCACCGCCACGACCGAGGATCGTCGCGTTCTTTACTTCGTCATGGACGGCGCTGGCCGGCTGTTGCAGCGCCTTGCGCAATCCTTCGTATCCGCCCGTCGCGCGATACCGCTCGAGCGTGTAGGAGTCTTCGAATTGAAAGCGCTCGGTGACGATCTGTGGGCGGTTGCCTGCGACGAAACCTGGTGCGTGGGGAAAGGTCGTCACAGCGCGGCCTTTCCATCCAGCCATGACGGCTGTGCAACTTCTGCATCCGGGCTCACCGCACCGACGAAGCGCTCGGCCGATACCTGCTGACGAACACGGGCGAGTGTGCCGTGCGCTGGAATCTCGTCGGCGAGCCGTCCGGCGCGCAGGTCGTCGATCAACTGCTCCACCTGTTCTGGCGAAACTCGGTAGCGATAGCGATAGTTCACCTGCAAGCAGGGCGCTTCCGTGCACGCCGCCTGACACTCCGCGTGAGCGAGCGTGATCAAACCATCACTCGTCGTCCCGCCTGCCTTGACACCCAGCTTCTCTTCCGCGCGGTGCATCAACTCATGCGCACCCATCAGCGCACACGACATCGTGCCGCAGATGTTGATCAGGTACTTGCCCACCGGTTCGAAACGGAACATCTCGTAGAACGAAGCCGTGCCGTAGACCTCGGCCGAGGTCACGCCCACCAATTCGCCGATGTGCACCATCGCCTCGCGGGTGACGAATCCATCTTGCTCCTGAGCGAGATGCAAGAGCGGCACGAGTGCCGACTTCGGGCGTGGATACCGAGCGATGATTTCGCGTGCCAACTTCACGTTGTCGTCTGACAACCGGCTCATCGGTCCACCTCACCGAGCACCGGGTCGACGGAGGAAATCACCGCGACAGCATCGGCCACGAGCCCACCGCGCATCATGTGCGGTAAGGCCTGGATGTTGACGAAACTCGGCGCACGCACGTGCATACGGTACGGAGTCGACGATCCGTCACTGGCGATGTAGCAACCAATCTCACCGCGTGGGCTCTCGATCGCCACGTACACCTCGCCCTCGGGAACCTTGAAACCCTCGGTGAAGATCTTGAAGTGGTGGATCAACGCCTCCATCGACTCGTCGATACGTGCGCG
>CAZWKD010000049.1:0-9554 GCA_964633985.1 uncultured Acidimicrobium sp. | reverse complement strand
CGCGTGGGCAACACCATCGTCCCTGGCGCACCCACCTCCACGAGTGGCACCAGCTCGGATACGGCCCGCACCACCGGTTCGAAAGCCAGCCGGTCGCGCTCGGGCTGGTCGCCAACGACGATCAGGTCCGCACAAGCGCCCTGCGCCTCGCGACGGCGCATACCCGTGCGCACTCCGGCGACTCGCGCCGGTGCACTGCAAGCCACCACGCGTTGGGCATGCAGCACCGCCACCACGTCATGACGCTCACCGCGGGCAGCAAGCTCCCGCTGCATCGCCACTGCCGGCCAGTCCGGAAACACGAGTGCCGCCACTCGGGTGACGGCGTCACGCGACACGTCAGTACGGCGCGGGCAACGCCACGCGCCTGGCGGCATGTAGCGAAGCCGGCACGCGCCGACCACTCACCTCGACCATCACGTCGCGTCCACGCACGTGACCATGGCCGCTACCGATGCCACTCCAGCCTGTGGTGACGGTATGCAGCACCACGTCGGGCTGGAACACGGGTTGACGAGCGTGTCGACCGTCGACATCGACGAGGACGAGCACCGCACGGCGGGCAAGCACGCGTTGTTGTACTTTGCGCGCCTCGCCGACCGAGATCCGCGACGGCACTTCCACCAACGCCAACTCGAAACCCTCCACCGCAGCGCCGAGTGCCGCCGACCATTGCGTGGATGACGACGGAGGCGTGACGAGCACCGTGCGCTCAAGTGCGATCCCTTGTTCGTGAGCAGCGAGCAAACCCAGATCGGTGAGCCCGAATACCGCCAACCACGACCCGCTACGAGACGCACCGGCCACGACGGCGAGAGCGAGCGAGAGTGCGGCATCGCCGGAACAGAGCACGCTGCGCCCGCGCACGAGGCCATCGGGCAACACCGCAGCGAGCGACTCGATCACGACAAGCGCCGGACGATCGACTCCGGTGGCTGATTCGGCGAGTGATCCGGAAAGGGTTCCAGTGAGCCTCATGGGCGTCACTGTAGCGAACGTATGTTCGCTATTTACCGGGGCGGCGAGCCAACTGGCTGAGCGACTCCACGAGGTGACGAGCGTCCTTCGACCACTGGTCGGCACCGACGAGTTCGACGGTCTCCTCGTTGCGGATACCGGCTCCCCCGACGAAGATCGGCACGCCGGGTTGGAGCACCTTGCGAATCTCCATCACCGACTCACGCGCCGCCGTCACCGACGTCGTCATCGTCACTCCCACGCACACCGCAACGACATCGTTGCTCTGGCGGACTGCTTCGGCGAACGAATGCGCCGGCATGTTGCCCCCGAGGTCGTGCACCGCCCAACCTTCACTGCGCACGAGATCGGCGATCATCGCCACGGTCATCGCATGTTCTTCACCTCGCGGCGCTCCCATCACCACGGTGCCCTTGCTCACGCCGCGCCGCGAGAACCGACTGCCCACTTGACTCATCAACCGCATTGCAATGTTGGTGGCACGGTGCTCCACGAAGATCTCGATGTCGCCGCGCTCCCATTGCGCGCCGATCGACACGAGTGCCGGCGACAACACCTCGAGATACAGGTAGTAGAGGTCGTTGCCGGCGCGCAGCACCGAGTCCATCACTTCGAGCGCACCGCGGTCGTCGCCTTCCATCAATCGCGACTCGAGTCGCTCTGCCCACGGCGCTCGTGCACGACCTTGCGCCGAGTCCGTTGAAGGTGCGTCGAGCTCGGCCACCCGCGACTTCTTGAATGCCTCGAGATCCGCCGTCGACACGAACCACGTGCGGCCGACCTTCTTGGCCGGGAGGAGCCCCTGACGGACATAGCGATACACCGTCATGTAATGGACGTTGAGCATCTGGGCCACGTCCTGCAAAGAAATATCGGTGTTCAGCATCCCCTAGGAATTGTCACATGGGGTTCCCCGCGGGGGTCTAACCCAGCCCCGTGAAAGTGCCGCAAATACGCGAAAAAACGGCTACTTCGCCATGCGAACTACTTCGCGGCGCGGGCTATTACCTAGCCCGCTGCGCGGGCTTTGGCCAGGGCGGCCTGGGAGCGAGCCAGCAAGTGGGCCGGCACGCGGGCAAGATCTGGGTTGGCGGGAGCATCTCCCCCAGCGGCTGGTGCCGCGGCCGGAGCCGCCGAGGCGGGAACCTGCTTCATCAACTCTTCGAGCGACGGCGGCTCCATGCCCGGCTTCCAATACTGATACAGGTTCTCCACCGTGGTCTGCAGAGTGGGCACATCCGCACCCGGGCGGGTCTCCACGGTGACCATGCTCCCGTAGACGTGCACGGCATTCACCGAACCCGTGGCGAACAACCGGCGGGCCAACTCATCGGCCGGCTTTGGACCCTTGGCCTGACTGGCCTCCGTGTAGCGCTCATGGCCCATACCCGTGAGCGAGCGGTTCAACTCGAAGCGCACCCGGTTTGGCGTGGTGGATGGTTTGACGGTGACTGCTACGGGCTGGCCCATGCACACACAGTAGTGCGAGGGGTACGGTGGTCGCCATGACGACCCCGATCTCCGTCGAGCAGTTCGCCGACAAGGCACGAGCATTCCTCGATCAACACGCCGAGAAGAAGGAACGTGAGCGCGCGTTCGTGTGGGGCGAGGGCTCCGACAACGTGGCGATGTTCGAAGAACGCGATCGCGACGCGGAAATGGAAGTCGTCCGTCAGGCCAAACAGTGGCAGTCGACGCGTTTCGACAACGGATTCGGCTGGATCACCGGACCAACCGAGTACGGCGGCTCTGGCCTCACGCCTGCACACGAGCGTGCTTACAGCGCCGTCGAACGCGAGTACCGCACACCGAGTCTGGGTGTGTTCCAGATCGGCCTCGGCATGGTGGCACCGACGATCCTCGCTCATGCCACACCAGCGGCCAAGGAGCGCTACTTGCGTCCGCTCTGGCGCAGCGACATCGTTGGATGCCAATTGTTCTCCGAACCCGGCGCAGGGAGCGATCTTGCTTCGGTACAGACGAAGGCCGAGCGCGACGGCGACGAGTGGGTGATCACCGGTCAGAAGGTGTGGACATCGGGTGCCCAGTTCAGTGACATCGGCGAGATCATCTGCCGCACCGATCCAGGTCTGCCCAAGCACAAAGGTCTCAGCTGCTTCATCGTCGACATGCACGCCAAGGGCGTCGAGATTCGACCGTTGCGTCAAATGACGGGTGGCGCAAGTTTCAACGAAGTGTTCTTCAACGAAGTGCGCGTTCCAGCCGATCACATCCTCGGTGCAGTGAACGAGGGCTGGGGCGTGGCGCTCACCACGTTGATGAACGAGCGCGCCTCGATCGGCGCGATGGGCGGCGGCGAAACCTCGATGTTCGTGCGCCTACTCGGCATGATTCGCCACTACGGCCTCGACCGTGATCCGCTCGTGCGCGATCAACTCGCCGACCTCTACATCTCGTCGCGACTTGCCGGTCTCACATCACAGCGCGGCATGGACAAGATCCGCGCGGGGCAAACCCCTGGGCCGGAAATGTCGATCGGCAAGATGGCGCTCGTCGAGAACCAGAAGAAGATCAACGATCTCGTCGCACAGGTGCTCGGCGTCAAACTGCAAGCCGACTCAGGCGAGTGGGGTACGTATGCGTGGAGTCAGTTGTTGCTCGGCGCGCCAGGCATGCGCATCGCCGGTGGCAGCGACGAAGTCATGCGCAACATCGTGAGCGAGCGCGTGCTCGGGCTACCGAAAGACGTCGGCATCGATTCCAAGTCGCCGTTCCGTGACTTGAAGGTGGGCACGCAGAAGGGCTGAGCCCCTCGCGACGTTCAGCGACCGGGTCGCTTGAACGTCAGTGCGAGATCGATCAGCAAACGGGTGCCGTAAGCGGTGGCACCCTTCTGCAGCCAGTGACTGTCCGAGTTCGTCCACATCGGGCCGGCGATGTCGACGTGTGCCCACGGCGTGTCACCCACGAACTCATCCAGGAACAACGCAGCGGTGATCGCCCCTGCTTCGCCGCCCACGTTCTTCATGTCGGCGATGTAGGAGTCGAGTGCCGGGCGATACTCGCGCTCGAGCGGCAACTGCCACAGCTTCTCGTCGGTGCGCGACGAAGCGGCGAGCAACTGATCGACGATCTTCTGGTTGTTGCCGATCACACCGGCCATGCCGTCTCCGAGCGCACGCGCCATCGCTCCGGTGAGGGTGGCGATGTCGACGATGCCGTCGGGCTTCTGTTCGGTGGCGAGCGACAAACCGTCGGCGAGGATCAAGCGACCTTCGGCATCGGTGTTGTGGATCTCGACCGTCTTGCCGTTGCGAATGGTGAGCACGTCGCCCATGGCCATGGCGCTGCCCGACGGGAGATTGTCGGTGCACATCAGATACGCGGTCACCTGATTCGGGCAACCGAGGTCCTTCAGGGTGCTCATCGTGGCCAACACGGCAGCGGCACCGCTCATGTCGCCCTTCATCATCGCGTGCGAGGCATCCGACGGCTTGAGCGAAATACCACCCGAGTCGTACATCACGCCCTTGCCGACGAGGATCAGGTGCGGCTTCGCAGCCGTCTTCGATGCACCCTTGGGGCGGTAGGTCAACTTGACCATGCGCGGTGGCTCTGCGCTACCGCGGTTGACACCCACGAGACCGCCACAGCCCATGGCGATCAACTGGTCCTTGTTGAACACCTCCACCTTGAGGCCACTTGCACCTGCAATCTCGACGGCCTTGTCGGCGAAGATGCGTGCAGTGAGGTACGCGGGCGGCATGTTGGCGAAGTCACGGGCCATGTTGGTCGCCTTGGCGATCACTTCACCGCGACGGACGCCGGCTGCAACGCCTGCACCTGAGGCGCCGAACAAGGTGACCGACTCCAGCTTTGGTGCAGTCTTGTCGACCGTCTTCAACGCGGTGTAGCGGTGCGTGACGAGCGAGATTCCTTCGACCACGGTTTGCGCTGCAAGTTTGCGATCGAGACGACCCACTTGCGCGAGGTTCGTGGCCGCACTCGTGTAACCAGATGCTGCGCGTCCGAACGCGGCTGCGCTCTTGCGCAACGAAGACACGGACACCTTGCTCGCCGCGCCGATACCGACGAGCACCGTGGCGGCGCCCTTGGCTGCCGGCACCACATACGTCTGTCCCACCTTGCCAGTGAATCCCACCGTCTCCAGCTGCTTGCGCGTGAGGGTCACCTCGCGTGGCAACGCGCCATCTTCAGAGACGGGCACACCGACCACGCCAACTTGGCTCGGGATCTTTGCTGCCAGTTCGAACTTCACGGCCATCGTGCTACTCCCTTTCGTCGAGATGGATTACTTCACGTCCTTGACCACGAGGGACTCCCCCTCCTGCCAACGCGCGAGCGTCCACAACAGGTCAGAAAGCCTATTCAGGTAGGGGCACGCCTGCGACGGGGGCGGTGCAGCGGCGAGTGAATGACGCTCCGCGCGCCGCGCGACCGTGCGGCCGACGTCGAGTAGCGCACTCACCTTGTTCTGACCCGGAACCACGAAGTCGGTGGGCGGCTCGAACCGCTCATCGAGCGAGTCGATCATGTGCTCCAACTTCTCCACCATCTCGGCCGTCACACGCGTCTTGTCGTCCACCAACTTGTGGCGGTTCTCCGGCAGCGTCGCCAACTCCGCCATCAATACCCAGAGGTCGCGACAGATGTGCACGAGCATGTCGTCGAGTTCGGTGCCGCTTCCAGCTTCCGCACGCGCGAGACCGAGGATCGCCTGCGCCTCGTCGACCGCGCCATAGGCCCGCGGCAATGCGCTGTCCTTGGCCACTCGACCGCCGTAGAACAACCCGGTTGTGCCGTCGTCACCTGCTCGGGTGTACACCTTGTCGCGCGTCATTGCCGTGTGACGCTACTCCCTTAGCCTTGGGCGATGCCCGACCGAGCGGCCCCAATCATCGATCTCGCCGACTTCGAATCTGGCACCACCGAAGCCCGCAAGAAAATCGCGGCCGAAGTGGACGAGATCTGTCGAAGCACGGGATTCATCACCTTGGTGGGACATGGCGTCGATGAACACACGATGCGCACGATGTGGTCGACGATGCACGAGTTCTTCGACTTGCCTGCGGAGCAAAAACTCGAATCGGGAGTGCCGCGTGCGGGCTATCCGTATGGGTACATGGGTGTCACTGCGGAGACACTCGCAAAGTCACGTGGCGATGCGACACCACCTGACTTGAAGGAGACATTCAATGCAGGGCCGCTCGAGCGCGATCCCGCTCTCACCGATCCAGTCGCACTCGACTTCTGCCACGTGCCAACGCCGTGGCCACATCGACCGAGCGGCTTTCGTGCCGCGTGGTCGGCGTATTACCGCGAAATGGAGCGACTCTCTGCACGGATCATGTCGATGTTCGCGGTCGCCCTCGACCTACCGAGCGATTACTTCGACCGTTTCCTCACACACCCCATCTCGGCGATGCGCGCACTCAACTATCCGCCACAGTATGCACGTCCCGTCACGGATCAATTGCGTGCTGGCGCGCACAGCGACTACGGATCGCTCACTGTCCTGTGGCCACAAGACGACTCACGCGGTCTCGAGATCCTCGGTCTTGATGGCGTGTGGCACGAGGTGGTGCCACACGACGGAGCGTTCATCATCAACATCGGCGATCTCGTGCAGCGTTGGACGAATGACCGGTGGCGCAGCACCTTGCATCGCGTGAACAACCCGCAACATCTGCACGACGCGGGTACGCGACGTCAGAGCATCGCGTATTTCCATCAACCCAATTGGGACGCGCTGATCGAGTGTCTCCCCACGTGTATCGGCGACGGCCCACGACATGCGCCCGTGGCCAGTGGTCCGTATCTCATGGGCAAGTTCTCCGCCACGGTGGCTCCGGCCTGAGCACACCCGTGTGCTCAAATACCTGACCATCAGTACTTTTCCTGACGCCCACCAACTGTCGCTTGACGACCCCGGCACGCCGCTGCCGCTCGTCACGTTCTGTGTGCTCGACTTGGAAACCACTGGTGCCTCGGCCGAGCACGACCGCATCACGGAAATTGGCGCAGCGAAGTTCCGCGGCGGTGAACGCATCGGCACGTTCAAGACATTCGTCAATCCTGAGTGCGAAATTCCTCCGGCGATCACGGTGCTCACCGGTATCACCCAGTCGATGGTGATGGCAGCACCAAGCGTCGGCGAAATCCTCCCCACCTTGCTCGAGTTCATCGGCGACTCGGTGATCGTCGCCCACAACGCGCGGTTCGACGTGGGCTTCGTGAACGCTGCACTGCTGCGTAACGACCGCGAACCACTCTCCAACAGAGTGCTCGATACCGTCGCGCTTGCTCGTCGTGTCTTGCGCGGCAGTGTGCCCGACTGCAAACTCGCCACCCTTGCCAAGTGGCTGCGACTGCCCCATCAACCGAGCCACCGCGCACTCGACGACGCACTCGCCACTGCCGACTTGTTGCACGTACTCATCGAGCGCTCGTCTGGCTACGGCGTCGTTGGCCTCGACGACCTCACGTCGCTCACCAAACTCGACCAACACCCACAGGGCGCCAAGCTCCGACTCACCGAAGACATTCCGCGCCTGCCTGGTGTGTATCTCTTCCTCGGCGAGAACTCGACGGTGCTCTACGTCGGCAAGGCCACCAACCTGCGACAACGAGTTCGTAGCTACTTCAGCACGGGCGAAACGCGACGCAAGGTCGGCGCAATGCTCCGGCAAACCAAGTCGATCGCCCACATCGTCACGCCCGACACCATGACGGCTGCCATCTATGAAGCAAGGCTGATCGCGCGCCTCTTGCCGCAATACAACCGAGCTGGCACTCGCAGTGAGAAGTACCGCTACCTGCGCGTGATCAAGGAGACGTCGATCGCCGGTCAATCTTCGAAATTGAAGTTCGTCAACGCGCGCAAAGTCGCCGAGGGTATCCATCTCGGACCGATCACCAGTCGCTCTCTCGCAGCAATCACCGCAGAAGCGATCGAGTCGGTGTTGCCTCGTTTCGATCGCCAACATGACTCAGCCGAAGCGGTCACGGTCGACTGGGTGATCGAGGCCCTGGCCACATCGCCAGAGTCGATCGCCGTGCTGATCGACCAACGAATGAACGAACTCGCCGAAGAGCAGCGCTACGAGGAGGCGGCGCTCACCCGCGATCGGCTCCAAGCTTTCATCCAGTGCTTCACCCGCCAAGAACTCGCCGACGATCTACGCAGAGCAGGCGTTCTCGAGGTGCGCATTGGCGATGCCGTACACACGATCGATCACGGCGTGCTGGTCGAAACTCGCCGCGATGGCGAATTGTTCAGTCCGGCAGCCATGTCGACGGCACCATCACTCGTCATCGACACGCTCTTCCACCCCGAGCCTCCGCGCGAGATCGGAGCACCGGTGCCCACTTCGGCGATCGACGAGGTGCTCCTCGTGGCGCGACACTTGCGCACTGCTCGCGGCACGGTGATCTCCTGTAGTGGCGAATGGTCGTCGCGCGTGCAGGGAATTCAGGACGCGCTTGGCGAAAGTTCCTTGAGCGCGTTGCGGAAGTCGAGTTCGGGGTCGAGGGGCAGAACCGCCAACGACGACGTCGTCACGCCGTTGGCGAAGTACTGATCGATCCGCTCCCGGCACTGCTTCGGCGAGCCGTGCACCACGAGGTCGTCCACCACCTCGTCTGGAATCGCTGCGAGCGCGCCTTTGCGATCTCCCGCCTGCCACGCGTCCCACATCCCCTGCATCAGATGACCTCGTCCCATCCAGCGGTGGAACTCGGCGTACACCGGCACGTTCATGTACGCGGCGATGGCGAAACGCGCACCCGCTCGCACCACTTCGGCGTTCTCGCTCGGGCAGACGAAAATACGTGCCACCACTTCTCGCTCCTCGCCACCAGCGGCATCGCGCACCACGCCCACCACCTTCTTCACGTCGTCGGGCGACAGCCAATTGATGATCACGCCGTCGGCCTCGCGGGCGCCGAGCTTGAGCATGCCCTCGCGTAGGGCAGCAACGAGGATCGTCGGCTTCACCTTGGGCCGAATGCTCAAGCGGAAGCCATCCACCTTGAAGGTGTCGTACGACTTCGAGACTTTCTCGTAGGTGAAGGCGTCGTGGAGGAAGCGCACCACGTCGCGCACGCGCTTGTAGGGCTCGACGAACGGGACGCCGTTCCACTTCTCCACGATCACGTTGCTCGACGAACCGATCCCGATCGCGAATCTTCCCGGCGCAGCATCCGCCAAAGCGGCCACGCTCTGGGCGATCAGCGGAGCCGTGCGTGTGTAAGCGGGAACGATCGCCGTACCAAGCCGAAGTCGGGGCTCCCATGCAGCGGCCAACGCCAGCGGCGTGAACGCATCCGCGCCGTCGGTTTCTGCCGACCAAATGTCGCTGTACCCGAGATCTGCCAGCTCACTCAACCATTCGCGCTGATCGGAGAGGTGACCGGGCAGTGGAACCGTCATGCCATTACGTCTGATCATTTCCTGTCCTTCCAAAGTCGAGCGATACAAGTTTGGCTGGCGACGGCAATCAAGGTGCCGTCTTCGGCGAACATCTTCAGCGAGCCGTGACCAAAGCCTCGTTCCACCGCGTGGATCTGCATGTCGATCAGCACCCACTCAGTCG
>CAZWKD010000048.1:0-9666 GCA_964633985.1 uncultured Acidimicrobium sp. | reverse complement strand
ACGACCGCGCGTTCGGCTGCCAAGTGGCGCAGGATCGAGCCACTGGCGTTGCTTTCGTGGCGTCGGTACACCCCGAGGACATCGGTGAGGAATTCGAACCTGCAACCGAGGCGAGCGAGCTTCATCCACATTTCGTAGTCCTCGGCAGTGATGAACTCGGTCGATTCGTCGAACATGCCGACCTGCTCGAGGCAGGATCGGCGCACCACGGTGGCTGAAGTCGAGATTCGATTTTGATCGAGCAGCAGTCCCCGCCACGACGACTTGTCTGCGGGTCCGTACTCGACGATGCGCTCAGGGCGATCGCCCCCCACCCACTTCTCGGCGTGACAGACCAGGTCGGCTCCACCTGCGAGCGCATTGACACAGCGTTCCAACTTCGCGGCCTGCCATTCGTCGTCCGAGTCAAGGAACGCGACGAATTCACCCCGGCTTCGTCGGATGCCTTCGTTTCGTCCTGCTGCAATCACGCCATTGTTCTGGAAGTTGACGAGCTTGATCCGATCGTCGTTGAACGAAGTCACCACCGCTTCGGTGTCGTCCGTGGAGAAATTGTTGACCACGATCGCTTCCCAGTTGGTGAAGGTCTGTGCGACGACCGAACCGAGCGAGGTGCGGAGAAAGTGCGCGTGGTTGTACGTGGGAATCACCACGGAGACGAGTGGGTTGGCGGTCATGAGAATGTCTCCGCGCAATATCGCAGCAGGGCGTCGATCTCAGAGTCAATGTCATCCGTCAACGTCAAACCAGTCGAGCGGATCTTTCCCGAGTCGTAGAACAACTCGGGTGCTGACTCGCCCGAATAGTCAGGAATGGTGAGGGGGAGATCTCGATTCAGCACTACTCGGGCCCGCTCCTGCACACGTCGCGCAGCGTCGGCGATCGTCATCGTCACGGTTGACCCCAGGTTGAACAGTCCATCGCCCACGCTCGGCAGGTTGATCAGGTGGACGAGTGCAGTACAGACGTCGACATATGGAATGAAATTGCGGCGCTGGGTACCTGGGGTTCGAAGCTCCAGTCGACCAGTGGTGACCGCCTGGCGACAGAGGTCGTTGATGATGATCTGCCAGATCTCGTTGTCTGCTCGTTTCGGATATCCAAATCCGTTCGAAAGTCGAACCCGGACGCTTTCGATCTTTCCACGATCGTGTGCGTCGGCCAACAAGTGTTCTGCCTCCAAGTGGGTGGTGGCGTAGGGCTGTTGCGGGTTGGTCGGGCTGGTCTCCGTGATGTGACCTACATATGGAGTCCCGTACACGTGGCCCGTGGAGAGAAAGATGAAGCGCTTCACACCTGCCGCAATGCTTGCGTCAAGCACGATACGAGTCCCTTCCACACCCACCTGCCAGGCCCAATCGGGGTCGTCCTTGGCGGCGAAGTCGGGCAGCGAGACCAGGTACACCACGGTGTCGATGCCGTGAAGGGCATCGCTCCATCCCGCGGCTTTCGTTACGTCAGCTACGCAGGTCGACGCTCGAGATGCCCATGGTGGCGCAGGTCGCGATTCGCGCGACGACAAGCGCAGTACGACGTCGGTCGTGTTCTCGAGTCGTTCGGAGAGTCGCCCGCCGATGGTGCCAAAGCCACCAACGACGAGGACGCGATTGGTCATCGGTGCTTGAGTGCCCAGTCGTAAGGAATCGTCGACGACATCGGGTCCATGCGATCGATCTCGTTTGGATCGTGGGGGATCGTGGCGCAGTTGGCTACGAGCGACATGTTGGTGTCGATTCCCTTGAAACCATTCCAAACTCCTGGAGGAACGCTGACCAACATGTAGTTGTCAGGTCCAAGGATTAGTTCCTGGATTTCACCCTTGGTGGGGCTGTTCGGCCGATCGTCGTACATCACGAACTTGATACGGCCGATGGGAACTGCATAGTTGAGGGTCATTTGCGAGTGGATGTGCCACGCCTTGATCACGCCGGGAAACACGGTCGAGAAATAGATCTCGCCGAACTGCTTGAAGTGCTCATCAGAGGTCTTCAACATGTGCATCACCTTGCCGCGCTCGTCGTGAATCTGGCGCAAGGGAATCACTTTGACTCCGTCGATCATGGTCGGGCCTCCGTGTAATCGTTGATCTGTCGGCGAGTGAGTTCGATCGCCGGTGTGCCGGCATGTTGTTCGCGGTACCAACCGATGGTGTGTTCGAGCGTCGCCTCGAATCCCCAGCGAGGTCCCCATCCAAGTTGCGAGTGTGCCTTGCTGCAATTCAAGTTGAGGAGGCCTGCCTCGTGCATCTTCGCGTCGGCTTCCTCCACGCGTACGGAGCCCGTACCCCAGTGCTTGATCGAGCGTTCCACGACATCGAGCACGGTGTGAATGGAGTCTTCCGCCGGTCCGAAGTTCCACGATCCAGTGGTGTCGGGCTTGTCGAGCAGCGCAGCGGCCAAGACGAGGTAACCCGAGAGTGGTTCCAGCACGTGTTGCCACGGACGTGTGGCACGCGGGGAACGAATCACGATTTCCTCATTGTTGGCGAGTGCCCGAATGCAGTCAGGAATGATCCGTGCTTCGGCCCAATCGCCGCCACCGATCACATTGCCGGCTCGTGCGCTGGCGGCATTGAAGCCTTCACGGTGAACGAAGAACGAGTCGTTGTAGGAGGAGAAGACCAACTCGGCGGCAGCTTTCGAGGCACTGTACGGATCGTGCCCGCCCAGTTCGTCGGTCTCGACGTAACCGACGTGCGTTTCGCGGTTGCGGTAGCACTTGTCCGAAGTGGCGAAGACGAGCGAACGAATCGAGGTCGACTCGCGTACTGCTTCGAGCACGTTCACTCCTCCGGCAACGTTGGTGTCGAAGGTCTCCTTCGGGTCCCTGTAGGAGCGGCGGACGATCGGCTGTGCTGCGAGATGGATGACGATGTCCGGTCTCGCGCGGAGGAATGCCTTGCGCACTGCGTCCAGGTCCCGCACGTCACCGTCCGTGTGATCGATCAACGACCGCAGGCCTAGTTGATCGAAGTGCGAAACGGGTTCATCCGGCGGAAGCGCGAAGCCGAAGACCTCTGCTCCAAGATCATGGAGCCAGAGCGAGAGCCACGAACCCTTGAACCCGGTGTCGCCGGTGACGAGCACCCGTTTCCCGTTGAACTGGGGGAGCGCTGCTACCAGAGCTTCCAAGGCGGCCTTTCGCTCGTGGCCATCGAGTCGAGCAAGGTCCAATCGCGGTGGGTGTCCATGCACTGCCAGAAGTCGTCGTGCTCATACACGGCCAGTTGGCCGTCGCTTACGAGCGCGCGCATCGGCTCCTGTTCGAACACCAATCCTTCGCGGTCATCCAGATAGTCGAAGATCTTCGATTCGAGCACGAAGTAACCACCAGAAATCCGACCGCCTGTTGCCTGCGGTTTCTCGTTGAACTCACTCGCGAGTCCCGACTTGTCGATTACCAGCTCGCCGAATCGTCCTGGAGGACGCACGCCGGTCACCGTCGCCGTTCGACCCTGCTTCTGATGGAAGGCCTTCAGTGCGCGAATGTCGATGTTGCTGAGACCGTCGCCGTACGTGAGCATGAATGGCGAACCTTCGACATGGTGTTGCACGCGCTTGACGCGCGCTCCGGTCATGGCATTCAAACCAGTGTCGACGAGGGTCACCTTCCAGCCGACTTCGGTTTCACGCGAGTGATACGTGATCGCTTCGTCCTTGCCGAGGTCGATGGTGAAGTCGCGCGTGCGGGCTTGATAATTGAGGAAGAAGTCCTTGATGACTTCGCCCTTGTAGCCGAGACAAAGAACGAACTCGTCGTTGCCGAAGTGGGCGTAGTAGCGCATCAAATGCCACAGGATCGGCAATTGACCGATGGTGATCATCGGCTTGGGAACGTCGGCAGAGACGTCGCGAATCCGCGTGCCAAAGCCGCCGCACAGGATCACCGTCTTCATGTCAGCCATTACCGTCCACCACCGTTCGCGCTTGATGCGGCGCTATCAAGATACCAACGAGTGGGCTTCGTCCGTGCTGCTGGTGCATCGTGCCCTTGTCGCACTTGGTCGATCATCGATGATTTCTCGCCACCAATCGCCATGACGAGACGATGTGGGATGCATCTGATCATCGAAAGCGACATCGTCAAACGAACGAGTGGTGGCTTCGGACTCTCCCACTCGATCACGATCGGTGATTGAGATTCCAGTGTGGTTCGTCGAGGAAACAAACTCGCTACGTGACCGTCGTCAGCCATGCTCAACAACACGACGTCTGGTGTGCCCACTTGCCAGAGTCGTGTTGCCCATGTCTCGGCATCTTGTTGTGCGTTACCCGAGAATGGCGCACGAACGACCGATGCCTCGCCGAAGTGAGCCATGAGGAGGTGGTCGTTGCGCTCGGGTGAGTCGAGTGGCACCCAACGCTCGTCACTGGCGATCACGGTGGCGGGATGTGCCAGTCGGAGATGACGGAGGACGAGTGCAACGGATCGACCACCACAAATCGCGAGCACACTTCGACCACGCGCACGATGGGCCTCCTCGAGGTACTGAGCAAGGTCGTGAGCACATGCACGTGCAGCGTCATCCTCGGTCGGATGAGGCGTCGAGAGTCCCTCGTCGTGGATCATCTTCAGCCCAATTCGAGGAGTTGCTTCCAACGGGGAAGCAGTGAGTCGAGGAAGAAGACATCACCACTCGATTCCGATCGCGCTGGCTCGTCGCGCAATGCCCGTGCGAGTTCCTCTCTAGTTGCAACGTGGCGCAACAGTGGATGACTTCCCACCACGGAGAGGTCGAGTTCATGAGGATTGAGGACCGCGATCACCGGCGTGTTGCTCGCAATTGCCTCCAGCGTGGCGGTGCCGCTCGCACCAAGCACCACTACCTCTGATTCAGCAATCAATTGGTCAGCGCTATCGCTGGCGAGACGAACTCGAGTGCGGTCGAAAGCGAAGGCTTCCGCATCGATGAGCGGGTGAGGTTTGAAGGTGATCTTGCGTTCACCAGCGAGAGTGACCACCCAGTCGAGGTAGCGCTGCGTGCTTGCCACCTCGAGTTCACCGAGAACGAGGATTCCCTGTCGTTGGGCGGACTTGTCCACTTGATTCTTGTGCCCCAGGTACATCAAGGCCTCCGCATCATGCAGGGTCGATGAGTCATAGCCGCCGCGCAACAATTCATCTCGAGCAATTCCGGAGTTCACTGCCACGCGCTCGGGCAAGAGATTCCTTGAGGCCTGGCCAACGAAGTACCGCAGATCCCAAAAGCGCACCGTGGCATGGGGAACGGCGATGGTCTGTGTGTTGTTGCCCGCGACGTGGCGGAAAGCGAACTCCCATGGTTGGTTCTCATAGATGTAGAGCGCAGTTCGCTTGGCGTGTTTGGGGAGTAGCCGTTGCAAATTGACGAGGTTGATCGCGATGCTCATGGGGTGTGAGCCATGGAACGAGTCGTTCCAATCTCGTTCGAAGATTGGCCACAAATCACAGTCATGCGACACGAACGCGTTGCGTGCGTCCACCTTCAGTCGTCCGATTTGCCGATAGGTGCGCCACGCTCGCCACGCGTCCCGCAACCCACACACCTGGTCGAGCAAGTGGTGACGGGGAAGATTGCGCAGTGCTACCCGCGCCGCAGACGGTGAGGGGATCGAGGAGTGCGGTGTGAACCGATGCAACCACGTGATCGACTTTCCATTTTGCTCGATCACCTCGGGCAGATTCGCCCAATACCCACTGCGGAATGTCGATTTGGCGAGGTCCTGCGGATCGACGCGGAACAGGTAGTCGGCAATCACGAAGTCAGTGACATCCGTAGATGGTGTCGAGAATGTGAACCACCGCGCAAGATGTCGGAGCGCTCGAATCGAAGTTGCTCGTGACGTGCGAATCTCGGCAATCCCACTGCACGAGATACCGAGCCGTCGGCAGGTTCCAGCGATTGCCCGCGCCGCGTTGCGGTTGACGAGACGTATGTCCACATGGCTGGGTCGTTCAGCACGTAATCGTTCGGCGAGAGCGAGCGTCTTCACGGCGTCAGGCAACACACCTAGTTCGCCCCAGCGTTTGGCCCACACCAGCGTCATGTGGAGGTAACTGAGCCCGTCTTCGATCTCCAGTGCCTTGATAACGGGTTTGCCGTCGACGTGGAACGCCGCAACTTCGTCGAGCACCCGAAGAATCGCGTCACGAAACCGCTCGCGATCATGGCGAATGATGGATGGAAGCGAAATGTGCGGGGAATCGTCGCCAGCGAACTCGTTCCACAACACCAGTTGCTGATTCGGGTCGACACCGATCACGGAGTCGCTGACGACCCAGGTGCGATGATCGGTCACGGCATTGCGAAGGGGACGACTGAGTTCGTGGCGAGCACGGTGAGCGACTCGTGAAAGCTCGTCATCGCCAGTTCGAAACTGCCACCAGCGCCTTGGACCAAAGCGAGTGCAGCTGCCACGTCCCAGATCATGATGTTGCGTTCGAAATAAGCGTCTGCCGCACCACGCGCGACGAGAACCAGTGATGCCGCAGCAGAACCGATCATCCGCACTTTGGCGAACTTGAGGATCTCGGTCATGTAGTTACCGATCGCCAATGGGTCGGTGGCGGGGAACCTGCTCGGAAATCCGGTGCACACCGTTGCTCGCAAGAGTGACGACTCATTCGACACACGAATCTCGCCGTGCGACGAGTGAGCGCCGAAACCGGCGCCTCCCCAATACAGCACCTTCGTGCTGAGGTCGTACAACACACCGAAGGCGGGTTTGCGGTCGTCCCACAGCGCGACGCAAATCATCGATGGGCCAAGTGCACGCGAGAAGTTGTAACTGCCGTCGAGTGGGTCGATGATCCACAGCGGGCCATCCATCGACTGATGATGTGACTCCTCGGTTTCTTCACTGAGAATGCTCACACCCGTCGCGGCCAATCCGTTGATGAGTTCGGTCTCCAAGAACTTGTCGGCGACGAGCTTCACTTCGCGCTCACCGAGTTGACGATCGGTCACTGAGCCGAGTGAATTGCGATCAGCCGCAAAGAGTTTGTCGGCGGTGTCAATGACGAGCTTCTTTGCCGTCTCGAGCAACCCCGCGTGATCGATGCTCATGCGAGGTACGGCCCAGGCGCGGGGATGTGGAATTGGTTACGCCAACCTTCATCGGCGAAGTAGATCTGGTGTACGAGACGCATCGTGTTGTAGGCGTCGCGTGACGAACCCATGCCGATCGGTTTGTTCTCCAGTACCGCGTCGGCGAACACGGCGATTTCGGAGTCCCATGACGGGTCGTTGTGGAACTGCGTCGTCGTCTCCTGCGGATCGCCATTGTCGCGATCGGGGTCGGCGATGATCAGCGTCATCGTCTCGGCGCCGTAACTCTTCGAACCGGTGAGGATTCCGCGCAACACGATGCCGCCGTACTGCATGTTGATGTCGAGGTGGAATTGGTGACGCCATTGCGTGGCACTCGAGTTGATCATCGCCACCACACCGTCTCGTGTGCGCATCAGTGCGTAGGCGTTGTCCTCGACGTCATACCCCCAGTGGCTGTTGTCGACGAACGAGTGCACTTCTTCGAACTCGCCTCCGAACATCCGCATCAGATCGACCATGTGGATTCCCTGGTCGAGCAGTACGCCGCCACCGGCGACATCGCGTTTGGCACGCCAGTCGGCTTGATTGAAGGTGATCAATTTTGATTTGCCGTAGACGCCGCGCATGTTGATGATTCGGCCGAGGCGACCCGACTTGATGATCTGCATCGCCTCTTGAATCGACTCGTGGTAGCGGTGATTGAACCCGTACATCAGGTGGAGGTCGGGGTGCTTTCGCTCCTCGGCAATCACGGCTTCGATGTCAGCCATGTTCCGACCGGGCGGCTTCTCGCAGAGCACGTGTAATCCCTGGGCCAGTCCGGCGATGGTGACTTCTGCCGCCATGTCGTTGCTCATGCAGACGATCAATGCGTCGAGGTCCTCGCGAAGCAGGTCTTGGTATGAGCGGTAGTAGCGAACTCCATCGGGCATCGTCCCGTCGTCGGCAAAGACTCGATCGCAGACGGCGACCACGTCGAACGCAGGGTGGCGATCGCAACACTCTCTCCTGCGCTTGCCGACGACGCCGTAACCGGCTATTCCGACGCGCACACGGTTTGGTGTGCTGCTCATATCCCTCGTGTCAGGCTACCCAGTTGGCCGCGGCATGACGGCGAGGGTGTTCGTGATCAGCGTGTGGGGAAGGCAGACGCGCTGCGCAGAAAGACCGTGTCCACGCCGTAGGCGATGAAGCGGAATCCTTCGTCGATTCGCTGGCGCAGGAGCGCGGGATTCGGGTCGACCACGTGTGTGCCCGACGGCTTGTTCGCTCGCTTGCAGGCTTCACGAATCTCGTTGACTGCGCCTACGACATCGGGGTGATCGAGTTGACCTGTGCGACCGAGTGATGCGGAGAGGTCGTACGGTCCGATCATCAACGCATCGAGTCCTTCGACTGCAAGTATCGAATCCAAGTTCTTGATTGCATCGACGTGTTCGATCTGTCCGATGACGAGAGATGCTTGTGCTTCAGCCTGGTACTCCTCGAAGCGTGCACCGAAGCCATTTGCTCGACAGAATCCGACGCCCCGTGTTCCCTTTGGTGGCCAGTGGCACCCTTGAACGAGCGGACGGAGTTGCTCCGCTGAAGTAATCATCGGAATGACGACACCGGCTGCGCCGGCATCGAGTGCTTGGCGGCAATTGATCACTGCGGGAGTGGCGACTCGCGCGAGGGGTAGTGCGCCACCAAGTTCGATGGCTCGGAAGAGATCGGGGAACTGATGCGGAGAAAAATGTCCATGCTCGAGATCGAGCGCGACCCACTCATATCCATTGCGCGCGATGATTTCGGCTGCGTTGCTGTCGGCAAGTTGCATCCACGAGCCGATGCTGGTGCCACCTTGGGCAAGCGTGGAGCGAAGTTTGGTGATCCCTGCCAGACGATCCACTGATTCCCCTTTCAGCACTGCACCAATGAAGTTATCGGCGCGAAGAGTTGTCGCGATTGATTCAGATTTCGCCGATCTTTCGCAGGTGATCGACGAGTTGTTTTGCGGCTTCGCGTTCCATCTGTCCACGCGTCTCAGTGGCGTAGGTGCCCATGTGCGCGGTCATCACCACATTGTCGAGATCCTTCAGTGGGCCAGCGTACGGCTCGACTTCGAAGCAGTCGAGCGCGGCACCGGCAAGATGGCCAGAGATGAGTGACGACCGCAACGCATCTTCATCGATGAGCCCGCCGCGAGCGATGTTGACGAGGAAGGCACCCTTCTTCATCGACGCCACTTCTCTTTCGCCAATCATGTGGTGGTTGTCCATGGTGTAGGGAACGTGCAGGGTGACGATGTCACTCGTCGCGAGCAATGTCGACAAGTCGACGAAGCGAACACCTGAAGCGTTCCCCGTGATCGGATCATGTGCAATCACATTGACACCGAACGGCACGAGCAGTTCGGTCACCTTGCGGCCAATGCGGCCAAATCCGACGACACCCACCGTCTTGCCTGCGAGCAATTGACCGAACTGACCCTTCCATTCACCGCCGCGAATTGCGCGGTCGACACGCGAGATGTTGCGAAGCATGCCGAGGATGTGACCGATCGTCAGTTCTGCAACGGCTTGGGCAGGTGGCTCGGGAGTGTTGAACACCTCGATACCTCGCGCTTTGGCAGCAGCGAGATCCACGGTGTCGAG
>CAZWKD010000047.1:4448-9732 GCA_964633985.1 uncultured Acidimicrobium sp. | reverse complement strand
CTGCGCGACCACGGCTTCGAGGTGATTTACACCGGCCTGCACCAAACGCCTGAGCAGATCGCCGAGACTGCATTGCAGGAAGATGCCGACGGCGTCGGCCTGTCACTTCTTTCTGGCGCCCACCTGACGCTGTTTCCCCGCGTGATGGAAGAGCTGCGCCAACGCAACCTCGGTTCGGTGCTGGTGTTCGGTGGAGGAGTGATCCCCGACTCGGATGCCAAGGCGCTGCGCGAACAGGGAGTGGCGCAGGTGTTCGGACCTGGTTCGTCGCTGAAGGAAATCGCCACGTGGTTGGAATCGACGCTCGACTCGCAGACGAGTTGAGCAGGTTGAAGGAGAAGAAGTAGTGGATCTATTCGAGTATCAGGGCAAGCAGTACTTTGCGCGTTTCGGCATCCCTGTTTCGCCGGGTGACGTCACCGAGTCGGTCGACGGCGCGGTGAAGATCGCCGAGTCGATCGGTTATCCGGTCGTCGTCAAGGCACAGGTGCAAGTGGGCGGTCGCGGCAAGGCAGGTGGCATCAAGCTCGCCTCGAACGTGGATGAGGTGCGGCTCCATGCAGGGAACATCCTCGGCATGGACATCAAGGGGCACGTCGTCAAGCGCGTGTGGATCGAGCGTGCTTCCGATATCGCCGAGGAGTACTACGCATCGTTCACCCTCGACCGCGCAGCGAAGCAGCACTTGTTGATGCTCTCGGCGCAGGGTGGTGTGGACATCGAAGAAGTGGCGGCCAAGGATCCGAGCGCAATCGTCAAGCTGCACGTCAATCCGATCGAGGGTTTGAGCGTTGCTTCAGCGCGTGAAGCGGCGAAGGACGCTCGGATCCCCGAGAAGGCGATGAACGGCGTGGCGGAGATCCTCGTCAAGTTGTACGACTGCTTCACCAATGGTGACTGCGACCTCGCCGAGATCAATCCGTTGATCCTCAAGCCGACGGGTGAAGTGCACGCACTCGACGCCAAGGTGAGCCTCGACGGCAACGCGTCGTTCCGTCACCCCGAGTGGGCGGAGTACGAGGCCACGGTGGAGCTCGATGATCGCGAGAAGCTCGCCCGCGAGAAGAACCTCCAGTACATCGGCCTCGAGGGAACCGTCGGCATCATCGCCAATGGTGCAGGACTCGCGATGAGCACGCTGGATGTGGTCAACCAAGTTGGTGGCTCTGCTGCCAACTTCCTCGACATCGGTGGTGGTGCAAATGCCGAGTTGATGACGTCAGCACTCGAAGTGATCAACTCGGACAAGAACGTCCGCAGCATCTTCATCAACATCTTCGGCGGCATCACGCGCGGCGAGGAAGTGGCCAAGGGAGTCGTCGAGGCGGTCAATCGCGTGGATCTCCGCGCACCGATCGTCATTCGTCTCGACGGCACCAATGCGGAAGAAGGCCGTCGCATCCTCGCCGATGCAGGCATTCCCGCAAGCAAGTTGATCAGCAAACCGACGATGCTCGAAGCGGCACGCGCCGCAGTCGAGCTGGCGAAGTAGGAGCGGCCATGGCGATTTTCGTGAATCAACACACCAAGGTGCTCGTGCAGGGGCTGACTGGCGGGCAGGGTCGCTTCCATGGGTTGCGTAACCGCGCATACGGCACGCAAGTCGTCGCAGGCGTGACGCCGGGCAAGGCGGGTCAGGATGTCGAGGGAATTCCCGTATTCGACTCGGTTGCCGACGCAGTGGCTGCCACCGGCGCCAACGCTTCGTTCATCGCGGTACCGCCGAAGGCTGCACCTGCCGCAATCCTCGAGGCGGCGCGCGCGGGCATCGAGTTCGTGGTGTGCATCACCGAGGGTGTTCCTGCGCAGGACGAAGCACGCACGTTTGCCACGTTGCAACGTGACTATCCGGGCACGCGTCTCCTCGGACCGAACTGTCCCGGAATCATCAGCCCCGGAAAGTGCAACATCGGCATCACCGCGGGTGAAATCGCGCAGCCACCGTCGGCGAGCGGACCCAACGTGGGAATCGTCTCCCGTTCAGGAACGCTCACGTATCAGGCCCTGTATGAGTTGAAGCAGCAGGGGATCGGCGTCAGCACGTGTGTCGGCATCGGCGGCGATCCGGTTCCTGGAACGTCGTTCGTCGATTGCTTGGCGCAGTTCCAAGCCGATCCGGAGACGCACGCGATCATCATGATCGGTGAAATCGGTGGATCTGCCGAGGAGGAAGCGGCCGAGTTCATCACCAAGCACGTGACGAAGCCGATGAGCGCCTACATCGCAGGCGTCACCGCGCCAGCGGGCAAGAAGATGGGTCACGCCGGAGCCATCGTGTCGGGTGGCAAGGGAACTGCGCAGGGCAAGATGGACGCGCTACGCGCGGCCGGCGTTCGCGTTGGTCTCAATCCCACCGAAGCGGGTTCGCTGATGGCAGAGATCGTTCGCTCTCTGTAGTGGTCATACCGCCAGCACCAACACACGCGCGCTGAGTAGCGTCGTTCGTTACATGAATCAAAACGGATTGCGGTATCTGCCCGGTTTGGACGGTCTACGCGCCGTCGCGGTGATCGCCGTCATCCTCTACCACGCCAACAAGAACTGGCTTGGTGGAGGGTTCCTCGGAGTCGAAGTCTTCTTCGTGATCAGTGGTTACTTGATCACGACGTTGTTGATCAACGAGTCCGATGCGACGGGCATGATCAGCTTCCGCAGTTTCTGGTGGCGTCGGGCCAAGCGTCTCCTGCCTGCGCTGTGGGCTCTGTTGGTAGGTGTCACCATCTATAGCTCGATCTTCGAGCGCGACCTGCTCGGCAATCTGCGTGGCGACGTCGTAGGCGCGTTCCTCTATGTCTTCAACTGGGTGCAGATTTGGCAGGGCTCGTCGTACTTCGGCTCACTCGGTTTCGTGCCGTTGCGGCACCTGTGGTCCCTCGCGGTGGAGGAGCAGTTCTATTTGTTCTGGCCGATCGTGATCGCGCTCGTGTTGCGGATCCTCGGTCGCCGACCCGCCGTGATTGGTCTGATGTTCCTCGGGTCGTCGGTCGCAGTCGCGATCTATGTCGCCATGAGTTACGTCCCCGGCGTGCCTGGTTCACCGATCGAGACCCCGGAGTACTACGTCTCGCTGTTCGACAAGGACGTACTGAAACTCGACTTCTTCTTCCTCGGCACGATCGGCCGTCTCGGCGGTTTGTTGATGGGCGCCGCGCTCGCTTTCTGGTATCGACCGTCGATGTTCCACCCCAAACACCCATCGGGAGATCGCCACGTCGCCACCGTGGTTGGTCTGCTCGGGCTCGGCGGCCTGCTTTACCTGATGTGGACGATGCGTGACGTGGTGGAGGGCACGCTGGAGGGTGGAACGCGTGGCTATGACCAGCTGTACCAGGGTGGTTTCTTCCTCACGGGTCTCGCGAGTTGTGCAGTGATCGTGGCCGCGGTGCATCCGCATTCGCCGGTCGCGAAGTGGCTGCTTGGCAACCCGGTTTTCGTATGGATCGGCAAGCGCAGTTACGGCATGTACCTGTACCACTGGCCGGTGTTCCAGTTCTACCGACAGGTGGCGGGCCGCGGACTCACGGTCACGGAGTTCCTCGGACTGATGATCCTCACGTTGGTGATCACCGAGTTGTCGTATCGGGTGATCGAGATGCCGATTCGCACGGGTAGTGCTCGTGAGTGGTGGGCGTCGATTCGCTACCCGCGTTTGGATGCCGATCGTGATCGGTCGCAGCGCTTTGCGGTGATCGGAATCGTGGGCAGTGTGCTGCCCGTGTTTGCGCTCGTCAGTCTGTTCACCGCACCGCTCAAGTTGGACGAGATCGGCGCCAGCCTGCAAGAGAACGAAGATGCAGTGCAGAACGTCCTAGCTGGCACGACCACGGTGGTCAGCGCCACGACTGTCGCAGGCGCCACCACGTTGCCTTCACCGCAAACCACCACCTTGGACGGTCAGGAGATCGCGATCCTCGCGATCGGTGACTCGGTGATGCTCGGTGCTGCGAACATCCTCACCGAGCGGGGGATCACCGTGGATGCGATGAAGAGCCGGCCGTATCGACAGGCCCTCGAAATCGTCAACTACCTCAAGTCGGTGCAACGTCTCGGTGATTTCGTGATCATTCACCTCGGCACGAACAACTATGTGGATGAAAAGACGCTGGACGAGATCATGGTGCCATTGGCCGAGACGGAGATGGTGGTGTTCCTCACCGCACATGTTCCCGACAAGCCGTGGCAGGATCCGAACAACGAACTGATCCGCAAGCTTCCTGATCGATACGGCAACGTCAAAGTGATGGATTGGTTCCGTCTTGCCCAGGAGAATCCGAGTTGGTTGTATCGCGACAAGGTGCACCTCAACTTGGAGGGTCAGCGCATGTACGCGGATCTGATCATGCAAACCATCGGCAAGTAACATCGGCGGCATGACTTCACCAGTACGAGTCGCCGTCACCGGCGCTGCAGGACAAATCGGATACAGCCTCCTCTTTCGCATCGCCTCAGGCTCGATGCTCGGACCGGACACGAAGGTGATCTTGCAGTTGCTCGAAGTCACCCCGGCACTCGGTGCACTCGGTGGAGTGAAGATGGAACTCGATGACTGCGCGTTTCCCAACCTCGTGGACATCGTCACGACTGACGACCCGAACGTCGCCTTTGGCGATGCCGATGTAGCGATGCTCGTGGGCGCGATGCCGCGCAAGGATGGCATGGAGCGCTCGGACTTGCTGTCGGCCAACGGTGGCATCTTCAAGCCGCAGGGCAAGGCCATCAGCGACAACGCGAAGAAGGACGTGAAAGTGCTCGTGGTGGGCAACCCCGCCAACACCAACGCGTTGATCGCGATGCACAATGCGCCGAACATCGACCCACGCCAGTTCACGGCGATGACGCGTTTGGATCACAATCGCGCCATCAGTCAGTTGGCGATGAAGTTGGGCAAGCCCGTCACTTCGGTGAAGAAGATGACGGTGTGGGGCAATCACTCGACCACGCAGTATCCGGACCTCTTCCACTGTGAAGTGGATGGCAAGAACGCTGCTCAGTTGGTCAATGATCAGCAGTGGATCGAAGAGACGTACATCCCGACGGTGGCCAAGCGTGGCGCTGCGGTGATCAAGGCGCGCGGTTCGTCTTCGGCTGCGTCAGCGGCCAATGCGGCGGTCGATCACGTTCGTTCGTGGGTGCTCGGAACGCCAGCCGGTGACTGGGTGTCCATGTCGGTGCCGTCCGATGGCAGCTACGGCGTACCCGAGGGTCTCATCTCGTCATTCCCGTGCACCTGCAAGGACGGCAAGTACTCGATCGTGCAAGGTCTCGACATCGACGCCTTCAGCCG
>CAZWKD010000047.1:0-4348 GCA_964633985.1 uncultured Acidimicrobium sp. | reverse complement strand
GCGGCATTCGTGCACGCATTGGGCGACATCTTGATGACGCGATTCTTTTCGCGTCGCGGCGAGAGTTGTTCGCCTGCCTTCCACGCCTCGAGGTACTTCTGCGGCCAAATCTCTCCACGCTGCAGGGCGGTCTCCTTGAAGTCACAGATCCGTGACATGCCGAGGTGCAAGTGACAACGCGTGACGCGCGCGTTGCCCGACGAGCCGATCACCGCGATCCAGTGGCCCGCCTCCACACGCTGACCTTTGCGCACCTTGATCCGCCCCAAGTGTGAGAAGTAGTAGCGCACCGTGTCATCGCCGTGCATGGTGATGGTGAGTCCGCCACGTGTGCCGGGTTCGTCGACGATCGGATCCCACTTGTCGCGTCTCCGCACCTCGGTGATCACACCAGCAACGGGGGCATGAACCCGCGCGTAGCAACCCTCCACGTCGACCGCCGGATAGTGCAGATGATCCTGTGGCCATGACACGTCGACCCTGGAGAACGGAAACACGTACCGCGGACCTTTGGTTGCAGGAGTCTCGGTAGGAGTGGTGTTCGATTCGTTGACTTCGCTCGACGAGGCTCGGACCACAGCGGGGGAGAGCGCGAGTACCAACGTCACACAGAGAAAGATCTTCGCCTTCACCATCGCGCCCCTTAGGGGGCGATGTTAGACCGTCTGTCTGCCGCGGAGCTGGGCGAGTGAGAGGGTCACCAAGGCCACACCGCACACCAGCACGGTCGCCCCTTGCATGACGTCTGAGTCGAAGAGCTGGGAGGCCAGTGCACCGACGGACATCGTCGTGCCAATGCCACCGGCAATCAGCGTTTCGATCAACGTCCTGCGTGCACCGATGGTGAAGATGAGTCCGGCGACGATCAAGGAGGCAATCGCCGTGGCGATGTCGTCGCGGTAGACGGCCATGTTGAACATCGCGATCACGATGCTCATGGCCCCTACGCCGCGTGCGGCAAAGGAGAGGCCGATGTCTCGCGTACCAATGAAATACAGCACGGCACCAGAGGCCACGAAGAAGAGTCCTCCCCACGGTTCGGTCACACCGCTCAAGTCGATGCTCACCGCAGTGAGTGGTTGGAGGGCGATCACGGTGATCACGGTGCCGATGAACATCGTGCGCGGAATCAGCACGATGCCAGCGACGAATGCGAGTAGGGCTCCCCACCACACACCGGACTCGGTCGATGCGCCGGCAAGGTGCACGCTCACGCCGATGGCAGTGGCGAACAGACCGGTCGTGACGGCGAGCAACACTTCGGTGAGTCGTTCCAATCGGTCTCCGCGTCCATGCAGGAACCATGCGGCGACACCTGTCACGAGACTCAGTACGTAGAGCCCGGCGTCGATCGCGCCGAGGCTGAGGTCGGGAAACAACGCACCCAACGTCCATACGAGGCCGACGATTGCGATGGCCCCGCCAAGGAAGGCGAGCAACTCGGTGGGTGCCACCCACCATGTGGGGGCAGTGCGCAGTTCGTCGACCTCGCGGGAGTCGAGTCGACCGGAAGTCTCCAGATCGTCGATCACCTCGGACAAGGTCTTGCGGCGCGGACTCATGAGCCGATGTTACGGTGATGCGCCATGTCCTCAAGCGCCATTCGTCCCATGTTCATCGACACCGATACCGCGAGCGACGATGCCGTGGCGCTGGTGATGGCTTTGCGTCATCCGTCGGTCGAGGTGGTGGGTATTGGCATCGTGGCGGGCAACGTGCCCCTCGACATGGGAGTGCAAAACGCCCTCTACACCGTGGAGATGTGCGGGGTGAACGTTCCCGTGTATGCGGGGTGCTCCGAGCCGTTGGAGTGCGACTTGCGCACCGCACAAATGGTGCACGGCGCGGACGGCATGGGGGACATCGGTTTGTCGTTGTCAGGAAGAGTCGGCCATTCGCAACACGCGGTCGACGCATTGATCGAAGCGAGCCATCGTTACGCAGGAGAACTCGAGTTGGTCACGCTCGGCCCACTCACCAACGTCGCCACCGCGTTGCGCCGTGACCCAGGGTTTGCCAAGCGAATCAAGCGATGTGTGGTGATGGGTGCCGTGTACGACCACATCGGCAACGTCACGCCTGTGGCCGAGTTCAACATGTGGTGCGATCCGTTGGCCGTTCAGGTGGTTCTCGACTCAGGGATGATTCCCGAGTTCGTCGGATGGGATCGCTCGCGGTTCGACGCCGTGATCGACTCGAAGATGGCTGCCGACATTCGCGCCATCGGCACGCCCATTGCCGAATTCGCGATCGACATTCAGCGGGCGGTCATCGAGTTCTGTCGTACCGAGACCAAGATCGACGGCTTCGACCTACCGGATCCGATCGCCATGGCGCATGCTCTCGACGACTCGGTCGCACTCGAGATCCGTGACTTGTTCCTCGAAGTGGAAACTCGCCCTGGCCCGACCGAGGGGATGGTCGTGATGGACGTGCTCGGGGTGTTGCATCGTCCAGCGAACGCAAGAGTGGTGACACGAGCGAGCAACGCTCGGTTCATCGAAATGTTGCGCGAGGCCGTGCGCTGAGCGCACGCGCCTAACGAGTATCAGCCTTCGTAGTACGAATCGGCGATGGAGAGCACGTCGTCGATGATCGCGATGCCTTCACGTACTTCATCGGGAGTGACCGTGCACGGCGGTACGACGTGCATGCGGTTGAAGTGGGTGAACGGCCAGAGACCGCGCTCCTTGCAGGCTGCGGCCAATTCCAGCATCGGCTTGGCGTCGGGGCCACTGGCGTTGTAGGGCACGAGCGGCTTGCGCGTGTCACGATTGCGCACGAGTTCGATCGCCCAGAACACGCCGAGTCCGCGAACGTCTCCGACAGAGGGGTGACGTTCCTTCAACTTGGCCAACTCGGGACCGATCACCTGTGCGCCCACGTTGCGTGCGTTCTCGACGATCTTCTCTTCCTTGAAGATGTTGATCGAGGCCACGGCTGCCGCGCAGGCGAGGGGATGTCCGCTGTAGGTGAGACCACCCGGGAACATCTTGTCCTTGAAGTGCTCGGAGATCTTTGCGCCGAGGATCACGCCACCGAGCGGGATGTAGCCGGAGTTCACGCCCTTGGCGAAACAGATCAGGTCGGGCACGACCTTCCACTTGTCGACGGCGAACCACTCACCGCAACGGCCGAATCCGGCCATCACTTCGTCGCACATCATCACGATGCCGAACTTGTCGCACAGCGCGCGAACACCCTGCAGGTAGCCATCGGGCGGAACGAGGATGCCGTTCGTACCGACGACCGACTCGAGTGCGATCATCGCCACGGTGTGCGGACCTTCCACCATCAGCACGTCTTCGAGGTGCTGCAATGCGCGCTCGCACTCTTCCTTCTCGTTGGACGAGTGGAACGCCGAGCGATAGGGGTATGGGCCCCAGAACTTCACTGCACCTGACGCGCCCGTCTCGTTCGGCCAGCGGCGCGGGTCACCCGTGAGGGCGATCGCGCCCGAAGTGGCACCGTGATACGAGCGATAGGTGGTGAGCGCCTTGTGTCGACCGGTGTACAGGCGGGCCATGCGCAGCGCGTTCTCTGCTGCTTCGGCGCCACCATTGGTGAAGAACACCATGTTCATGTCGCCGGGGGCCAACTCGGTGATCAAGCGTGCGGCTTCGCTGCGCGCATCGTTGACGAACGACGGGGCGATGGTGCACAACTTGGCCGCTTGTTCTTGGATTGCGGCAACGAGCTTGGGGTGTTGATGACCGATGTTGACGTTGACGAGCTGGCTGGAGAAGTCGAGGTAACGCTTGCCGCTCGTGTCCCACATGTACGAGCCTTCGGCGCCGGCGATCTCGATCGGATTGAGAGCGCCTTGGATGGACCACGAATGGAAGACGTGCGCCCGGTCGTTCAGCCAGGCCTGTGTTTGAGTGGACTCGATCGTCATGGGTCAAGCCTAATGGTGACGATTCTCGTCACTTTCAATCCCGACTTACAGAGTCGCCAACACCTTGTCGCGCAGAGCGGGCCACGCTGCCGCCAAACCCGCGTGCAAAGGAAAACTGGTCACGTCGTCGATCAGAACCCAACGGAGGTCTTCGGACTCGGCGTTGGCGGCAAAGGCACCGGCGTCACTGTTGCTGTGTGCGATCACGGTGTCGTAGCGCCACGGCCCGTGATCGTCGCTGAACACGGCCTTGACATGGAATTCGTCGGACTTGATGCCAGCTTCTTCCGCGGCCTCGCGGCTGGCTGCGGTCACCGAGTCTTCGTGTGAGTCGAGTGCGCCGCCGGGGAGTGCCCACGTGCCACCACCATGTGTCCACGCGGCGCGCAACTGCAACAGCACATGTGGTGCACCGAGATCGCGACGCACGAGGAGTAGTCCCGCTGCTCC
>CAZWKD010000046.1:0-9900 GCA_964633985.1 uncultured Acidimicrobium sp. | reverse complement strand
GGAGCCAAGTCGGCACTGGAGCGCATGAAAAAGCGACCCGAGGCGTAGAGGCTTTCTGGGAAGTCGATCTGACCGTTCCAGAGTTCGATGGCCAGGGAGTCCGCAGACACCGCACGAATGTCCTTGATGTTCGCGGTGAACGGCACGCCAGAGCCCAACGTGTGACCAACGGCCGTGGTTGCACCAGCGGAACCCAACTGAGCAGCTACGCCCAGGAAGTAATAGCCACGGAGTGCCTGCAGGTTGGTGATCACGTTGGCGACGTCCATGTTGGTGCCGTCGTGATACTTCACGCCGGAGCGCAACTTGACGACCCACGTCTTGTAGTCAGGTGTGGGGGTCAATGCAGACGCGAGGTGCGGCACGATGCGGCCGTCCGAACGCTGCTCAAGAAGGCCCTCGTAGACGGTCTTCATGACACCGAGTGCGCCGTTGGCGGCATTGCCGAAGCAGAAGCCCTCCAATGGCATCTGGTTAAAGATGCCGACGGTGATGTCGCCACCTTGCTTGGGTGCGGACACCTTCGCGGCACTCGACATCGAAGCCGGTACAACGGACGCCACCAGCGAGATCGCCGCGATTGCAGCAAACTTGCGGGAAGCACCCTTGAACGGATGTTTCATTCTTTCCCCCATTGTTAAGTGGGAACCCCAGTGGCTCCCTCTTGAATTGGGTTCAGCCTAAGCGTGGGTGGGGTGAGCGTCAAGTGCGTGGAACACGCGAAAACGCCTACACACGGTCCAAAATCGAGAACCTACCGATTGGTAAGTTCAGGCCTGCATCGTGCGTAATTGCTCCACTGGAATGTGGCAGCGCATGAAGTGTCCGGGGCTGACTTCACGAAGCTCGGGTTCTTCGCTGGTGCACTTGTGGGCGAGGCCGCTCGCGGCCATACGTGGGCATCGCGGATTGAGCACACACCCAGACGGAGGGTTGGCAGGGCTCGGCACTTCGCCACCAAGGCGAATGCGCACACGGTGACTGCCGTCGATCGCCGGAACACTGGAAACGAGCGCTTCTGTATACGGATGATGTGGTCCGTTGAACACTTCCTCTGCAGCGCCGAGTTCCATGATTCGACCCAAGTACATCACGGCGATGCGATCGGAGAGATAACGCACCACGCCGAGGTCGTGGCTGATGAACACGTAGCTCACGTTCTCGTTGGCCTGGAGGTCTGCAAGCAGGTTGAGGATGTTGGCCTGCACGCTGACATCGAGGGCGCTCGTCGGTTCGTCGCAGACCACCAACTTCGGGCTGCCGGCAAACGAACGAGCAATCGCCACGCGCTGTTTGAGTCCGCCAGACAACTGCGCCGGTCGGGCTGAGTGCAACACGGGGTCGACGCTCATGGAGTTGAGGAGTTCTTGCGCGCGATCTTCCGATTCCCGCTTCGGCTTGCCAGCAAGCTTCTCTACTGCGCGTGCGACGATGCGCGTGACGGAGTGTCGGCGATTGAGTGCGGAGTCGGGGTTTTGGAACACGATCTGCACTGAGCCCACTTCGTTCGCAGTGCGGTCGGCGATGCTTGCCCCGAGTTGACGACCTTCGAGCGTGACGATGCTTCCTTCGTCAGGTTCGAAGATGCCGAGCAAAGTCTTGGCGAGCGTGGTCTTGCCCGAACCCGACTCGCCGACGAGTCCGAGCGTTTCGCCGCGGGCGAGTGACATCGTCACATCGGTGAGCACGCGAACGTCTTGGTCGTCCTGGGTGAAGGTTTTCGACAAGTGCGCAATGGTGAGCAGGTCTTTGCTCTTGGTGGCGTCAACTTTCTGAGTCGGCGGGACGCTCCCCACTGTTCGAGGCAGGTTGATGGCTTGCTCGTTGAAGTGACAGCGGGAGAAGTGACCTTCTGAGCATTCGCACATCTCAGGCGGCGTGGTGCGACAGACATCTTGGGCAATTGCGCAACGATCGACGAACACGCAGCCCGGTAGTTCGCTTCCCAGCGGCGGAGGCGTGCCCGGAATGGTGTCGAGATGGGCGAGGCGCTTGTGTAGTCCGCCACGCGGGATACAGCGCATCAGACCGACGGTGTAGGGGTGGTTGGGGTTCTGCAGGATCGTCTCGGTTTCGCCCTCTTCGACGAGCGCTCCTGCGTACAGCACACCAACGCGGTCGCACATCGAGCGGATCACGCCGAGGTTGTGGCTGATGAAGAGGATCGAGGTGCCCGAATCCTTGATCAGGCCGCGGACGAGATCCAACACCTCGGCTTCCACCGTCGCGTCAAGACCGGTGGTGGGCTCATCAAGAATCAACAAGCGCGGGTTGGACGCAAGAGCCATGGCGATGACGACGCGCTGGGCCATGCCTCCCGAGAGTTGGTGGGGGTAGCGGCGCATCACGCGCTTGGGGTCGGCGATTTGCACTTTCGTTAACGCCTCTTCGGCAAGTTCGAGCGCCTTCTTCGAATCATGACCGAGCATGGAGAACGTCTCGGCAACTTGCTTGCCAATGCGGATAGTGGGATTGAGCGCGGCAATGGGGTTTTGATACACCATGCCAATTGCCGTACGTCGAATCTCGCGAATCTCGGCGTCGTTCATCGTCGTCATGTCTCGACCTTCGAACAACACCTGGCCGGAAGCGATCTCGCCATTTCGTGGGAGGTAGCGCATCGAGGCATAGGCCGCGGTGGACTTGCCGCAGCCTGACTCGCCGACGAGCCCGTACGCCTCGCCCGGCTTGATGGCGAATGAAATACCGCGCAACACATCGCGATCGATACCGCGCACGGTGTAGGTGACACGAAGGTCGCGCAATTCGAGAGTGGGTGTGCTCATATCTCGAACGCCTCCATGATCGAGTCGGCGATGAGATTGATGCCGATGGCGAGCGTGGCGATTGCCCCGGCGGGAAACACAGTGGCCCACCACAGATTGCCGAAGATGCCGCTGTAGTTCTCGGCCACCTGAGAACCCCAGTTCGGAGAACCGAGTTCCACGCCGACGCCGAGGAACGACAACGTTGCGATTGCGAACACGGCGTAGCCGAGGCGAATGGTGAATTCCACGATGATTGGCGGAAGCACGTTGGGGAGGATTTCTACGAACAAGATGTGCGGCATTCGCTCCGTGCGCAACTTCGCTGCCGCCACGTAATCGAGTTCGGCTTCGTACAACACTGCGGCACGTACCGTGCGCGCGATGATCGGGGTGAACACGAAGCCAATGATCAACACCGTGATCACCTCGGACTGTCCTTCGAGTGCTGCGAGTGCGAGAAGGGCGATCACGATGACGGGAAGCGCACTGATGGCATCGAGGATGCGCATTACAAGCACGTCGAAGCGACCCTTGAGGTAGCCCGTGAGCAATCCGAGGGTCGTGCCGAGAACGGTTCCGATCGCGGTCGCACTGAACGCCATGAAGATGATTGGTCGAGTTCCCGCCACCACACGCGAGTAGACGTCGCGACCGATGTTGTCGGTACCGAACCAGAACTCGCCCGACGGCCGTTTGTTCACGTTCAGCACATCGACTCCGCCCGGGTCGAACCTGGTGAGAAAGTTGCCGAACAAGGCCGCGATCAACCAAATGCCGAGAAGAAGGGCACCGAAGATGAAGGCGGGATTGCGGCGCAACTGAGCGAAACGTTCCTTGCGGATGCGCTTACGCTCGAGGACGGCTGCTGCGCGAAGTGCTGAAGCCTCGGTCATCGCTCTATTCCTTGACGAATTCGTGGGTTGAGAACAGCAAACAAGATGTCAGCGATCAGCTGAGCCAGCACGATGACCAATGCCACGATCAGCACGGATGACTGCAACACGGGGTAGTCGCGATACTGCACAGCCTTGATCAGGATGGTGCCGAATCCCGGATAGTTGAACACGCGCTCGACGGCCACCAAACCGCCGATCAGGTATGGAACCTGACTCGCCACGACGGCGATCGAGGGGAGGAGTGCGTTGCGCAGCACATGCTTGTTGACGACTTTGCGACGCGGCAGACCTTTGAGAGTCGCCGTACGTACGTAGTCGGAATCGAACGCTTCGATCACGCCGGCACGAGCTATCCGTGAGATGTAGCCGAACAACACCAGAACGAGTGCGATCGACGGCAAGATCAGGTGGTAGACGTACGTCAAGAGTGCCTCATCAGGTCCTGGGTACGCGCTGGTGGGGAGCCACTTCAACCGCACGCCAACGATCAGCACGAGGAGCACCGCCCACACGAACTCTGGAACGACCGCTGCGGACAGTCCGCCCACGGTGATCACACGGTCGACCGGCTTGCCTCGCATCACACCGGCGGTGATGCCGCCGATGATGCTCAAGGGCACCGTGAGCAAGAAGGCGATCGCTGCAAGTCGCAACGAAAGACCAATGGCGGGGAGGATGTAATCCACGACCGGAACTCGGTGTTGGATCGAATTGCCCAAGTCACCTTGCAAGGTGTTGGAGAGCCACGTCCAGTACTGGGCAAGAAGCGGTCGATCTAGGCCGAGATCCTTGCGCAACTTGGCGACGTTCTCCGGTTCTGCCAAGTTGCCGAGGATGCGCGTAGCAGGGTCGCCAGGGAGGACGTTCGTCATGAAGAAGATCGCCGTGGTCACGACGAACACGGTGAGCAACGCGAGTCCGAGGCGCTTGGCGACGTACTTCAGCACGCGGTCATCCTAGGTGACTCATGTCCTGTGCCAAAAGAAAACTCACGCACGCAACAAACACAATTTGATTCCAATATGCAAAAGAGCCGGTGCACCGAAGTGCACCGGCTCTTGTTGACTACTGAGTGGTTCAGACGTTGCGTGCTGAAGCCGACTCGAACTGCGCCATACCGTTGGCGTAGACGCCGGTGAGGCCCTTGCGGACAGCACCAGTTGCTACGTCGAAGTACAGGAAGATGTACGGCGAGTCCTCGAGGGCGATTTCCTGAATCGTCTTGGCAGCTGCCTGACGATCCGCTTCGGTCGCTCCCGTGACGAACGCGGTGATTGCCGCGTCCATGTCGTCGCTCTTGTACTGAGCCGCGTTCCAGTCACCAGTGGACTTGATTACACGGTTCAAGACCACGTCCGGCGAACCACGGTGACCGAAGTCGGTGATGCCGAAGTTGGACTCGAGCCAGTAGTTGCTCTCCTGCTTCTTCGACTCCTGGGCACTCCAGGGCTCGGTGTAGTAGGAGTCGGCCTGCTTGATCGTCACGTTGATGCCGATCTCCGCAAGCGAGCTCTTGAGGAACGGAGCCAACAGGTTGATGTCGTCTCGCGAGTAGCTCGAGAGATCCACATCGAAACCATCGGCCACGCCAGCCTCTTCCATCAACGCCTTGGCGGCATCGAGGTCGATCTCACGCTGCGGCACCGAGGTGTCCTTCAGAGTGGGGTAGGCATCGATGATCGAGTCATTGCCGAGGACGCCCTCGCCCAGGAGCACGCCCGACAGGTAGTCAGCGCGGGCCAGGGTGAGTGCGGCAGCCTGACGGATGCGCTTGTCCTGGAATGGACCGAAGTCGTTGCGCATGTGCACCATCAAGTGTGATGCAGATGGAACGCGAACCAGCTCGACGACATTGGTGTCGACGGCTGCAGCGGTGGCTGGGTTGATCTTGGCGACAACCGCGTCGATTTCGCCTGCGGTCAACTGAGCAACAGCAGCGTCGGCCGAGTCGAACTGGATGAGCTCCAGCGAATCGAAGGCCGGGATGCGGTTGGTGTCCCAGTAGGCGTCGTTGCGGGTGAACGTGGTGCGGTCGCCTTCGGTGTAGGTGTTCAACACCCATGGGCCGCAGCCGTTCATCGTGGACTGCCAGCCTTCGCCAGCAGCTTCGCCATTCTTGATCATGATCAAGCCGTAGGTGGTGCTCGAGATCAAGTTGGGCAAGGCACCCGTGGGGGCCAAGCACGCGATCTGGATCGTCGAGTCATCGACCTTGGTGACGCCCGATGCTTCGAGCACGCCGGCAAAGGTGCCTGCTTGCGTCGAGGCATTGGCCTCATCGAGGTGCGCAGTGATCGAGTAGACGACATCGTCCGCGGTGAGCGGCGAACCATCGTGGAAGGTCACGCCCTGGCGGATCTTGATCGTCCAAGTGGTGCCACCGTCGGTCGACTCCCAGCTTTCTGCGATGCGCGGCTCGAGTGCGCCCTTGTCGTTGTTCCAGATCAAGTACTCGCCGACGCAGCAAAGAACCTGCAGCGAGCCCTGGTCGTTGGTGGTGAATGGCGTCGGAGCGTTGGCTACCTTGCCGCCACCGATACGGAGCGTTCCGCCCTGTGCGACTTCGGCAGTGGTCTCTTCCGTGACCGCTTCCTCGGTGGTGTCATCGCCACCGCATGCGGCAAGACCGAGAAGTCCTGCGCCCACGCCGGTTGCGGCAACACCCTGAATGAAATGACGACGCGACAAGCCACGCGGTGTGGTTGCAGCATCGAGCTTGTCTTGCTCAATTTCTGACATGTATCCCCCTGGTAGTAGTTACCTGCTTCCGACACAGTAGTCAGTCCTGGCGGGGGTTTGGCAAGAACTTTTTCTCGACCAGCACAGATGCCAGCACATATGTATGTATGGGCGAGTACCAGAGTGGGGCTCAAGCCATAGCCTCGCCTCCATGCGGCTCGGCGTGCTCACGGGAGGCGGGGACTGCCCCGGTACCAATGCGGTGTTGCGGGCCATTACCCGCAAGGCTTCCAGTGATCTGGGCACCACCGTGATCGGCTTCATGGACGCGTGGGACGGCGTGCTCGAAGGGCGCACCGTCGAGCTGACGACCGATGTGGTGCGGGGGATCCACACACGCGGCGGCACCATTCTCGGCACCCGACGAGGTAGCCCGCTCGACCACCCCAACGGGGTTGAGCGAGTGAAGTCAGCGCTCGCCGAGCACCGCGTCGATGTGCTCATCGTGATCGGTGGCAATGGTTCGCTCACCGTTGCATCGATACTCCACGATGACTACGGCATACCGATCATCGGTGTACCGAAGACGATCGACAACGACGTGGTGGGTACCGAGTACTCGTTCGGCTTCAACACCGCGGTGCAGATTGCCAGTGACGCAATCGACCGATTGCACACCACGGCGGAGAGCCATGACCGAATCATGGTGGTCGAAGTAATGGGGCGAGAAGCCGGTTGGATTGCCATGCACGCAGGTCTCGCGGGTGGAGCAACCGCAATCGCGATACCTGAACAACCGTTCGACATCGCGGAACTCGCCCGTCTCGTCACGCGTCGTCACGATCGAGGGCGCTATGCGTCGGTGGTGGTGCTTGCCGAGGGGGCGATGCCTATTCCAGGGACACTCGACGTGCCGGTGCGAGCAGTCGACGAGTATGGACATCGCGAATACGGAGACCTTGCATTGCACGTCACGCCGAAGCTGGCGGAACTCACGGGATTCGATGCGCGTGTGACGCAACTCGGTTACGTCCAGAGGGGTGGAACTCCCACGAGCTTTGATCGGGTGCTCTCCACTCAGTACGGATTGGCAGCTGTCGCTGCGGCCGAGGATGGCGCCGTCGGCACCATGGTCGCGCTGTCGTGTGGATCGATGACTCGTGTGCCGCTGTCAACCACACGTGGCGTGATCAAGCGAGTCGACGTCGGTCGATTCGCCGAGTTGTCGCCCTTGCTTGGCTGATCAGTTCGGCGGACCGAACTGACGGTCGCCGGCGTCGCCGAGCCCGGGCACGATGAACGCATTCTCGTTCAGGCGTTCATCGACTGAAGCGGTGACGATGTGCAGGTTCATGTCGGACTTCTCGAGGTGAGCAATTCCCTCTGGTGCGGCGAGCACACAAGCAATCGTGATGGGTTGCGGTGCACCGCGCTTGGCGAGGATTCGACAACCATGTTCGAGCGATCCACCCGTTGCCAGCATCGGATCGAGCACCACGCAATGACGGCCGGCGAGATTGTGTGGCAACTTGGCGACGTACTCACTCGGTTCATGTGTGTGTTCGTCGCGCTGCACGCCAATCACGGCAATGTCGGCATCGGGCAGCAACTCCATTGCTGCGGGAAGCATGCCGAGGCCGGCACGCAGAATCGGCACGAGCACCGGTCGGTTGGAGATCTTCGTGCCATCAGTTTCGGCGAGAGGTGTGGTGACACGAATCTTGTGTGTCGGCACGTCCTTGGTTGCTTCCGCAATCACGATGAGTGAAAGTCGCCGCATCTCCGCACGGAAGAACTGGTTCGACGTGTTCTGATCGCGCAGGTGGGTGAGTGCCTCGGCTGCGACTGGGTGATTGACGACGGTGACGGTGACAGGCATGGGCTCCATCTTGGCTGATCGGTAGAGTCCACCTCGGTGCTCGACATTCGCCTCGCCCATTCAGCTCAGGATGCGGCCTTGATCTCCCAATTGTTCGATCAGATCTGGTCGGTTCGGGGCATGGTCTCGCCGGAAATCATCACCGCCTCGATGCACAACGGGGGTTACGGGTCGGTGGCGTGGCTGGGGGATCGCCCCGTGGGTGCTGCCTTTGCCCTGGTCGGAGTGCCGCTCCCTGGTGAGGACGGGCTCAACCTTCATTCGCATGCAGCCGGGGTGCTGGCCGACGTCAACTCGCGTGACTTTGGTCGCGCGATCAAGCATCACCAATGGTCATGGGCGCGTGCGAATGGCTTCGCCACCTGCACGTGGACGTTCGATCCGCTCGTACGTCGCAATGCGTGGTTCAACCTCGTGAAACTGGGCGTGAAAGTTCTCGGTTATCACGTCAACTTCTACGGCGAGCTGGAAGATGGAATCAATGCGGGAGAGCAGAGCGATCGCGTGCTCGTGCGCTGGCAAGTCGCGGGGTTGGACGCTCCACCCGTGGGAGAGCCGATCCAAGCCCGATCAGGTGACGAACTCATCCCGACGCCCACGGACATCGAGTCGTTGCGCAAGACGAACAGGGCTGAGTCGAGCAGGTGGCGCTCGTTGCAGCGTGAGCAGTTCTTGTCTGCGAAGGACTTGATCGTGGTGGGCCTCACGCGCGACTTCGAGTACGTGCTGCGAGGATGTGATCGATGATTCGTGGAGTGGAATTGATCGATGCGCGGATCGACCTCGTGTCGCCGTTTCGCACCTCGTTCGGCACGCAGACCTATCGCGACCTTTTGTTCGTGAGAGTGCTCGGCGATGAAGCCGAAGGATGGGGTGAGTGCGTCGCAATGTCCGAACCCGGGTACTCGTCGGAGTACGTGGACGGCTGTCGGGCGGTGATCGAGCGGTTCCTCTTGCCGCTCATCGGTTCCGACACCACTGCAGAAGAGTTCGTGCGGGCAGCGCGCGAGGTGCGTGGCAATTTCATGGCTAAAGCTGCGGTGGAGGCGGCACTGCTCGACTTTCAACTCCGTGCAGCAGGGCAATCACTTGCTTCGTATCTCGGTGCGACGAAGGATCGAGTGCCGAGCGGAGTCTCGGTGGGCATCCAGTCGACGATCGACGATCTGATTCGGGTGGTGGGCGGCTATTTGGAGGACGGCTATCTGCGGATCAAGTTGAAAATCGAACCAGGTAGCGACATCGAGCAGGTGCGAGCAGTGCGCGCGACGTTCGGCCCCGATCTGCTCCTGCAAGTCGATGCCAACGCGGCTTACTCCGTGTCGGACGCCGAGCACCTCGCGAGACTCGACGAATTTGATCTGCTCTTGATCGAGCAACCGTTACCGGAAGAAGACGTCGTCGGTCACGTGGAGTTGGCGCGCGCCGTGCGCACGCCGATTTGTCTCGATGAGTCGATCACGTCGTTTGAAGTTGCGCGAGGCGCTCTCGACATCGAGGCATGCTCGATCATCAACATCAAGCCTGGCCGTGTCGGTGGATTCATCGAGTCGAAGCGCATCCATGACCTGTGCTTCGAGCGAGGAGTGCCGGTGTGGTGCGGGGGGATGCTCGAGACGGGAGTCGGTCGTGCAGCAAACCTCGCGCTTGCGGCACTCCCCGGATTTACGTTGCCCGG
>CAZWKD010000045.1:5877-10126 GCA_964633985.1 uncultured Acidimicrobium sp. | reverse complement strand
GCATTGGTGTTGCCGCTCGACGAGGCTGCGTGGGCATCGGCACTCACCACCGTGGCGAATCGCCGTGTCGCAATGATCGAAGCAGGGCGAGTACGAGCACGATCGTTCTCCGTCGCCGCCTCGGGTGACGACCTTGCGTTGGCTTATGCGGCCGTCATGCGCGGAGACGTGGAATGAACGCACCGCGCAGGCTACGACTCATCGTGTTGTGCCCGCACTTCGCACCGGACATTGCGCCCACCGGTGTCGTGATGACGCGAATCGTCGAAGAACTGGCCAAGCGTGGCCATCAGCTGCATGTGATCACGGCGGCCCCGTGGTACCGCGAGCACCGTGTGGAGCCCGGATTCGAAACGAAGTGGTGGCGAGTGGAACGCACGTCGTGGGGAACCATCTCGAGAGTCAATCCGTTCCCTGGTGAGTCCAAGTCGAACATCTTGCGTCGGGCGATCGGGTTCGTCTTGTTCAGTGTGCTCGTTGGTGTGCGCGGACTCGTCGCGGGAGGACGAGGTCGAGTGGACGGTGTACTCGCAATGTCGCCACCGTTGACTTTGGGCGTCACGGGTTGGCTCGTACGCATGGTGCGCGGTGGTCGATTCGTGTTCAACATTCAGGACGTATTCCCGGATGCAGCAATCGAGACCGGAGCAATCTCGAACAGCTTCGTGGTGAAGCTCGCACTGTGGTTGGAGAAGTTCAGCTACCGCCGCAGCGACAAGGTCGTGCTCTTGTCCGAAGATCTCGCCGAGAACGTGCGCAGGAAGCTCGGCAGACGAGACGAGTCACTGGTGTGTGTGATCCCCAACTTCGTCGACACTGTCGCGATTTCACCGTCGTCGCGCAACAACTCGTATCGGGCCGATCTTGGAATCGGCAATGAACTTGTCGTGATGTATGCGGGGAACGTCGGTTACTCTCAGTCACTCGAATTGATGGTCGATGCGGCCAAGGCGATTCCCGACGTGAAGTTCGTGATCAATGGCGACGGGTCGGCGAGATCCTCTCTCGAGGAGCGCGCACGTGGTCTCACCAACCTGTACTTCGTCGACTACCAACCGATCGAGCGATTGCCAGAGGTGCTCGCTGCTGCAGACATCCACGTGGTGCCGCTGCGCGCAGGATTGGCCAAGGTCAGCGTGCCATCGAAGTCCTACTCGGTGTTGTCCGCAGGACGACCACTGCTCGCTGCCATTGATCCAGGTACGGAGATACCTCGTCTGTTGAAGGAAAGTGGTGCCGGTGTCGCAGTCGCTCCCGACGATCCCGCGGCATTCATCGCCGCGTTACGCGAGTTGTTGGCCGACCCCGAGCGATTGTCGGCGATGGGCCGGGGTGGACGGGAGTGGGTCGAGCGTCATGTTTCGCCGAGCGGTGTCGCCATTGCATACGAATCGCTGTTCCTCTCGTCGCGCGACGGGGGAAGACCGATAGCCTGAGCGAACCGTGGCTCGCTCATCGTCCGCACAGAAGATCGCCCGTTTGGCCCAGAAGGGCAAGGGAAAGAAGGTTCGCTTCCAGGGTGGCTCCACCTTTGCCACCGTGATCCTGGCGATCATTCTCCTTGGCTCGATCCTCGTGGCGTATGCCCGGCAATCGGACCCAGCCGTCGATGCATCGCTCACGGCTGAACAGCAGTACGCGTTGTCATTCGGTGTGTATGTCTGCGACGAGTTCGTGCAGGGCATTGCGGCCATTCCCGCTGCGGATGCCGTCGATCCGGAAGCGTCCACTTCGATCGTTGGCGAAGGATTGGTGTTGTGGAAGCCACAAGTGCTCGCAGGTGAGCGCAAGGCTCGGTTGGGCACGATCTTTGATCTTTATGGACTCGACGTGACCGACTCCTCGATCACCTTCCCCTCGACGGTCTCAGTGAACGACGGTCAGCCGGTCGAAGAGGAAGTCACCGAGTGCAATGGGGAGCCTGGTTCACTCGTCGTCGTCACGTGGCCAGATGCATCCGATGTGGCGACGTCGGAGAAGTCCATCGCCAGTTTCGATGGTGTGCGCCTGACCGACGACAACATGGCGATCGTGCTCGCATTCATTCCGGACGGTACCGACGTGCCGCAACCCGACTCGGCAGCCGAAGTCTCCACGGTTCCTCGCCAGGGATAAGCGCTTCACGATGCACGCGGTCGTGCTCGTTGGGGGATTTGGCACTCGACTGAGGCCGCTCACGTACACGATTCCCAAACCATTGTTGCCTGTTGGTGATCGTCCGATGCTTGAGCATCTCTTGGAACGTCTGGCGCGGGGCGGAGTCACCGACGCAGTGCTCGCCCTCGGCTTCAAACCCGATCCGTTCTTTGCTGCCTTTCCAGGTGACCGTTGCGCGGGAGTGAAACTCACCTATGCGGTCGAGGATTCCCCACTCGATACTGCGGGTGCAATTGGGTTCGCCGCGCGGCGCGCTGGAATCGACTCGACGTTCGTCGTTGCCAACGGCGATGTGATGACGTCGCTCGACGTGGCGTCGTTGATCGACTTCCACCGGCGTAGTGGTGGTGAAGCGACCATCTCGCTCACTCCGGTCGAGGATCCGAGCCAGTTCGGCATCGTCGAGACCGAGCCGAATGGTTTGGTGAGGCGATTCGTCGAAAAGCCGAGCCCTGGCGAGACGACGAGCAACTTCGCCAGCGCAGGTACCTATGTCATGGAGCCGAGAAGTCTCGAGCGCATGCCCGATGGACAGAAGTTGTCGATCGAGCGTGTGGTGTTTCCGGCAATCGTCAGTGAAGGTGCGTTGTTCGCAATGGCCACCGACGACTACTGGATCGATGCCGGCCGCCCCGACACATACCTGGACGCCAACATTCACTTGGTCCGCAGTGGTGCCACGTCGGCGACCCATAAGACGGCGATGGTGGGCGAGGATGTCGAAGTTGCGGACGCGGTGGTGGGTGCTCGAGCGCAGGTTGGACGCGGCGCATCGCTGCGCCGCAGTGTGATCCTCCCGGGAAGCTCGATCGGTCGTGACGCCATCGTCAGTGGATCTCTCGTGATGGGTGTGGTCGGTGATGGGGCAGTCGTGATCGACTCGGTGATCGGCAAGGACGGTGTGGTCGAAGCCGGCGAGACGGTCAGTGGCGTCAAACGTCCGGATGACGCCCATGCCTGAGGCGCGAACTGGTCGGACTCGTCGTTCGCGGTTGCCTGAAATTCGCGGACCGGTGCTCGTCGTCGGAGGTGCTGGATTCGTCGGTTCGCATCTCGTCGAGCGTTTGTTGGCGGAGTCGCTTCCCGTGGACGTAGTGGACGACCTCTCGACTGGATCGCTCGCCAATCTTGCCGAAGCGCGCGCGATGGGCGGGGAGTTGCGGTTTCACCATCTCGATGCGGCGACGATCGAGTTCGGCGAACTCGTCGGTCTGCGGCGGCCAAATCTGATCGTGCATCTCGCTGCCCTTCACCCAGGAGCAACCGGTTTGCGCGACAGCCTGCAAGCGCTCAACGTGACGGTCAGTGTGCTCGAGGCAGCCCGTCACCATGGAGTGCGCAAGGTGGTGACGTTCCTTCCTGCAGCACTCATCTACGGCGAGGTGGAAGTTCGTCGACTGCCGGTGAAGGAAGGGTATGAAACCGCTCCCGCGGGAGTGCCGCAGTTGGTGGCGAAGTCGATCCGGGAGGCACTCGGGGTGTATCGCGAGGTGCACGCAGTGGAGTTCACCTCGCTGATCGGAGCAAACGTGTACGGATTGCGTCAACGCCCCGAAGATGGCGTCGTCGCCGCGTTCGCATCGGCGATCATCCGACGTCAGGATCCGGAGATCTTCGGTAGTGGCAAGCAAGCGCGCGACTTCGTATACATCGATGATGCGGTAGACGCGCTGTTTCGTGCGCTCACGCGCGGCGATGGGCTCGACATCAACGTGGGGACTGGGACGCAAACCACCATCGAAGAAGTGTGGAAGCGCCTCGCCGCTGGTTCTGATCGGCGGGCCGTAAAAGTAGATCGCCGTGCAGGGGACGTGCAGCGAGTGTCGTTGTCTCCGACTCGAGCACGTATCCAGTTGGGCTGGCAGCCGTGGACGTCACTCGAAGACGGACTGAAAGTGTTCCGCAACCTCTTCTTACGGATGCCCTCAGAACTGCGCGATTAGCGGAACAAGTCCTCGCGCGCGGGGCGCACGATCTCTTTCATCGACGCTTCACGGAACCACTCCGCGTTCGCGCCGCGGACTATGGCAACGGGTACTCCCGAGGACTTGCCCATCACCATCTCTGCTGCGCCGGCCAGTTGATCGGCCAC
>CAZWKD010000045.1:2723-5777 GCA_964633985.1 uncultured Acidimicrobium sp. | reverse complement strand
CTGTTGGCGCAGATGAATCCGTGCTTCGTTTCGGTGATCATCAACTCGCCGCGCCGACGAAGCACGCGGACTGCTTCCTCTTCGACGAGTTTCTTGTGGCTCGTGGGGTCATTCGGATCGACCGCGACGAGTCTGCCTTCTGCCTTGGACACGATCTTTTGAGTGACGACTACGACGTCGTGATCCAGGAGCGGACCATTCGGTTCTTCACGACATGCCTCGACGACGATGTCGCCGACTTGGTCGCCGGGTTTCACCTCGCCGATACCCGAGACACCCCACATCGTCAGACGACTCACGCTCGTACTCCGCAGGTGATCGCCAGTCGTTCTGTCACTTCAGGCGAACTCATGATGGTGTCGGTCACTACACACTTCATGCCGAGTTTCTCCACTTCATCGGCATGGTGGGCATCTTGCTCATCGATGACGAGAGTGCCACAGATTTCACGGTAGATGCTCGCCACTCCGACGACGCTCGGACGCATGCCGAGTTCCGTCATCAATCGATCCGCGGGGCCCTTCAGCGCTTTGCCCCCGACGATCGGTGAGATTGCGACTACATCAGCGCGACGAGCGGCGAGCGCAGCGTCGACGCCGGCAAGAGCGCGAAGCGGCCCGATCGACACGATCGGGTTGGAGGGAGCGATGATGATTCGTTGAGCACGCTCCAGAAGGGGAATGAACGTGGGAGTTGCCGTTTCACTGCCAGCGAAACGCACGCTCGCGACGCGCACATCGTGACGGAACTTGACGAAGTATTCCTGGAACGAAATCTCCGTGCCAGCCTTTCCGGCAACGCAGTCCTCGGCGAGCGTGACGAGTGTGCGAACCTCACGGTCGCTCATCGGCACGATCGAGCACGGGAGGTCCCATGCCGCGGCGATTTCGTTGGTTACTTGGCTCAAAGATGCCCCTTCACGTAGGCGGGCAGTGCGGTAGAAGTGCGTGGCAAGGTCGCGATCACCCAGGTTGAACCATCGCGGCGCAGCGGTCGAATCGGGAGGTGTCACCCGTTCGAATCGGGCGAGCGACTCCATCGCAGTCCATGTCTCGTTGGCCAGACCCCAACCCCGTTCTGGGTCGATTGCGCCGGCCACCGTGTAGGTCACGGTGTCGAGGTCGGGGGAGATGTGCAGACCATGGAGCACGGTGTCATCGGCGGTGTTGACGATCGCCGTGATGGGAACCTCGAGGCGTACGGCACCGCAGAGGAATCGCGCGGCGCCCACTCCTCCTGCCAACACCGCAATCATGCGTTCGAAGCGTAACGATCGATCACTGGTAGATTCGGGGTCTCATGCCCACCGCGTTCATCACCGGAATCACGGGTCAAGACGGCCGTCACCTCGCGGAGTTCCTCCACGGCAAGGGTTACAAGGTCTACGGAATGATGAAGGGTCAGCACAATCCGCGGGCCGAGATGATCCGCGAAGAGTTTCCGTTCATCGACATCGTCCCGGGCGATCTCACCGACCTCTCCAGCCTCGTCGCTGCATTGGAGCAGACGCAGCCCGATGAGGTGTACAACCTCGGCGCAATTTCCTTCGTCGCCATGTCGTTCAATCAGGCAGAGCTGACGGCCAACGTCACCGGTCTCGGTGTTCTACGCATGCTGGAAGCGGTGCGCATGGTGGGTGGTGCGACCAACAACCCGATTCGCTTCTACCAAGCCTCGTCATCTGAGATGTTCGGCAAGGTGCGCGAAGTGCCTCAGACGGAGATGACTCCGTTCCATCCGCGTTCGCCTTACGGCGTCGCGAAGGTGTTCGGGCATCATCTCACGGTCAACTATCGCGAGAGCTACGGCCTGTTCGCTTGTTCGGGAATCTTGTTCAACCACGAAGGCCCACGTCGTGGCCTCGAGTTCGTCACCCGCAAGATCACGAACACGGCCGCACGAATCAAGCTCGGAATCGAAAAGGAACTCGTGCTCGGCAACATCGATGCGAAGCGTGACTGGGGTTTTGCCGGTGACTATGTCAAGGCGATGTGGCTGATGCTGCAACAAGATCAGCCCGACGACTACGTGATTGCCACGGGCGAGACCCACTCCGTGGAGGAGTTCCTCACACTGACCTTCGAGAAAGTTGGTCTCGGTGACTGGCGCCCACACGTGCGCCAGGATCCAAAGTTCTTCCGTCCGGCCGAAGTCGACCTGTTGATCGGTGATCCGTCGAAGGCCAAGAACGAGTTGGGCTGGACGCCCGAAGTCAGTTTCGAGCAACTCGTGGGGATGATGGTCGAACACGACCTGCGCTACGAGTCCGATCGACTCAAGCGCTGACTGTCACTCGAGCGGACGCTCGGCAAACGCTTCGATCACTGATTCGGCGTCGGGTCGATCACCACTCTCCATGCGTCGCTTGATCGACCATCCGAACACGAGGAGTGACGCCACCGAACTTGCCACCAACGCCAACTCGACGCGCAGGTAGAGGTCGTCACTCGACAACCACGCCACGAGGACGAAGGTGATGAATCCGGTGACCCAGCCAAGGGCCACCGTGGCATGTCCATGTAGGGCGATCACGGCCTGAGCGATGGCGACCGCCGCCATGTACAACGCGCTGGCAAAGGCAAGGAGTGTGAGTGTGCGACGGTCGATGCCGCCTTCGTATACGAGTTCGAGCGCGGCTGGCCCAACGAGGAACGCGCCGACCACGCCAAACACTCCGACGAACACAACGAGGTACATCAACCTGCGCAGACCGATTCTGAAGTCGGTGAGTTCGCGCTGTGCAGCGAGGCGGGCGAGGCGTGGCAGCAATGCTGCTTGTACTGCTTGGAACAAGAACAGCGGGATTCTCGCGAAGATGACGGCATTGCCGAACCTGGTGACGACCTCGGCAGGCGCGGTGTCGCCAAGAAGGTCGACGGTGATCGGTCCGGCGTTGACAAGTGCTGCAGCGAACAATGAACCGAGGAGGAGCCAACCCAAGTTCGGCGTCACCTCGCTCCAGGTGGCCGGCGGCCCGTCTTGTGTCTTGAGCTTTCCCGAGGCGGCGACGAGCAACACGCCGATGATCGGCGAAAACGCGATCGTGAGCGCGTA
>CAZWKD010000045.1:0-2623 GCA_964633985.1 uncultured Acidimicrobium sp. | reverse complement strand
TGGTAGATCACGAGTCGTCCGTTTGCCGAAAGTTGTGACATGAAGTAGCGGATGAAGTCGACTTGGAACCCGACCTCGGTGTTACGGGTGAATGGATAGAACTCGAAGCAGAAGATGGTGTCGAATTCGCCGAGTGGTCCAGTCGATGGTGCGATCGATCGGGCGAGGAACGTTGCCTCAGGGTGGTGTGCAGTCGCGTAGGCGATTGCGTCCTCGGCCAAGTCAACGCCGAGGACCGTGGCTCCCGGGTAGATGGTGGCAAGTGCCTTGGTCGTGAATCCCGCTCCACAACCCGCGTCGAGAATCGTGCGAGGCGTGGGCGGACCCAGAAGTTCTGCGATCGCCCGCACCTTGTCGAGTGGCGTGGTGTCGTTGTGCAGTGTGATTCCCGACGACTCGTCGTCGACCCCACTGAGGAGCATGCGGTAGGCGCCGAAGTCGGTGCTCTTGTTCAGTTGCTCTGGGGTGTGTTCGCGAAAGTCGCGTTCCACCTGGGCAAGATTCTCCGGTCGCCACCAATCACTTGGCTTCATGCGATGACGACCCTAGATATCCGACGACATTGCACACGACGACATTAGGGGAGCGTCGGGTCGGTTCGGTGGTGTCAGGCTTCCTTGGTCTCCGTGCGTGGAGCCTGCGGTACGAACTCTTTCACCTTGGCGACCACTTGACGAACCATCTCGTTGACATCGTCGGCGCATTGGGGGGCGCGTTCCTCGAGTTTCTCCGTAGCCTCGCGACGCAACACCTGGGCTCGCTGAAACGCGAGTACCGCAAGTCCGACAGCTGTGTAGAGGGCGTCCTTCAATTTGTCTTTCAACTCATCGTCGGAGAGATCCTGGAGCGATTGCAGGTATTCACGAACTGGCGTGGGTAGCGGCAATGACGACACGTCGATACGACGTGGATCGAAATCTTCGATTCGTGGGAACGAACGCTCGGACATGCATTTCTGAGGCTATAAGCGTGTGAACGTCGGTGTCTTGTCGAGCGCGGTGATCATCGGCAAGCCTGAGAACTAGCCTGATCCCGTCGTGACGGAATTGGAGATGCCCTCGTCGATCGTTCGCGTACCTGACGCTCCGCCGGTCGTGGCCGCGATGGTCGTATGTAGTCCGGGGGAGTGGTTCGATGAAGTGCTGGGTGGGCTCGCCGCGCAGGACTATCCGAATCTTCAGTCACTCTTCTTCTTGATCGAGGATGGCGCGTCAGCTGACCAGGCTCAACGAATTCGAACGTCGCTGCCGAACGCCATCGTGCGCACGGTGGAGGGCAATCCCGGCTGGGGTCCAGTCCAGAACCAGGTGCTTCGCCTCGTGGAGGGCGAGAGCGGGTTCTTCTGTTTCCTCCACGACGATGTGGTGCTCGAACCCACGACCATCAGCCGTCTGATCGAGGAAACCTTCCGTTCCAATGCCGGACTCGTTGGCCCAAAGGTGGTCACGTGGGATGACCCGCGAGTTCTGCAAGAAGTAGGCATCGGTGTCGATCGACTGGGCGAACGCGTCTCGGTGGTCGAGCCCGGCGAAGTCGATCAGGAACAGCACGATGCCGTTCGCGACGTATTCACGTTGTCATCGTGTTGCCTACTCGTGCGCGCCGATCTCTTTCGTGACCTCGGCGGATTCTGTCCTGAGATTTCTTTCCAGGGCGAGGAACTCGATCTCTCATGGCGCGTTCATCTGAGCGGTGCTCGAGTGCTCGTGGTGCCTGCCGCACGTGTCCGACACCGAGGTGACTTGGCCTCCCGTAATCCAGGACTTCACTCGACGATCGACGTCGAACGCCACCGAGTGCTCACCGTGCTGTCACTCACCAGTGCACCCCGAGTGCCCGCGATCTACCTGCAACTGGTGGTCGAGTCGCTGGTACGCGTGGTCGTGTCACTGGTGGGGGGAGGTGTCCGCTCAGCATTCTCTTCGCTGCGTGCCACGTTGACCGCCATCTTTTGGGTGGGGCAAATCTGGTCTCGCCGTTCGCGTACCCGCGACGTGCGACGAGTTTCAGGTTCGGAGATTCGAGGACTACAGGAACGGGGAAGCTCGCGACTCACCGCGTTCGTTCGTCGCCGAACGGTACGTCGATCATCCCGACCTAGTGACGATGTCGATCCACGTCATACACGATTCGTCCTCGGCATGGGTGTCGCCCTGCTGGCTCTTTTGCTCGTAGGAAGTCGGAGTTGGATCGTCAATGCGGTTCCCGTCGTGGGTGAATTCCTCCCGTTGCGCAGTAGCGATTCACCTTTCGCGCTCCTTGGCGACTATCTCAGTGGATGGTGGCAGGCCGGCTTCGGTCAGGCAACGGCGAATCCGACTGGAGTGTTGTTGCTCGCGCTCGGTGGTTTTGCGACGTTTGGTCAGTTGGGGTTCTTGCAGTTGTGTCTCATTCTCGGACTCGTCGTCGTCGGGTGGATCGGGATGTGGCAGATGGCTGGTCGTGAGTTCGGCATGCGTGCCCGAATCGTCGCAGTCGTTGCCTATGGCGCCATGCCCAACGTCTTCTTCGGTCTCGGGGCTGGAGCGTGGGGTGCCCTTGTGGTGTACGCGGGACTTCCGTGGTGGTCACGCGCCTTCACACGGGAAGAGCAGAGCCTCGGTGGCGCAAAGCGCACGCAAGC
>CAZWKD010000044.1:0-10359 GCA_964633985.1 uncultured Acidimicrobium sp. | reverse complement strand
AGAAGCGCTGCACCTTGCGGGCGCGAGCCACGGTGAGACGGTCCTCTTCGGAGAGTTCGTCCAAACCGAGAATCGCGATGATGTCCTGCAGTTCCTTGTAGCGCTGGAGGATTTCCTGCACGCGACGGGCCACGTTGTAGTGACGATCGCCCACCACTTCCGGCGAGAGGATCGTGGAGGTCGATGCCAACGGGTCCACGGCCGGGTAGATACCGAGCGACGCGATCTGACGCGACAACTCGGTGGTGGCATCCAAGAAGGTGAACGTGGTGAACGGAGCCGGGTCGGTGTAGTCGTCCGCGGGCACGTACACGGCCTGCAGCGAGGTGATCGAACGGCCGCGCGTCGAGGTGATGCGCTCCTGCAACTGACCCATCTCGTCGGCGAGCGTCGGCTGGTAACCCACGGCTGACGGCATGCGGCCGAGCAGCGTCGACACTTCGGAACCTGCCTGCACGAAGCGGAAGATGTTGTCGACGAACAACAACACGTCCTGGTTCTTCACGTCACGGAAGTACTCGGCCATGGTGAGTGCCGAGAGGGCAACGCGCAGGCGCACGCCTGGCGGTTCGTCCATCTGACCGAACACGAGTGCGGCCTTCTCGAACACGCCCGACTCTTCCATTTCGATGCGCAGGTCGGTGCCTTCGCGGGTGCGCTCACCCACGCCGGCGAACACCGACACACCACCGTGGTTGGAGGCCACGCGGTTGATCATCTCGGTGATGAGCACGGTCTTACCCACGCCTGCACCACCGAACAGACCGATCTTTCCACCGGCGAGATACGGAGTGAGCAAGTCGATGACCTTGATGCCCGTCTCGAACATGCGACGCGACGGCTCGAGTGCGGCGAAGTCCGGAGCGGGACGGTGAATTTCCCAACGCTCGGTGTTGGCGAACTCGGCGTTGTCGCCGTCCAAGCACTCGCCCCACACGTTCCATACGTGACCGAGCGTCTTGTCGCCCACCGGCACGGAGATGCCGCGGCCGGTGTTGCGCACCGGCGTGCCGCGCTTCAAACCGTCGGTCGGCTTGAGGCACACCGCGCGCACGCGGCTGTGTCCGAGGTGCTGCGCCACTTCGGCGAGCACCTGCACGGGCTTGCCGTCCACCTGCACGGTGAACTCGAGCGCCTGGTTCAACTCGGGCAGCGCGCCACGGGGGAACTCGACGTCGATCACCGGTCCGGCGATGGCCACTACGCGGCCGTCCTTCAACTCTGTGGCGGTTGCTGTGCTCATGATGTCTCCTGTATCTCCGAACTTGTTACTTGCTCGAGCCGAGTGCTTCGGCTCCTCCAACGATTTCCATGATCTCTGTCGTGATCGAGTCCTGACGCGCGCGGTTCATGATGCGCGAGAGGTTCTTGATCAACTCTTCTGCGTTGTCGGTGGCCGACTTCATCGCGCGCTGACGGAACGCGTGCTCGCTGGCAGCGGCGTTCAACAGTGCCGCGTACACGCGGGCCTCCGAGTAACGCGGCAACAACGTCTCGAGAATCTGCGCGGGCGTCGGCTCGAACTCGTAATCCGCACCCGATGCGTTCTTGCCGTCGCCGCCTTCGATCACCGTGGTCTCGAGAGGCACCAGCGGACGACGCACCACTTCCTGTGAACCAGCGGAGATGAATCGGGTGTAGATCAGCTCCACGCGATCCACCTGGCCACTCGTGAACAGCGACACGACGTGCTCGCCGATCTCCTTGGCATCTGCGTACGACGGAGCATCCGAGAAACCGGCGAACGACTTGCCGATCTTGTAGCCGCGGAAGCGGAAGTACCCCTCCGCCTTGCGGCCGACGGGAATCACCACGTAGTCCTTGCCCGCCAACACGTCGGCCTTGATCTCGCCTTCGGTGGCACGCAACACGCCAGCGTTGTAACCGCCGCACAAACCGCGGTCGGCGGTGATCGCCACGTAACACGTGGTGCGCACCTGCTCGCGCTGCTTGAGGAACGGCGAGTCGAGACCCGCGCTACCCGCGGCGAGATCCTTCACCACTTCGGTGATGCGCTCGCTGTAGGGAACGGCGGCAGCGACTCGCTGCTGGGCCTTGACGATGCGTGAAGCAGCGATCAACTCCATCGCGCGCGTGATCTTCTTCGTCGCTTGAACCGAACGAATTCGACCGCGCAGGATGCGCTCTTGACCGCCAGCCATTGGTTACTCCGTCGCGAGCGTCTTGGCGCTCTGGGCTTCGCCGGTCTCACCAGCAGAGGTCTTCGTCGGGTCGGCAGAAGCCGAAGACGAGGACGTCTTGAAACCGTTCTTGAACGAGGTGATGATGTCGCCGAGATCCTTCGGCACGTCGGCCTTTGGATCCTGACGGATGCCGGAGAGCACCGCACCGTGCTTGGTGCGCATGAACTCGAGCAACTCGGTCTCGAAGCGACGCACGTCGGCAACCGGAATGTTGTCGAGGTAGCCCTTCGTTCCAGCGAAGATCGACACCACTTGCTCTTCGACGGGCATCGGGCTGTTGAGCGGCTGCTTCAGCAACTCCACCAAGCGATAACCGCGCTCGAGCTGCGCCTTGGAAATGGCGTCGAGTTCCGAACCGAACGTGGCGAACGCCTCGAGCTCACGGAACTGCGCGAGATCCAACTTCAAGGTTCCCGACACGCTCTTCATCGCCTTGATCTGGGCGGCACCACCCACGCGCGACACGGAGATACCCACGTCGACGGCGGGACGCACACCGGACTTGAAGAGGCTGTCCTGCAGGTACACCTGACCGTCGGTGATCGAAATCACGTTGGTCGGAATGTACGCCGACACGTCACCGGCCTTCGTCTCGATCACCGGCAATGCGGTGAGCGAACCTGCGCCGTTCGCGTCGCTCAACTTCGCGGCGCGCTCGAGCAGACGGCTGTGTAGGTAGAACACGTCTCCGGGGTACGCCTCACGACCTGGAGGACGACGCAACAACAGCGACATCTGGCGGTAGGCCTCGGCCTGCTTGGAGAGATCGTCGTACACCACGAGGGCGTGCTCGCCGTTTTCCATCCAGTGCTGACCCATTGCGCAACCCGCGTATGGCGCGAGGTACTTGAACGGTGCCGGATCGCTGGCCGGCGCGGCCACGACGACGGTGTAGTCGAGTGCGCCGAACTGACGCAGCGTCTCCACGGTCTGGGCAACAGTCGAACCCTTCTGACCGATGGCGACGTAGATGCACTTCACACCGAGACCGCGCTGGTTGATGATCGTGTCGATGGCGACCGTGGTCTTGCCCGTCTTGCGGTCACCGATGATCAACTCGCGCTGACCACGACCGATCGGGGTCATCGCGTCGATCGACTTGATGCCGGTCTGCAGCGGCTCGTGCACGGGCTTGCGGCCCATGATTCCCGGCGCCTGCACTTCCACGCGGCGCGAGATCGCACCGACGATGTCGCCCTTGCCGTCGATCGGCTCGCCGAGCGCGTTCACCACGCGGCCGAGCATCGCGTCGCCGACCGGCACCGAGAGAATGCGACCAGTGGCCTTCACCGGCTGACCTTCCTCGATGACGTCGGCGTTACCGAGCACCACGGCGCCGATCGCGTCTTCGTCGAGGTTGAGCGCCAAGCCCACCACGCCACCTTCGAACTCGAGCAGCTCGTTCACCGCGCAATCGGGCAACCCGTTCACGCGGGCGATGCCGTCTCCCACTTCGATCACGCGACCCACCGTGCGGGCCTCCACCGAAGGCGTGTAGCCCTCGAGGCCCTTGGTGATCGCTGCCGCGATTTCGCTCGCGGAGAGTGTCAATTCAGCCATTGTCCTTGTTCCTTTCGAAAAATCAGATCCGGGTCTTCAACTGGTCGAGACGAGTGCGCACGGTGTCGTCGATCACTTCGTCGCCCACCACGGCAACGAGTCCACCGAGCACGCTCGGGTCGACGACGACCTTCAGGTTGAGCGTCTTGCCGGTGGCCTTCGTCAATGCATCGGCGAGTCGCTTCTGCTGGTCGTCGGTCAACGGAATCGCACTGCGCACTTCGGCAACTTGCTGCGCGTTCACACTGGATGCGCGCTTGACGAGCGAATCGATGATCGCGGGCAATTCCTTCACCTGGCCACCAGTGACGAGCATCGAGACGAGCTGCACGGTGGTGGCCGACGCCTTGCCGCCGAGCAACTGCTCGACTACTTGCTGACGACGATCACCCGGCAACGAACTGTCGGTGAGTGTCGAGCGCAACTGGTCGTTCGACTCGAAAGCACGGGCGACGCGGAACAACTCGTCTTCCACGCGCTCGAGTGATCCTTCGGCCTGGGCGATCTCGAAGAGTGCCCGTGCGTAAGCCTCTACCTTCTGATTGCTCATCGGGATGCTCCCACCTTCTGAATGAACGACTCCACGAGCTCGGTCTTGGTCTGGTCGGTGAGCGTCTGCGCAACGACGATCGGCGTCGCTGCCGAAGCGAGCATCGCGATCTGCGAACGCAGTTCGTCGGTGCTGCGCCCACGCGCGGCGGCGAGATCGGCGTCGGCCTTGGCCTCGAGGTCGGCCACTTCCTTGGCGATACGTGCACGACCTTCGGTCAACACGGCATTCGCCTGTGCATCGGCTTCGGCGAGGATGCGCGAACGCTCCGAGGCGATGTCGCCGAGTGCCGCACGAATGCCCTTCGCGTCGTCTTCGGCCTTCACCTTGGCGGCAGCGGCGTCATCCAGTTCTTTCTGAATGCGCTCGGTGCGGCCACGGAAACCCTTCTTGATCATCGGCCCTGCGAACTTCACCAATGCACCGACGACGATCACTGCGGCGAGACCGCCGTAGATGACTTCGCCGGCCTTGGGGTAGAACCAGTGGTGCGAGACCGTCGGGTCGTCGGCTGCCAACAAGGCGGTTACGAGGATGTTCATCGATTGGCTCCCATTACCTCTTGCACGGCCTTCTGCACGACCGACGCATCAGGAGACTTGCCCACTGCAAGCTGCGTCGTTCGTTCAGTCACCTGTGCCACTGCAGACGCGATCTGATCGCGCACCGCGTTACGTGCCGCTTCCAACTCGGCCTCGGCCGCTGCGCGCTTGGCTGCGATACGAGTGTTGGCTTCGGCGATCTTGGCTGAGCGCTCGGCATCCAAGGTCTGGCGGGCCTTGTCGACACGTCCGGCTGCTTCGGTACGAACGTCGGCGAGTGCCGCTTCGTACTTGGCAACGTCGGTCTCGGCTGCCTGCCTCGTCTTGTCTGCTTGCTCGAAGTCGCTTCTGATGCCGTCGTAACGAGCCGCCATTCCGTTGCGCACCTTGGGTACGAGGAACAAACGCATGATGAACAGGAACACCAAGAATGTTCCGGCACCCCAGAGGAAATCCTTGGGTTCCGGCGCAATCGGGTTTGGGCCCATGTCGTCGGACACCGTCTCTGCCGTGGTGGTCGCTTCGGACTCCTCCGCGGCAAAGCGGACGTCGACGAGCCCACCCTGTCGAGTCGTTACGTGGACAAGCATCGGTCAGGCGAACTTGAGAAGAATGAACGCGACGAAGCCGATGAGGGCGAGCGCCTCGGTGAACGCTGCACCCAGGAACATCGTGGTGCGGACCATGCCGGCCGACTCTGGCTGACGAGCCATCGACTCGATGGCCTTACCGAAGATCATGCCGATGCCGATCGACGGACCAATGGCCGCGAGACCGTAGGCCAAACCGGCCATCTGTGCTGCCGAGATTGCCTTCTCCTCGGCTGCGGTGTACTGACCGGCTTCTGCAGCCACACGCACGCTGGCGTTGGCGATTCGGGTGAGGACTTCCATTTTCTTTTCTCCTGTTTCTCTGTTTTTTCTTGTGGGTTTTTGTCGTTACTTACAACTCGATTAGTGCTCGGGATGCGCAGCGCCGCCGATGTACACCGCCGTGAGGATGGTGAAGATGTACGCCTGCAGGAACGCAACCAGAATCTCGAATCCCGTGATGAACATGAGCAGTGCAAACGGCAACACGCCCACCGGCACGAGGAAGAACTGCATGGTCTCGGCCTGGATCAGCGCCTCGGTGAGGAGGGCGAAGATCACGAGCAACAAGTGACCAGCGAGCATGTTGGCGAAGAGTCGCACTGCCAGCGAGAAGGGGCGCACGATCAACGTCGAGATCACTTCGATCGGGGTGACGAGCACGTACAGCGCCTTCGGCACGCCCGGCGGGAAGAAGATGCCCTTGAAGTAACCGCCCACTCCCTGGTGCTTGATGCCGGTGGCGTTGAACACCACCCACACCACGAGGGCGAGGAACGCGGGAATACCCATTCGGGCAGTCGCGGGCATCTGCAGGAACGGAATGATTCCCGGAACGTTCAACAAATAGATGAAGAGGAACAGCGTGAGCAGGAACGGCGTCCATGCCAGGCCGCTACGACCCATCGTCTCCATGATGATGTTGCGCTCGATGAACTCGACGATGATCTCGGCCAAGTTGCGGGCACCCTTCGGCGCCTTGCGGTGATCGCGCATGGCTGCAACCAGGAAGATGCCGCTGCCGATGAGCACTGCCGCGATGGCGATCATCGAGATCTTGTTGAAGTTGGGGAACAGATCCTGCCAACGAAGGATCGTGTTGATGGGCGGGAAGTAGAAGCCGCGTTCCTCCCCTGCTTGGGGCATCAGTCGCTGCGTCACTTCGGCTACGAGAGTTGTTGAGAGCATGGTCTTCCTGTTGTTGGCTAGCTGCCGTTGGTTGAACTAATGAGATCTGACTTCTTGGGCTTCACTCCGGGAAAGGCAAGCGACAGGGAAACATAGCGCAACTCCCATACCAGCAAGCCAAGATGAGCGACCACGATCGTGATGCTGAGCGGAATGATCTCCACCCACGAGGCATCCGCCACCAAATACACCGCCAAGGTGATCAAGCCCAAGCGCACGAGGTAGCCGAACAGCGTGGCACCCATCAGCACCGCATACGAGATTCGCGCCGCCATCGTGACGATGGCTGCCGCGAGGAAGAAGTTGATGATGATTAGTGCAAGCGCGTATCCCGTGGACAACGCGCCGTTCACTCCCCAGCCGATCGCGCCGAATGCAATGAACAGCGGCGCGCCCATCAGGCCACGCTTCACCAAATCCCGACCGATCTCCGCTTCGGGGCCGCTCTTCTCGTCGCGCCTCGACAACACGTTGATCATGCGCGGGTCGGTGGACTTCATTTCGAAGCACCACTCTTTTCGCGACGCTCTTGCTCGAGCGAGTTCATCTGCAAGTTGTACGTGTAATACATCCGCACGAAGTTGCCGACGGTGGAGAAGATGACGAGACCGATCGTGATCCACGGACGAGTGTCGAACGCGGCGTCGAGCGCCAATCCGATCAACGTGAACACGAGCACGCTGACGGCGAGTTCAGTGCCACGACCGATGGATTCATTCATCACCGGCTTGTTCTTCGGCACGATCAACTTGTTCAGCGACTTCATGGGTTCCCGAGTGAGGAAAGGGGGCTTGTGAAACTCTGAACAAACTAGGCGAACCCGAGCCTCAAAACCAAATAGAGATGCCCACAAAACCCTTGATTTCGTGCGTTTGTACCGCGCTAGGGGTTGCTCCGCGAGAACCGCGGATGGAGCACCGTGAACAGCGCCAACGCCACCGCGGCAGCCAGGATCGGCCCGAAATTCGGGGTCTCATTGGAAAGAGCGGGCAGCAGGGCCACGGCCGAGAGCAGCGCCGTCCAGAGCCACAGAATCACGACGGCGCGGCGGGGGCCGTGGCCGAGCGCGATCAGGCGGTGGTGCAAGTGCCCGCGGTCAGCGGTGGTCAACCCCTGGCGCGAGATGGTGCGGCGCAACACGGCAAACAGCACGTCCACGATCGGCACGCCGAGGATCAGAAGCGGAATGAACAGCGGCGCAATGAAGAAGTACGTCTGGGCGCTGAAGCTCTGAATCTGCGGATCGGCTCGCCCACCCACCACGCTCGTCGAAATCGCGAGCATCAAGCCGAGTAGCAGTGCACCGCAGTCGCCCATGAAGATGCGTGCCGGGTTGAAGTTGAACGGCAGGAAGCCGACGCACACCCCCACCGTGATGATCGCGATCAGCGGTCCGATGTTCGGCTGGCTCAACAGCGTGAGATCTTCGAGGTGCTTGCTGTACAAGAAGAATGCAGCAGAGGCGATCGCCACGATGCCCGCAGCCAAACCGTCCAAACCGTCGATCAGGTTCACCGCTTGGGTCATGCCCACCAGCCACACCACCGTGAACAACGGAATCCAGTCGTCGGACAACACGAACACGTCCAAGAACGGCACGCGGAAATAGAACATCGTGACGCCGAACCACACGAGTGCGAGCCCGGCCACCACCGTGCCCGTCACCTTCATCGGTGCCGACACCTCACGAATGTCGTCGAACAAGCCGAGCACCGTGATGATCAGAGCGGCGGCGATCACACCGAGGATCTCGGAGTTGTTCGCCACGACCAGATCGAAGCGATCCATTCGTGATGCCACTGCGAGCGCCACGAGCAACCCCACGAGGAACGCCACACCGCCGATGTTCGGCGTGGGCACGGGGTGCGCACGCCGTTCGTCGGGTTCTGCCATCCACCCCTTCTTGCGCGCTACGCGCCCGACGATCGGCGTCGTCACCGCGGTCGCCGCGGCGGCCGAAGCGCCGACTATCAGGTAGCCGCTGAGATCAATCACGCACTCTGCGGATAAACGGGGAACTTCGCACACAGTGCCGCCACCTTGGCGCGCACTTCGGCCACCTTCGCCGAATCGGTGCGATGACGCAGCGTCGTCGCGATGTACTCGGCGATCAACGGCATCTCTTGTTCCTTCATTCCCTGCGTCGTCACCGACGGAGTGCCGATACGCACGCCGCTCGTGACGAACGGGCTGCGCGGATCGTTCGGGATGTTGTTCTTGTTCAACGTGATCCCTGCTTCGTCGAGCACGATCTGGGCTTCCTTGCCGGTCAGCTCGGCATCGAACGGACGCAGATCCACCACGATCATGTGGGTATCGGTGCCGCCGGACACGAGACGGAACCCTTCCTTGGAGAGGGCTTCGGCAAGTGCCGCTGCGTTCTTCACGATCTGCTGGGCATACGCCTTGAAACTCGGCTGCAGTGCTTCATGGAATGCCACGGCCTTACCGGCAACGGCGTGCTCGAGTGGTCCGCCTTGGCTTCCTGGGAACACCGCCTTGTCGATGGTGGCCGCGTGCTCCTTCTTCGACAGGATGCAACCACCGCGTGGTCCGCGCAACGTCTTGTGCGTGGTGAACGTGACGACGTCGGCGTACGGCACCGGGTTCGGGTACGCACCACCGGCAACGAGACCGGCGATGTGGGCGATGTCGAACATCATCAACGCACCCACTTCATCGGCGATCGCCTTGAAGGGCTCCGGCTCCAACCGGCGTGGGTACGACGTGGTGCCGGCAACGATCAACTTCGGGCGATGCTCGAGGGCGAGATCACGAATCTGATCGAAGTCGAGACGCTCGTCGGTGTCACTCACACGGAACGACTTGAAGTTGTAGAGAATGCCGCTCGCGTTCACGGGTGAGCCGTGCGTGAGGTGACCGCCGTGATCGAGGCTGAGTCCGAGCACGGTGTCGCCCGGGTTGATGAGCCCCAGATACACGGCCATGTTCGCGCTCGCACCCGAGTGCGGCTGCACGTTGGCGTGATCGGCACCGAACAACTTCTTCACGCGCTCGATCGCGAGCGCTTCGATCTCGTCCACCACCGCGTTGCCGCCGTAGTAGCGCTTGTGCGGGTAACCCTCGGCGTACTTGTTGGTGAGCACCGAGCCGGTGGCCTTCATCACGTCGGGCGAGGTGAAGTTCTCGCTCGCGATCAGCTGCAAGCCGGTGGTCTGACGCACTCGCTCTTTTTCGATGAGTGCAAAGACTTCGTCGTCACGGGTTTCCTGCGATGGCCAAGGCATGATCAGGCTCTCTCCTCTTTCTCGATTACGGAGAGCAACTCGACTCTCCGCTCGTGTCTTCCACCTTCGAACGGTGTGCCGAGAAACTTCTCGACGATCTGTTCGGCTAACTCGAACGACACTACCCGTCCACCCATGGACAAGACATTGGCGTCGTTGTGCGAACGTGCCATTTCTGCGAGCCACAGGTCGTTGCACAATGCCGCGCGCACACCGATCACTTTGTTCGCCGCGATCTGCTCACCCTGGCCACTGCCACCGAGCACGATGCCCATGTCAGCCCCGCCGTCGCGAACGCGCCGCGCCACGGCCGCGCAAAACGGCGGGTAATCCACGCTTTCGGTGGAATCGGTACCGAAATCCTCCACCGCATGGCCCTTGCCCGAGAGATACCCGATCAGGTGCTGCTTCAGCTCGTATCCCGCGTGATCGGCACCGATGGCAATGCGTCGTGACATCGTCGCCGAGCATACGACA
>CAZWKD010000043.1:0-10375 GCA_964633985.1 uncultured Acidimicrobium sp. | reverse complement strand
AATGTAAATTCCGATCAAACTTTGAACTTTAAAATCCTGTGTAAATTTACATGGGAAACCATCAAGCTTGATTTAACATACTTGTTTATTCTCGAAAAAATCACCTTGATAGACTTATTAAAATTAGGCAAACATTCTGTTTGGATTAAAGGAAAAGTTACCTCTTTCCCAGTCCTCACGGTCTGTGTTCAAAAGTGGGGTTTTGATTGGAATGATTTGGAAATAAGTAAATCTTTTGAGTATGATTTAGGGGTTACTTACGAAAACTTGTCTGACGACGCAAGAAAATGGGTTGATACTTTAGCTACCAATCCAAGAGTTAAAAAACTTTTAGAGTGGTGGTACTGGCAAGGGAGCGGGCAAATAGAAGGTTTTAACCTTTCTCCCCTTGACATTCTTAAATTCTGGGGACTCACGACTTTTATTCCCATTTATACGGGAATCCCTATACCGCAATCAATCAAAAAAGATTTCGTTCTTTTTAGAAGGGCGTTACTCTTAGCTTCAATGCGTTTAGTCGAAAACGATTGGCGTATTTAAAAGTCTGATTAGTTATCAATTATTAGTTATCAGTAAGAATTAACACAACTAAGGAGTAAAACAATGAACACTCAAACTTATCAAATACTAATCGATTTAAGCTACAATGAGTTGCCAAGCGAAGCTAAGCACTACGTCAATCGCTTAGCAAGTAAAGCATCAAAAAAACCTTTTGTATCGAAACTATTAAAAGAAATTCATGACGGCGCAATCAAAGCAGACGACATAGATGTACTTTTGAGCGGCGCATTTATTGACGCTGATTCTTTCAGAGAAATAGGGTGTTTTAGGATATTTCTGTTTTGGTACTTAAAAACTCTATATTTGCTATTAACAGGTGTAGCAATACCTAAACTTCTCAAAGAAAACTATTCTCTTTTTCTGCAATCTCTTGTTATAGCTAGTTACTTTGCAGAGGAGGGTTATGTTAACAAATCTCCCTATTATTGGGACTACGAGTAAAGCAAGAAACAACTAAAGATAATCTACAACAGGAGTAAAAAATGATTAGTTACGGAAATGCAATAGCTATTAAAGGTGTTTGCGATAATTTACCTAAATCAACAAAAGATTTTATTGCTGATTTAGTCAATAAAGCAAAACAAAAACCACAGTTTTCAACCTTACTCAAGCATTGTTACAACCGCACTATTGCCAATGGGCTGGTTTATGCGTATGGTATAGTAAACGAAAATACTATACTAAATTTTCGTGAAGTTTTCAAAAATCAACTATTGTTAGCTATAGTAACATTGTTTCTAAGAGTCAATGTCCCTGACCAGCTTAAAAAGAATACTAATCTTTTTGCGGTAGCTATTACAATAGCTTCAATTGTATTTGCAGAAGGAGAGATGTCTTGCGTATATTTTCTTAGTTTAGAATATCTTAATCTAGAAAATTTTAAGGCGTAACAAAATAGGGCAAAACACATGAGTACAAATTCAAGAGACAAAATCAGAACTTATGGCTCTGCACGGGGAGAATTAATCGTAGTCGATCCTCGACTAATTTCTTTTAGACTGTCCAATGGTGACTTTATCGGACCGAGAATAGGATTACATAACGACGGCAAAATGCGCGTCCTACCCAACGAAAACCATTTAACCTTTAGCCAAGACCTAATTGAATCTATCTCAGGCGAAAACGGATGGAATACCCGTATCGCCTATGACTTGGAATTGATCAAGGAATTAGCCGATAAAATACTGGCATCAGGAGTAATTCATCAACCTTTGCACTTGATTGCTGATGGCGATAGATTGTTCCCTATGGATGGGCATCGGAGGGTATTAGCTTGGATGCTTTTAGCCTCTCAAGGAACGATCATTTCTAACGTTTTAGCGATTATTAAGCCTCTAGCAGGAGGGTTAACTGTCCGTGATTTAGAGTATCAAATGCTTTCCTATGGCACTGACAGCGAAAAGTTGTCAGTGTACGATAGGGCAAAATTGATTAGACGGCATTTATACGAAGACAGATTAACAGGTTTAGACGAAGAGCAGTCTAGACAGCAATTCTGCGAAAAAACTGGATGGAAAAAATCAGAATATGATCGAACTTTGGAGATTTCTTCAATGTCTAGTCCGACATTAAAAGCAATCGAAGGTAAAATTTCTGAAACAACTTTACATAACCTTGTGAGGAAAAATGAACTAACACTTTCAGAGAAAGAAAATATTCTTTTAGAAGCTGTAAATATTTCAGAAGAAAAAGGGATAAAAGCTACTGGAGAATTAGTCGAATCGGTAACAGCCAGCTTCATAGAGTCTAAAAATCCAACTTTTTTAGACCTTGATGGGAACGTAAAACCTAGCCACGAATTAGAGCCAAAACGAATTAAGCTTACTCCCAAGTCTAAAGAAATTAAGTATCTGCTGATAACCTTAGCAAACGAGGGGAATGCGAGGCAAACAGATAATGATACAATGACCGTAGATTTTCCTAAAGAGTTATGGGAAAAAGTTACCGATTTCGTAGAGAGGTTAAGTTAAAATCAGCTATCAGTTATCAGTTATTAGCAGAAAATTACTAAATAAATCAGAGAAAACCAGTGAGCCAAAAGATTGACTATCACGCACGCACAGAACATCAGATTTCATTAATGACCGAAAAACTAACAGATACAGCCAGTAATATAGTCTATCCTTTTTCTGATAAAGAGGAGCAATTAGAGTTTTTTAGTCAGATGCTTTTCATTTTTATAACTACATCATCTGTACCAAGATATACACCAGAGGGTACTGCATTGAATACAATTAAAGCTTTGTTGTCTAAGTTAGATTAGTCTAAGATCAAATATCAGTTATCAGTTGAAAATTAAAACAATTAGGAGTAGTCCACCATGTCCTTAAATTTCATGCCTTCCCGTGAAACAGAGTGGTCTTGCCCTGACCCAGTACAACTGAGTCCAGAAAAAATAGAACAAGAAAAACAACGGGCAGAAAAAAAGATTTTTAGAAATAAGCACACCAAAAAAATACTTGGGAGTCTAGAAAAAATTGAAATAGTTTACGGATATACAGTCTATGTATTTTCCGATGGTAGTCGATGGAGACTGGATTATTATTATAAGCATATAGAAAGTATTCTTTTTTACGGTCCATACTTAAGCTCCTACGGAATCAACCGAAAAGATAAAGAAGGATTTACTCCAGTTAGGACATATCAAGCAACAAATGATATGTTTGAATGAATCTCAAACAAAAAACAGAGGGTTAACCCTCTGTTTGTTCTATTATGCTCCGATTAGTTTCTCCTGTAGAAACCTGTAAACTTCTTTCTGTAAGTCCTTTGGGGCGGAACACAGAAAAGACTTTACATCCTCTAGATCGATCTCTTTAATCATTTTTTGCAACTCATCTAGCTTTGAGTAAAGAGACTCAACCTCTCTGATTACAAGTTTCGCTTTGACCTGAGTATCTGCCTCTTGGAAAAGTTCTGGGATGAGATTAGGATTCTTAACACAATCCTTTTTTTGATTGATTGGGTCTTTTAGAAAATCCTGAATCGTCGGCCAATCACCATTCAGGTAATTCACAAAAGAATCAGTATCAAGCCCAAATACAGCAGCCAATAATCTCATGTTCCCCAAGTCGGGGCAACTAGCGACATTTTGAAGCTCCCAGTTTTGAATTGCGCCGTTAGAAAATTCCGTACCAGGTAATCCCAGTTTCCGACCTTCTTTCAATATCCATTCGGTAAATTCAGCTTGGGTCATGCCCAAGCTTTGTCGCTTTCCCTTGATAGTGTTAGCCATTCGCACTATACCTTTTTCTGTAAGTGCCGAAGCTTTTACCCGTTTGCGGGGTGATCCGTCGCTATTAAATCGTCGTGTAGCCATAGAAGTGTATTTTAATAAGACATCCTTATCATACACTACCTTACAAAAAACTTACAAAAAACTTACAAAAAACTTACAACCAATCTCAACTTTTATGGTACAATACAGAAAATTCTACAGATTGAACTATGTCTGCCAATCAAGATGCTCCTGTAAAAATCGTGTCAGTCCGAGTGAAAAAAGAGATATGGACAGAAACGTGCCAACGAGCTAAGATACTGGGATTGAAAACCCCAGAAGTGATCGAAATTGCACTAAAATCCTACCTGATCATCCCTATTGACACTGAACTCAATGCCAGAAAAGAGGGTGAAGCCGCGTTTTACAACTCTTTGCATAGCTCAAAACCTAAGCGTAGCAAGGATTTACAGGTGTAGTGCTACTGTAGTATTTACCGATCAAGAAATTTCTGATAAGATAGTAAATACTTTGATTTGTTCCCTACTACCCATCTACCCAACAAAAAACCCGCTTGGAGGCGGGCTGTGTAAACAAAACACTTTTCTTTTCTTTTATATGAGAACTATGGTAACACAATCCTCGAACCGTGTCAAGCTAAATCCCTGTCCTCATTGCGGCAATGCCAACGAAACCAATTGGTGCTATGGTTTTACTGCCGATGACGGCAATCTACTTTCGGTCTGCAAACGAAATTATGACCCCGCGCCAGGGTGGGAAAAATCGAGCAAATTAGATAGTGAGGGTACACCGATTTACTATCTTAAGAAAGAAATTAAATTTTCCGCTTATAAAGAGGAAAAAACCCAATACTTCCTTTATCCCCCTCTTGCCAATGGTTTGAGAGTCCGTGTGTACCGGAAAGACTATCAAGAAGATGGTATCTGGAAAAAGGATATTAAGCAACAACACTCTACAGACAAGGGTAAAAACTGGAAGTGGGGGATAGGCGATATTCAGTACAAGGATATACCTCTTTACCGTCAGGATCGCCTAGAAAAAGCTATCAAGGAAGGAACCCCGGTTTATATAGTCGAGGGTGAGACTAAGGTAGAAAAGCTTGAGTCTTTTGGCCTTGTTGCCACTTGTAATATCGGTGGATCAAAAAAATGGCAATCGTCCCACACAGAAGCTTTAAAGGGAGCAAAATTAGTTTTATGCCCTGACCGTGACAAGGGGGGAGTAGCTCACTGCCAGAAAATTTATCAAGACTTTCCTAGCGCCCAATGGCTTTACGCATATCCAGACTCTCCTCTATGGAACCACTTGCCAGAATCCCAAGGGGTAGATATTATCAACTGGATTGAGGAAAAGAAAATTGATCTTAAGCAACTATTAGCCTCGATAGTTGATAAACCAAAAGAAATAAAAGAGAAAAAAGAAAAGGAAGTCACGGTGACAGAAACCATGACCTTCCAAGACTTAATAACAGCTATTGACGGCTGTATTGGTCAAGATGAAATCACCCGAACTCAATGGCAAGAGAAAGTCGGACTGTGGGCAAAAGCTACTGGTAAAAAGCCAACAGAAATACGGCATTTAATTGACATCCGTAAAAAAGAAGTAGCGGAAGGGGATGCTATCAAAACAGGATTAGAAGGTTTCCTGAAAGGTAAGCATTACCAGAAAAAAGAGATTGATCTCTTTGAAATATTGCCTCAATCTTTAGCTGAAGCAATCATATCTCGCGCTAAAACACTTAATCAACCTCCAATCAGATTACTGCATTCCTTATGGCCTATATTAGGAGCTATCTTAGGTAGTCGATTTGCAATTAATCTCCGAACTACCGCAAGAGATAGGGAGTGTTGGAAAGAGTACCCGATATTTTATTGTGCGGATGCTGGTGGGGTAAGTAGCGGAAAAACTACTACTCAAAAAGAAATTTACAAGGTATTAAAAAGAAAAGACTTAGATGAGTTAGAAAGACTCTCTAAAAAGCAAGCTAGGCTAAAAGAATTAAAAGCAGAATGGGCAGAAATGACCCGTGAAGAGCGTAAGACAAATAAAGAGAATGCCGAAGTAAATCCTAGTCTTTACGAAAAAGAAAACTGTCAATCCCGTCGCTGGTTTTATGACGAAGGAACTTTTGATGGGGTTCTAAAAACGATGTCCACTCAACCTCGCTGGCAAGGTGCGGTATGGACTTCTGACGAACTAGCAAGTCTTTTCAACGGATTAAATCAATACCGGTCAGGCGGCAAAGGGAACGATCGGCAACGGTTATTATCGTCTTGGAATGATCCGATACAAAATACCTTTGATAGAGTGAAAGAGGAAAGTCGCTATTTTCTAAATGGTCAAACTATTAATATACTAGGTGGGATACAAGTAGAAAAAGTCAAGGAATATCTTGATCTATCTAATGATGTAGATGGATTAGTTTCTCGATTTCTTTTCCTATTACACGAACCTCTCGATCCTCAACGCGGACGACCGCCAGAAGACCCTAACTCGATCCAAGAGTGTATTTCTAATATCATTAATCAAATCAGTGGGATTACCCTAGAAGCTGATGATGATGGAATTATCGATCCTTATAATTGCTGGTTTACTAAAACTGGTGAGGATTATGCTTTTGGTATTAAATATCACTACGAAATGCTTATCAAGAAATATCGGGCAATCAATCCATCGTTCGCATCTTATATAGGCAAGCAAATGAAGACTTTTTTAAGGCTCACATTAGGCATTCATCTTCTTAATTGGATATTTGATCCAGACAACACAAATCTTTACAGTATCCCTGTACAAACAGCCGTTAAAGCGGCTAAGACGACCGATTTTTACATTAGCCAATTTTTAACTATTCAGGGTGCTACTGCGGGGGATCAAGATAATCCTATTCAGGGAATTTTATCGGATATTTGGGCAATCGTGGAATCTGTTGGCAAAATATCTACTAGACAAATTCATCAAAAATTCCAAAGCCGATGGATTAATGGTGAAAAAATGAACTCTGGTATTGCTTTTAACCTGATTACTCAATTAGAAAAAGCAGGATACGGGCGACTAGAAGGGAAAACTCTTCACTATCAGGAACCAAAAGTAGTAGAATCTTTTGAGGTAGAAGAGTCTTTGGAGTACCAATCGGAGATAAAAGAGGAAATTGTCCAAGTTCCCACTCCTACTCCCAATCCTACTCCTGTACTGAAACCAGAGCCTGAGATAGTAGAAGTTGAATCAGAGCCGGTAATTAATGAGTTATCGGCCGATGGTGTGGATATCAATAGTCTTCCTGATCCTGAAAAAGAAAGGGTCTTAGTGCGAACGGCTACATCTATAGGGATAGGAGAGCGAATTATCCCACCGAGAGCAGTCGGAAGGGTTATAGAAATAGATTTTGACACTTCTGACAACCAATGGCTTTTGAGGGTAGAAACTGTTCTAAATGAGTCTGTAATTACTTTTACAATTCCATTTTCTAATTGTTATTTACAGGATATAAGTCCCTGATAGGGTTGACAATTTTAGAAGTCCCTGATAGGATTGAAGTGCTAGGGTAGCTTGGTAGCTAAGGGCTGAAACGGAGCCTTCAACCGAAAAGGGACTTAATGCAAAAATACCTTTATTTTTTGTTTCAAAACTGAAATTTGCGAATCCACCGAACTTGGCAAAGATTGAGTAAGGGAAGGGCGTTTCGTCAGGAGTAGATTTAATTAAGTTTTGCGGGTTCAATTCCCGTCTCTAGTACCTATGATTGGAAAATACATTCCCTCTCGATACCCTGAAAAGGTTTATCGTGTCAATTCCTATGGTCATATTTTTCCCCGGTGTAAACCACTGGGGATTATCAAGACTGCTATAGGAATCTACTATCACTTTGAATCAGTTGATCACCTCACAAAAGGAAAACAGTTTTACTGTTTTAGGAAAGAAGATTTTCAAGAAATTTCTTGACAATTCTAGCAGAATAATGTAAGATTTAAGTAATGAATCAAAGAGGAAATCATGAAGCTTATTACAATTACAAATATGTCCACTCCTACAATTAGTTATTATGCTAATTTTTACGCAGGACAATATCGGAAGTCTAAACAAGAAGCTGGAGAAAATGTACAGAAAAAACGTGACATTTTATACTCGAAAGTTAAAGAGTATAATAAAATTTTAGAACAGCGTGGACTTGAAAAGGTGAAGGTGTAGGTGCAGAATAATGACAAATTCAAAAAAGCGACTATATGTACTTCTCTTCTTTCCTGTTCTAGTTTATCTAGTATTTACATCGGCTTTATTATTAGAATTGACAGAATCCCATAGAGACTATAAAGCTAATTTAAAGTCTATTATACGGTATTGTTTAGACAACAAATAAAGGTGTAATTATGGAAAAAGAAACCAAAAAAGTGTGGAAAAACTTATCAAATCAGGATGACATTGATAAGACCAAAGGGCTTATTAGAGGAACAGATGAAAAAGAGTCTGCTAATAGACTTAAAACACATTTAGATTACTGCAAAAAGCACCTAAAGGATTGGAGGCAATGAGATACACAATCAGGACAATAGATCGGAAAAATAAACCTTGCAAGATTAAAACATCTATGCACGCGAGTCGATTAGCTTCTTATTTAGAGGCTTTAAGTCGGAATGGTCATCACAGCATCGTGGTAGAAGAAACAGTAGGTATTTCCTAGTAATTTTACCCAATAGGAGTAACACTAATGAACGCATGGCAAATAGCGGAAAATTTATTTAATTTTTGTGAAGAAAAATACCCAGATTTAGAATGGAGATGGGATTATTCTTATGGTGATATTGATGGTCGTAAGGAAGTTTCATTTATTCTTGGTTCTTGCTCTTTGTTTAAATTAGAGCTAGAGATTTGCTCAAATGAAAAACAAGCGTTTTACGAAAAAAAAGCTACTTACGATTATATACTGGGGTCGCTTTTAATACCTCAATCAGAAGAAAAGTCTTTACTTTTCTGGTCGGGTAGTTTTCAAGTAAAACTAAACCATAACAAAGATAGCGAATTGGAGCTTATGCTTGCCACTCATGATGAGTGGGATGATAATAGCTGGAGTATAGTAAAAAAAGCCAGAAAAATGGTGAGAGAAGTCTTTAATTTTATTGAAGATGAGATTCAAGAATAGATAGGAGTAACAGTAATGGATACACAACAAATAACAGAAAAAATATTGCTTTTGAATATACAGTTGATAACAGGAAAGCTATTCAGTTTCTGTAAAGAAAAATATCCAGATTTAGAATGGAACCTTAACTCTGAAAATAATACAATTCAGTGTCCAGTTTTTCCTCATGAATTAATAATAGAGGTTTTTCTAGATGGTCAGATTTACCGTGTTTCATGCGAAGCGTATTGTGTAGGGACATTTGAATTATGGATAAACCCTGACGATAGAGACAATAACCGTTCTTATGAAAATAAAATAGTATTTGATTATATTAGAAGGTCAAACCATGATTATTTTGATAACAAATACAGAGAAACCAGAAAAATAATGCTAGACATTTTCACTTTCATTCTTGATGAGATTCAAGAATGAAAACACTACTAGACAAAATATCTGCTTAGTAAATTTACCCAACAGGAGTAAAGTCAATGGATACATGGCAAATAGCCTACAAAATATTGGAATTTTGTAGGAAACAACACCCAAATCTAAAATGGGACATCAAATCTGTAAGCAAAAACGCAACATATATTTATGGATCAGTTTCTTTTATTGAATTAACATTAGGGGTTCACAAAGAATGTGAATTTGAATATATTTTAGGTTCTTCTAAAATATCATCTTCTATAGTCTGGTTAGGCACGTTTCACGTTTGGATGAATTTTGAAAAAAATAGCGACATAGATTTTACTCTTTATGAGACAGACAAAATATGGAACGAAAAAGATTGGGTATTATCCAAACAAGCTCGAAAAGTAATGCTAGATATTTTTAACTTCATCCTTGATGAAATTCAAGAATAAATAGGAGTAACACTGATGGACGCATAGGAAATAGCTTACAAAATGATGGAAGTATTAAAACAACAAGTTATCTAATGAACAAACAAGAGACAGCCCAAAAAATATTAAATTTCTGTAAAGACCGTTACTCAGAAATAAACTGGGAACAGACAAATCATATAGAGTCAACTATTTGTATTTGGGGCAAGACAACTGGAATTGATATAGGTATAGAGATTATCGGGACGCGATTAGAAAACTACCTTGTATTAGGAGATGTAAGTGCGTTTATTTCTACAGAAAGATGGACTGGTTCTTTCAAGATTTGGTTAGACAGAAAAGAATCTCATTTTTCTTTTAAATCAAAGAAAAAACTTGATACGTCAACAAATTTATTCATAAAAGCCAAAGATGTACTGTCAAGCATTTTTGAGTTTATCGAAACTGAAATACAAGCCGAGGTGACACTGTGAACATAGCAGAAACGACCCAAAAAATATTCAATTTCTGCCAAAAAACTTACCCAGAGCTAAAGTGGTTATTTACATCTTTAGACAGAACTCAAGACATGATTTACGGGTATCGCCCTATTCTTAATTCTATAAATGGAATACAAAT
>CAZWKD010000042.1:0-10463 GCA_964633985.1 uncultured Acidimicrobium sp. | reverse complement strand
TTGCGGAGTACGACTATGTCATCGTCGGTGGCGGGTCGGCGGGGAGCGCTGTTGCCAACCGTTTGAGCGCGGATCCGAACAACAAGGTTCTCGTGCTCGAAGCAGGTCGGCCGGACTATTGGTTCGACGTCTTCATTCACATGCCCGCCGCATTGATGTTCCCGATCGGCAGCAAGTTCTACGACTGGATGTATTCGTCGCAACCCGAACCATTCATGAACGGTCGTCGGGTGTCACATGGCCGGGGAAAAATTCTCGGCGGTTCGTCGAGCATCAACGGGATGATCTTCCAGCGTGGCAATCCGCTCGATTACGAGCGTTGGGCGGCGGATCCGGGCATGGAGACGTGGAGCTATGCGCACTGTCTGCCGTACTTCAAGAAGATGGAGTCGTGCATCGCTGCCGACCCGAACGACAAGTTCCGGGGCAAGCAAGGTCCATTGCACCTCGAGCGAGGCAAGGTGAAGAACCCGCTGTTCGGTGCATTCTTCAAAGCCGTGCAACAGGCAGGTCACCCGATTACTTCGGATGTCAACGGTCACCAGCAAGAAGGGTTCGCCGCGTTCGATCGCAATGTGAAACGCGGCCGTCGGTACAGCGCTGCACGTGCCTACCTGCACCCGGTGAAGCACCGCAAGAACCTCACCATTCAGTGCCGTGCGCTCGTCACCAAAGTGCTCACCGAGGGAAAGACGGCAACTGGTGTGGAGTACCGCCTCCCGTTTGGTCGTGTGCGCACGGTGAAGGCGAGGGAAGTGATCCTCTGCGGTGGCGCGTTCAACTCGCCTCAGTTGCTGCAGGTGTCGGGTATTGGCAACGCTGAACATCTCGAAGCAGTAGGCATCAAGTCGGTGCATCACTTGCCGGGTGTAGGTGAGAACCTCCAGGACCACCTCGAGGTGTACGTGCAACACGCGTGCAAACAGCCGGTGTCGCTCAATCCTCTGATGAAGTTCTGGAAGCGACCGTTCATCGGATTCGCCTGGCTCTTCCGCAAGGGTCCGGGCGCATCCAACCATTTCGAGGCCGGCGGATTCATTCGCAGTAACGATGAAGTGAAGTACCCGAACTTGATGTTCCACTTCCTGCCGATCGCCGTGCGTTACGACGGCACGGCTCCCGCTGGCGGGCACGGCTATCAGGTGCACATCGGCCCGATGTACTCGAATTCCCGTGGCAGTTTGCGGGTCACCTCGGGTGATGTCCGTGACAAGCCGGCGTTCACCTTCAACTACCTCTCCACGCCGGAGGATCGTCAGGAGTGGATCGAGGCGATCGCGGCAGCGCGCAAAATCCTCAACCAACCGGCATTCGCCGATTTCAGCCAGGGTGAGATCTCACCGGGGCCAGAAGTGGCCACCGATGAGCAGGTGCTGGAGTGGGTGCGTAAGGACGGCGAGACCGCCTACCACCCGTCGTGCACCTGCCGTATGGGCGTGGACGAAATGTCCGTGGTCGACCCCACTTCGATGAAGGTGCGGGGAATGAACGGGTTGCGCGTGGTCGACGCCTCGGTGATGCCGTACGTCACGAACGGCAACATCTACGCGCCCGTGATGATGCTCGCGGAGAAGGCGGCCGACCTGATCCTCGGCAACACGCCACTGGCACCCGAACCGGTCGACTTCTACCGCGCCAAATCGTGACCAAATAGAGGGTCACTGATAACCTTCGCCTCTGATATATCTCGCTCGGTTCGCCGGCGGGACCACAGAGAGACAGGGGAGCCCACGTGAGCGATTTCGAAGACATCGATCTGGCGAGTCTTTCGGACGACGACCTCGTCCAGCAGATGCACGACGATCTCTACGATGGCCTCGGCGACGAGATCGTCGAAGGCACGACCATCCTGCTCGACCGCGGATGGGGCCCCGACAAGGTGTTGCAGCAGGCGCTCGTCGAAGGCATGCGCATCGTCGGTGTCGACTTCCGTGACGGCATTCTCTTCGTGCCTGAAGTGTTGCTCGCCGCCAATGCGATGAAGGCGGGAATGGCCGTGTTGCGTCCGTTGCTTGCCGAGACCGGCGCAGAGTCGATCGGCAAGGTCGTGATCGGCACCGTGAAGGGTGACATTCATGACATCGGCAAGAACCTCGTGGCGATGATGCTCGAGGGCGCCGGCTTCGAAGTGGTGGATCTCGGCATCAACACCGATGCCGATGCATTCGTTGCTGCACTCGAGGAGCACCAGCCCGACATCCTCGGAATGAGCGCATTGCTCACCACCACGATGCCGTACATGAAGGTCGTCATCGACACGATGAAGGAGAAGGGTCTGCGCGACAAGTACATCGTGCTCGTCGGTGGAGCCCCGCTCAACGAAGAATTCGGTGACGCCGTCGGTGCCGATGCCTACTGCCGTGATGCAGCTGTTGCAGCCGAGACCGCCAAGGAACTTGTCGCTGCTCGTCGCACCCGCACCGCCGAACCTCCGGGTCCGTCGGTCGCCTGATTCGTTCGGTCGCGCGGATGTCGAACGAGCGTCCGCTGATCGTCGCCTGTGGCGCATTGGTGCAAGAACTTCGTGCAGTACTCGGTAAGCACGACCTGAACGACGCAATCGAAGTGCGATACCTACCGGCCAACCTGCACAACCGTCCAGAAGGAATCGTGCCCGCGTTGAGGCCGCATCTGGAGGAGAGTACGAACCGCACCGTCTTCGTGGGCTACGCAGATTGCGGGACAGGTGGGGCACTCGACCGTTTGCTCGAAGAGTTTCCGCAGGTGCAGCGCCTTCCTGGTGCGCATTGCTACGAGTTCTTTGCTGGCAGCGACTTCTTTACGCAGATCCAAGACGAGGAACCGGGCACGTTCTACCTGACCGACTTCTTGGCCAAGCACTTCGACGCCCTCGTGTGGCAGGGGCTTGGCCTCGATCGTCATCCGGAGTTGCGCGACACCTATTTCGGCTTTTACAAGCGTGTGGTGCTGTTCTCTCAGTCGCAGGACCCGGCAGTCGAGGCTCACGGCCGCAAGGCCGCAGAATTGCTCGGCTTGGAATTCGAACATCGACACGTCGGACTCCACTCGTTCGAAGGTTCGATTCCCGTGCAGGTGTTGTCCAAAGCAGGAGTTCGCTGATGCCACGCAACAACGCAGTTCTCGTCGTCATCAAGTGGCGCGACATACCCGCGCAGGTCAATGCGCAATTCGGTCGCGAGCGATTCCAGCTCGTGTTGTCTGCCAAGTTTCAACGAGCAATCGACCGCGCCAAGCGCAAGGCCCACATTTATACGGCCGAGGAAGACGTAGCGCAATGGAGTCGCGAGACATACCCGCTCGAAGGAACGATGGAAGACGCAGCGAACCAGATGGTCGAGAAGATCGAGGCGCAGTACACGAAGGAGCACCTTGGTCGGCTCGCCTATGCGGGTGGTTGGGAGAAGGACGTCGAGCAGATGGACATCTCCACTCGTGAGCTCGCCGCTCTCGAAGAGCTCGAAGAAGACGAATAATCAACGAACAGAAATGGAAATGAAATGACGGACACGATTCTCTCCTCACCAACGAAGGAAGTGGTCATCGGCTTCGAGCGACCATTCGTGATGATCGGCGAGCGCATCAACCCGACCGGCCGCAAGTTGCTCGCCGAGGAAATGAAGAATGGCGACTTCAGTCGTGTCGAGGCAGACGCCATCGCGCAGGTTGAGGCTGGCGCACAAATGCTCGACGTCAACGCTGGCATCCCGCTCGCCGACGAGCCCGCCTTGTTGGCGCGCGCCGTCGAACTCGTGCAGAGCGTTACTGATGTGCCGTTGTCGATCGACTCGTCGATCATTCCTGCCCTCGAGCGAGGTCTCTCCGTGTACAAGGGCAAGGCACTCGTCAACTCCGTGACTGGTGAGGATGAGTCGCTCGAGCGAGTGCTCCCACTCGTCAAAAAGTACGGCGCTGCGGTCGTTGCCATCTCCAATGACGAGACGGGCATCAGCATGGATCCGGATGTGCGCTTCGCCGTGGCCAAGAAGATCGTCGAGCGTGCTGCCGACCACGGCATTCACTACAGCGACGTGGTCGTCGACCCGTTGGTCATGCCGATCGGGGCACTCGGCCAGGCCGGCCAGCAGGCCTTCAAGTTGATTCGTCGCTTGCGCGAGGAGTTGAAGGTGAACACCACGTGTGGCGCTTCGAATGTCAGCTTCGGTCTGCCCAATCGTCACGCCGTGACGGGAACCTTCCTGTCGATGGCGATGGGTGCCGGCATGACTTCAGCGATCATGAGTCCGTTGCATGAGGAAGTGAAGCGAGCGGTGATGGCCGCTGACGTGCTTACTGGCAACGACAAGGACTGCATGGCGTGGATTCGCGCCAACCGTGACCCGAATGCCCCGACCGGCGGAGGTGGCGATCGGGAAGGCCGTCGTCGCCGTCGTCCCGCTCAGTAACGCCTCAGCGCACCGAACTGGACACACTGGCATCGTGCCACGCATCGTCTTTACGCCATCTGGCCTCGACGCCGAGGTAGAGGAGGGGGTCACCGTCCTCGATGCTGCCCGTCGTTTGGGTGTCGATCTCGACTCTGTCTGCGGTGGACGTGGCATCTGTGGTCGCTGCCAAATCACGCCGAGCGTCGGCAACTTTCCGAAGTGGAACATCGAAGCCAGGTCGGAATCGTTGACCCCTCGCGGTGAAGGCGAGACGAACTACCGCGGTAAGCGCAAGCTCGAAGACGGGAACCGACTCGGGTGTATGGCCAAGGTGTGCGGCGACGTCGTGATCGACGTCCCTGCGGCTAGCCAAGTGCATCGTCAGATCGTGCGCAAGGACGTCAACTTGGGCGGCGTCATCGTGGACCCGCATTTCGTGCTTCTGTACATCGAGGTGAAGCAGTCGCAACTCGGTGACGATGTGACTGCAGAAGAAGAGGTGTGTCGTGCCGTCGCCGAGCAACACGGCCGACCACTTCCTACGTTGTCGCCGGCCGCATTGCGTCGCGTACACAAGTCGATCGAAAAAGGTGATGGCGGTGCCACGGTGGCGATACCCACCGATTCGAACGAGATCGTCGCCATCTGGCCAGGGTTCGTCGACGCCGCCTACGGCGTAGCAATCGACATTGGCAGCACCACGGTTGCAGGACATCTCATCGAGTTGTTCTCGGGAGAGGTACTTGCCAGTTCAGGGACGATGAATCCGCAGATCCGCTTCGGTGAGGACCTGATGAGTCGTGTCTCCTACGTGATGATGAACAAAGGTGGAGACGCCGAATTGACGAGTGTGATCCGTCAGGCGGTCAATTCGCTCGTAGATGATCTCGTGGAAAAAGCCGATGTCGACATCTCGAGCGTTCTCGAAATCGCCATGGTCGGTAACCCGATCATGCACCACATCCTCCTCGGCATCGACCCCACTCCACTCGGTGCGGCACCCTTCATCCTCGCCACCGATCAGGCCGTGCACGGTCGTGCATCGGACATCGGACTCATGGCGCCGAGTGCGCTCTATTACGTCGGGCCTTGCATCGCGGGTCACGTAGGCGCGGACACCGCTGCGGCCATCCTCGCTGAGGGCCCTCATCGTGGCGAAGCCATGCAGCTCCTCGTCGACGTAGGTACCAATGCTGAGATCGTGCTGGGCGATCGCACCCAACAGTTCGCTGCTTCGTCTCCCACCGGCCCGGCCTTCGAGGGTGCTCAACTCTCGAGCGGTCAGCGCGCGACGGCAGGAGCTATCGAGAAGGTGCGGATCGATCCGACCACTCTCGAGCCACGCTTCAAGGTGATTGGTATCGAACCGTGGTCCGACGAAGCAGGATTCACCGAAGCTCTGGAGAAGACCCCGATCACCGGTGTGTGCGGTTCTGGAATCATCGAAGTGATGGCCGAGATGTACCTCGTCGGCATCATTTCCCAAGACGGTGTGATCCAGGGTTCGTTGCGCGAGCGCACATCGCGGATCATCGAGGACGAGCGCACGTTCTCGTACGTGCTGTACGAGCAGGGCTCGACTCGACTGTTGATCACGCAGAACGACATCCGGGCCATCCAGTTGGCCAAGGCGGCGCTCCGTGCGGGCATCGACTTGCTCGTCGAGCATGCGGGTAACCCGCCACTGTCGGACATTCGTTTGGCGGGTGCTTTCGGTGCGCACATCGACCCGGTGTACGCGATGGTGCTTGGTCTCGTCCCCGACTGTCCGCGCGAAGGCGTGCGTTCAGTGGGCAATGCCGCTGGAGTAGGGGCGGCAAAAGCACTCCTGTCGATGACCGAACGCCGAGAGATGGAGACGGCCGTGCGCGGTGTAACCAAGATCGAGACTGCCACCGAACCCCGTTTCCAAGAGTTGTTCGTCAATGCGATGGCGTTTCCGCACGCCACTGCGCCGACACCGAATCTCGAGAAGCTCGTCGCGTTGCCGCCCAAGATCGCTGCTGCGCCGAGCGGTGAGGGTCGGCGCCGCCGAAGAGGCTGATCATGGTGGTCGTCTGGAAGAATGAGCGTCCGATTGCGGCGGAGATGGAAGGGAGACTTTCGTGAGCGAGGAACGGCAGCGCAGGGGTGGCGGCAGGGCGGGGCGTCAAGGCGCCCGTCGGTCGGCATCGGTGCAGCGTGAGGCATACCTCCGCCGCTTGATCAAACCGTATGAACTCGTTTCGGAAGAGGGTCTCGCGCTGATCGAGAGCACCGCAGAAACGATCCTCGAGGAGATCGGTGTCGAAATTCGTGATTACCCAAGTGCGATCGAGCGTTTCGCCAAGGCGGGCGCAAAGGTGGAGGGGACTCGCGTGCGTTTCCCCCGCGGGTTGTGTCGCGACATCATTCAAAAAAGTGCTCCGCGCGAATACGTCCAGCATGCGCGTAACCCAGAGAACAACGTCGTCATCGGTGGCGATGGCACGGTCTTTGCGCCGAACTACGGATCGCCGTTCGTGCACGACCTTGACAATGGTCGCCGATATGCCACCATCGCCGACTTCCAGAACTTCGTGAAGTTGGCCTACATGTCGCCATGGATCCATCACTCGGGTGGAACGGTGTGTGAGCCGGTCGACATTCCCGTCTCCAAGCGCCACCTCGACATGGTGTACTCGCACATCAAGTACTCGGACAAGGGCTTCATGGGCTCGGTGACCGCAGGGGAGCGCGCACAAGATTCGGTGGAACTCGCACGCATCGCCTTCGGCGGCGATCTGCAGGATCGCACCGTGATGACGAGCCTCATCAACGCCTCGTCGCCGTTGGTGTGGGATGCCACGATGCTCGCTTCGGCAGAGGTGTATGCCGAGAACAATCAGGCGTGCATCATCACGCCATTCATCCTCGCTGGTGCCATGGCTCCGTCGACTTCGGCTGGTGTCGTTGCCCAGACACTCGCCGAGTCGCTCGTCGGCATGGCGTTCACTCAGCTCGTACGCCCTGGTGCGCCGGTGGTGTTCGGTTCGTTCGCCAGTTCGATGTCGATGCTCACTGGTGCGCCGACCTTCGGCACTCCTGAGCCGGCGACGGTGCTGTACACCGTGGCTGCGCTTGCTCGACGCCTCGGCGTACCGTTCCGCTCGGGCGGCTCATTGACGGCATCGAAGTTGCCTGATGCCCAGGCCGCCTATGAGAGTGCCGCAACCTTGATCCCGACGATCATGGCGGGCACCAACTTCGTGTTGCACTCCGCCGGTTGGTTGGAGGGTGGTCTGGCCATCGGTTACGAGAAGTTCGTGCTCGACTGTGACCAACTCGGCATGATGATGACTTTCGCCAAGGGTCTCGACATCTCCGATAACGGGCTCGCACTCGACGCATTGCGCGAGAACGTTCCCGGTCAACACTTCCTCGGCACGGCACACACGCTCGCCAATTTCGAGACCGCGTTCTACCGCTCGGACACCGCGAACAACGACAGCTACGAACAGTGGCTGGAGGATGGCTCGAAGGACTCGGCCACCAGGGCCAACGCGCTCTGGAAGGAGCGCCTCGCGTCCTACGAGGCACCAGCGCTGGATGACGCGATCGACGCCGAACTGCAGGACTACATTGCGCAACGTAAGGCGCAACTACCCGATACTTTCGCTTAACTGAGAACCACCCCAGATACCCAAACGGAGCACCCGATGAGCATCTTGTCCAACCTCTTCAACCCGCGGTCCCGCTCGGCGGCCGCATCTCCCGAGGTGCAGCGCCTCGTCAGTGTGATGCGCTACGAGTTGATTCCTTTGAAGTCACTCGATCAGGCGATCGCCGACTTGCCGCCAGGTGCTCCGGTCTCGGTCACCTGCTCACCGGCCAAGGGAATCGCCACCACTCAGGAGCTGACACTCAAGTTGAAGGCAGCGGGTCACGACGCAGTGCCGCACTTCGCCGCCCGACTGGTGGAGGGCCCGAGCCACGCGGCCGCGCTTGCCGAGTGGGTGCGCACGAACGGTATTCGTGAAGTCTTCATCATCGGTGGTGATGCCGAGACGCCACCTCATTACCAGTACGCCCTGCCGTTCATGAAGGACTTCCTCGAGGCAAAACCCGGCATCGAGACGCTCGGCTTCGGCGCGTATCCAGATGGCCACGCTTCGATCAGCAACGACGACTTGAGCAACGCGATCCACGAAAAGCAGAAGTTGATTCGTAGTCATGGTGTGAAGCCACTTGCTTCCACACAGATGTGTTTCGACGCCACCACCATTCGTGCCTGGCTCAAGGCCGAGCGTGCTCGCGGATTCGACACGCCAATCAACTTGGGTCTGCCCGGCGTGGTGGACCGTGCGAAGTTGATGACGATGGGTATGCGTCTCGGTATCGGTCAGTCGATGCGTTACCTGAGCAAGAACAAGGCGACGATGACGCGCATGTTCGCCCCCGGTGGTTACGACCCGACGAAGCTGTTGGCCGACTTGGCGATCGACGCCGACCAGTTGGGCATCGCAGGAATCCACTCGTTCACGTTCAACTCGACGGCCGACACGCGCAAGTGGGCCGAGGCGATCCTCGGAGGTGAGCAGCAGTGAAGACCGATGTCGTCATCATCGGCGGAGGAGTGATGGGCGCGTCGATCGCGCTCGAATTGTCGAAGACCGGTCGCAAGGTGATCGTGCTCGACAAGGGCGGCGCGGCGGGTGCTGGCTCCACCAGCGCCTCGTCGGCGATCATTCGCTTCACGTACTCGAACTTCAACACCATCTTGATGGCGTGGGAGAACGCACAGATCTGGTTCAACTGGGACAAGTTCGTCGGTGTGCAGGACCCGGACGGCATGGCCAAGTACATCAAGACCGGTTATCTCGTGTTCCTCACCGAGGGCTACGACGGTGTCCGTCAGCGTGAGTTGTGGGACGAGTTTGGTATTCCCTATGAATTGCTCAGCCCCGAAGAGGTGCGCAAGCGTTGGCCGGCCTTCGAGACCGGCAAGTTCTACCCACCGAAGTCGATCGAGGATCCGGCATTCGCCGATGACCCGTATGACCAGTTGTGGGCGTTGTTCGACCCGTTGTCCGGGTTCATGGACGACCCCATGTTGGCCGCGCACAACATGGCCCATGCCGCGAAGGAGCACGGAGCCGAATTCCGCTTCCACACCGAAGTAGTGGAGGTCCTACAAGACGGCGGTCGTGCCTCTGGTGTGGTGTTGAAGAACGGCGAGCGCATTGAGTCGCAGTATGTGATCAACGCGGCCGGCCCACACGCCGCCAAGATCAACAAGATGGCGGGCGTCTTCGACGAGATGCGAGTGAAGCACCAGCCGTTACGCCAGGAAGTGTTTTCACCACCGGCGCCGAAGGGCTTCCGACTCGAGGATGATGCTCCGATCGTCGCCGACCTCGACCTCGGTCAGTATTTCCGTCCACACATGGGCGACTTGCTCAACGTGGGCACCACCGAGCCGGCCTGTGATCCGCTGCACTTCATCGACGATGCGGACAACTGGAATGACAACACGACGCCGGAGTTTGCCGAGCGCGTGATGCTTCGTCTGGCTCGTCGTTTGCCCGATTTCGGCATCCCGCTGAAGACGCTCGGTATCGGTGCGTTGTACGACGTGTCGGACGACTGGATCCCGATCTACGACAAGTCGAGCCTTCCTGGTTTCTTCATGGCCTGTGGCACGAGTGGCAACCAGTTCAAGAATGCGCCGCTCGTCGGCAAGTTCGTGCGCGTGCTGATGGAGGCAGAGGAGCAGGGTGTCGATCACGACCTCACACCACTCAGCCTCACGGGAGAGCACACGGGCAAAGAGATTCACTTGGATGCCTTCTCGCGGCTCCGCACGTCCGGCGAAACTGCCGGCAACGTGATGGGCTGAATGCGCACCTCACTCCAAGAACTTCTCGCCACTGGACGTGTGCTCGTTGCCGACGGCGCCACTGGTACCAACTACTTCAAGATGGGCCTCACGTCTGGTGAGCCGCCCGAGTTTTGGGTCACTGATCATCCCGATCGGGTGAAGTCGCTGCATCAGCAGTTCGTCGATGCAGGTGCCGACATCATCCTCACCGACACGTTCGGGTGCAACCGTCATCGATTGAAGTTGCACAAAGCCGA
>CAZWKD010000041.1:0-10554 GCA_964633985.1 uncultured Acidimicrobium sp. | reverse complement strand
TGCTCTTGCCATTGGCATTCGACTTGCCTTTGGCGTTCGGCTTGTCGTTCGCGTTCGCAGCATTCGACTTGCCGTTGTTCGACTTTCCTGCGTTCGCACCGTTGGCATTTTCTGCTGAGTTCGCATTTCCCGCATTGCCGTTGTTCGAACTATTCCCGCCAGCGTTCGAGTTGCCCGAGTTCCCACCCGCGTTCGAATTACCCGAGTTCCCACCCGCGTTCGAATTACCCGAGTTCCCGCCCGCGTTCGAGTTGCCCGAGTTGCCGTTGTTGGACGTGGTCGATGCAGACGTGTCGGTGGTGGTCGTATTGGTGCTCGAGTTACCCCCGGCATTCGAATTCGAGCTGTTCCCGCCTGCATTCGAGTTGCCCGAGTTACCTCGAGCAGCCACCGTCGTCGAGGTTGGTTTGCCCTTGTCGTCGTTCTTCGCGCTGGCTGGGGCAACAACACCAAGTAGGAGGGCAAGTGTCAACGAAACAAATTTCACCAATCGCGGCATTTGGTCACCTCGCCATGAAATTCACATTTGGAATTTCAGTCCCAAAACTACCACCGCCGTTGAGGGAACTCTCTTTAGAGCACGCCGTCGGGCACCGAGCCGTCGCCGAACTCGACCCGCATTTGATCGCGTAGCGACGCACTCGCCCACACGTCGATTGCGGTCATGGCCATGATCTTGGCTCCATCCATGATCGCCTTGGTTCCCGCCTCGGAAATGGCGTGGCCCGCGAATTCCGGCGTGTGGAGCGAGACGCCCTTCGGGGCGACGGCCAACATCGGGTGAATCGACGGCACCAAGTAACTCACGTTGCCCATGTCGGTCGATGCACCAGCAACCCACGGCGTCGGTTCGGTGGAAAAGACGCGGCCGAATTGGGTCGAGTTCGCCGCGTAAGCACCAAGCAGCGGCATGTTGTCCTTCATGTCGGCGAAGGGGTTCTTCACCCACTCCAACTTGCAATGACAACCGGTTCCGTGTGCGCCGGCTTCGAGACACGCTGCAACTCGCTTCTTCAACTCTTGCAGTGACTCGAAGGAAGCCGAGCGGACGTACCAATCCATCTCCGTCTCCTTCGGCACGATGTTCGGCTTGTCCCCACCACGCAGGAACACGCCGTGGATCCGTTCCGTGGGCAAAATGTGCTGACGCAATGCAGCAACGTTCATATAACCGAGCACTGCTGCATCAAGTGCGTTCTTTCCCAAATGCGGCGCCATCGATGCGTGTGCAGCCTGACCGACGTAAGTGGCCAACACGTGCTGAACGGCTAGCGCGTTGATTCGCGCGTTGTCTTCGTCCGAAGGGTGCACCATCATCGCGGCGTCTACGCCGTCGAAAGCGCCTTTACGAGCCATTTCGATCTTGCCGCCTCCACCTTCTTCTGCCGGAGTTCCGAGTAGCCGCACCCGACCGCCCGCCTCTTCCGCAATCGCGGCAAGCGCCAACCCTGCGCCCATCCCTGCCGCAGCGATGATGTTGTGTCCGCAGGCGTGGCCGATCCCTGGTAGCGCGTCGTACTCACACAGCACCGCGACGGTGGGACCCGTAGTACCCACTTGCGCAGAAAACGCGGTCTCCACGTCATACGCACTGCGTTCGACCTTCACGCCGTTGTCGGCGACCATTTCGGTGAGTACACGATGAGCGTGAAACTCCACCCAGTTCTCTTCGGGGTGAGCGTGAATGTCGTGGCTGATGGCAACCAGATCGCCCTTCAGCGCGTCGATCTTGTCGGAGACCTTCTTCTTCAGAGCGTCACGGATGTCGTTGTTCACGCTCGTCAGCGTACCGATGGCTCAGATGCCTACCGGCGCAACGCCGATTCAGGTACCGAGACTGCGATAGAAGTCCGCTGGCGCAACGACGTCGCTACGAGTCAACTCACGGACACTCGACTTGCCGAGTGCAAGTAGCGCGGAGTCCATGCCGCCACGAATCACATCGAGCACGTTCTCCACTCCCGCTTGACCATTCGCTGCGAGACCCCACAAGTACGCACGTCCGATCATCACTGCCTTCGCGCCAACTGCAAGCGCCTTTACGACGTCGCTACCGCGACGCACTCCGCCATCCATCACGACGTCGATCTGACCACCCACTGCATCGACGATTGCGGGCAATGCGCGAATTGGTGCGGGAGTGCCATCCAGGTTGTTCCCGCCGTGGTTCGACACGGACAAAGCAGTTGCGCCCAGATCGACCACGCGACGGGCATCGTCAACCCTGCTCACACCCTTGATCATGAACGGACCGTTCCACTGACTGCGCAACCACGCCACGTCGTCCCATGACGGCGGCGGTGTCTGCATCCACTCGTAGTACGCACCAAAGAACGTGGGGGCTTTGCCTCCAGGTGGCGCCATGTTCGGTGCAGTCAGATCGGGCAGTCGGCCAGTGCGTGCAAACGACCACAACCACCGTGGCCGAGCCAGTACCTCGGGCGCCAGTTTGAACGCGGCCTTCAGATCCACTCTCTCGGGAATCCACGGGCTTCCCCAGTCGCGTCCATTGGAGAACGACCAGTCGAGCGTGAGGATGATCCCTTTCGCTCCCGCATTCTTCGCGCGTTCAAGTCGCTGCAGTTGCGTGTCGCGATCGCCGCTCCAATACATCTGGAACAACGTCTTGTCGTTTATTTGAGCAATCGCTTCCACCGGCTTGCTGGCGAATGACGACAACCCCATGGCGATTCCTCGATTGGCTGCCGCCCTGGCCACCGCCAGTTCGCCATCGGGGTGAACGGCCTGCACGCCGGTCGGCGAGATGAGAACTGGCATCGCCAGGTCGATCCCCATGACCGAGGTGGCGAGATCTCGGGATTGTGACAATCCCGCTACATGTGGGGCGAATTCGAGGATGTCGAATGACTCGGTGTTGGATCGCATCGACAGCCCCTTTTCGGACCCGGCGATCAGCGCCCCGTACACCGATTTGGGTAGGCGCTTCTTGGCGCGCGCCTGAGCGATGGCAACCGTTTCGAACCACGCGTTGGCCATTCCCAAAACTCTACCGATGACCGCTCTTCATCCTTCGCCCGGAGGCAGTCCAGCGAAGGTCCTCGGGTAGAGTTCGTTCACCATGCGGGGGGTACACGGAGCGCGCCGATCGGCCATTGCGCGATTGATTTTCGCCTGCGGTATTGCTCTCTCACTCGTCTCTTTCGGCGGAAGCGCTCATGCCGCCACGGACGAGGACGACACGCGTCCGGAAGTGATCGTCGGCGCAGTTCGCGATCAGTACAAGGACGACGCAGGCAAGAAAGTCGTAGAGAACGTTCCTGGCGTGGAAGTGATCATCACCCTCGAGGGTGGTGCCGAGACGGCGCGATTGACCTCCGACGACAAAGGTGAATTCCGCACCGAAGTACCCGAGGCAGGTAACTACGTCATTGAAATCAATCCCGCCACCGTGCCGGACGACATGGAGATCGTGGACACCACAAAGACCCCTCGCACCATCACCGTGAATCCGGAATCTCAGGCGACGGCAATCTTCTTCCTTGGCGCCAACACGACGAAGTCCGTATCTCGTTGGGAATTGCTTCCACAGGCTCTCTTCAACGGCATCAAGTTGGCGGCGATCATCGCGATCTGTGCGATCGGTCTTGCCCTCGTCTATGCCACCACGGGGCTCTCCAACTTCGCGCATGGTGAGACGGTCACGTTTGGTGCCTTCGCCGCGTGGACGTTGAACGTGAAGATGGGTGTGCCCTTCCTGCTGAGCGCGCTCATCGCGGTGCCTCTCACCGCGGCCGCGTCAGTTGGCATGGAACGCGGAATCTGGAAACCAATGCGTAAGCGTCGGAGTTCGCTCACCTCGATGATGATCGTGTCGATCGGTCTCGCCCTCGCAGTTCGCTACATCTTCCAGTTCTTCTATGGAGCCCGCTACACCAACTACTCGGCGTTCGGACGGCAGCAGACCCTGGACTTCGGCCCCTTCAACGCCACGCCGCGCACGTTGTGGGTGATCGCTATCTGCGTCGTGCTCTCACTGCTCGTGAGCGCATGGCTGCTCTACACCCGTCAAGGCCGCGCCATTCGAGCCGTCGCCGACAACCCCGCCCTTGCCTCATCCACCGGCATCAACTCTGACTACGTGATCGCCTATGTCTGGTTGGTTGGTGGAGCGCTCGCAGGAATCGGCGGCATCCTCTACGGTCTCGACATCGGCGTGCAATGGGACATGGGCTTCCGCCTGTTGCTGCTGATCTTCGCAGCCGTCACCTTGGGAGGTCTGGGCAACCCGTTCGGCGCGATCCTCGGCAGCTTCGTCATCGGCATCTTCGTCGAGTTGTGGGCATGGTTGCTACCCGCTGCAACGGAGTTGAAGACGATCGGGGCCATGCTCATCTTGATCATCGTGTTGTTGGTGCGCCCGCAAGGTTTGCTCGGTAGCCCGGAGCGTGCGGGATGAACTGGGAACTGATTTTCTCCAACGCCGTATACGTGGCGCTCTCTTCCAGCGCCGCTGCATACGCATTGATCGCCATCGGCATCAACGTGCACATCGGCTACACCGGCCTGTTGAACTTTGGTCAGGCCGGATTCGCCGCCGCCGGGGCGTATGGCATGGCCATCCCGATCGCCACCTTCGGCTGGCACTGGACGGCAGCCATCGCCTCATCGATCTTCTTCGCCATCCTTCTCGCGCTCTTCCTCGGTGCCCCGACACTTCGAATGCGCTCGGATTATCTGGCAATCGTCACGATCGCCGCTGCAGAAATCATCCGAATCTCGATGATGAGCGTGCGCTTCACCTGGTTCACCGGCGGCACCGATGGCAAGAAGGGTTTCGCCGGCTATCTCGTCGACTCCAATCCCTTCGGAGACAGACGTTTCCAATTCTTCGCCCAGTCGGTGAACGGCTACTCGCTCTACATCACGATCATCGGGTGGATCCTCGTAGCAATCTTCGGATCGCTCGTCTACTTCATGATGCGCGGTCCATGGGGGCGCGCATTGCGTGGTATTCGCGAGGACGAGACGGCCGTGCGCAGTCTTGGCAAGTCGGTGACGATGTTCAAGATGCAGAGCCTCATCCTTGGCGGCGTGATCGGTGCGGTGGGTGGCATCATCCTCGCCTCCGAGAAGCAGAGCGCTCAGCCGATGGAGTACGGCACCACACTCACCTTCTTCGCCTTCACCATCGTCATCCTTGGTGGCTTGGCCACCGCACGCGGACCGATCATCGGGGCAATCATTTTCTGGTTCATCCTGCAGATCGTGGACAACGTGCTCGAGCAAGCCACTCGCAACGAAGTCGTTCCTGAGTGGTTGGTCAACGGCAACAACTTCGGTCAGGTCAAGTTCATCTTGGCTGGACTTGCTCTCGCCCTGCTCGTGGTGTTCCGACCACAGGGCATCTACGGCAACAAGAGGGAGATGTCCTTTGACTCCCGTTAATCGCGTGATCGCCGATGCCACTCCGGGCTCGCCGAAGCAGGATCCAATCCTCAAGGTGCACGGCTTGCGCCGTGAGTTCGGTGGTCTCGTTGCGGTCGACATCGCACATCTCGAGGTGCAAAGAGGTGCGGTCACCGCCTTGATCGGACCGAACGGCGCTGGCAAGACCACGGCATTCAACCTCATGTCGGGCTTCGACACACCCACCAGCGGTACCTCGGAGTTTGACGGTGTCGACATCACCGGCGTGCAGGGTCACGAACTGGCACGACGCGGCATGGTGCGTACCTTCCAGTTGACCCGCGTGTTGACGCGCCTCACCGTGCTCGAGAACATGATGCTCGGTGCAGTAGGCCAGATCGGCGAGAAACCCTGGACGAGCCCATTCCGTTTTCTTTGGAACAAACAGGAAGACGAGATCCGCGAACGGTCGGAGACTCTACTCAAGCGTTTCAAGCTCGATCACGTCGCATCGGAGTACGCCGGCAACATTTCGGGCGGTCAGCGCAAACTCCTCGAGATGGCCCGCGCATTGATGGTGGAACCACGTCTCGTCATGTTGGACGAACCGATGGCGGGTGTGAACCCCGCTCTCAAGCAAAGTCTCCTTGGCCACGTCAAGAACTTGCAGTCAGAAGGAATGACGGTGCTGTTCATCGAGCACGACATGGACATGGTGCATGAGATCGCCGACTGGGTGGTGGTGATGGCGGAGGGTCGTCTGATCGCGGAAGGCACTCCCGACCAGATTTCATCGAACCGCGCCGTCGTGGATGCGTACCTCGGTGAGCACCAAGGCACGTCGTTCTTGGAGGACGCATGACCAAGCGCATTCTCGACGTCGAGAACCTGATTGCCGGATACATCCCGGAAGTGAACATCCTCAATGGTTGCAACGTGCACGTCGACGAGGGTGAGTTCGTCGGCATTATTGGACCGAACGGCGCAGGAAAGTCCACGTTGCTCAAGGCGCTCCTCGGCATGTGCGCCGTACGCGAAGGCACCGTGCACCTCAATGGCGAGAATGTGACCGGTTTGAAGGCGCACGAATTGATCACCAAGGGCGTCGGATACGTGCCGCAGACCAACAACGTCTTCCCCAGCCTCACCGTCAAAGAGAACCTCGAGATGGGCTGCTTCTTGAAGCCCGACGTATTCGAACACCGTCTCGAGGCCGTGATGGACATGTTCCCCAAGCTTCGCGAGCGCGCTGGTCAGAAGGCCCGTGGACTTTCTGGCGGTGAGCGCCAAATGGTGGCGATGGGTCGAGCGCTGATGCTCGAGCCGAGACTGTTGCTGCTCGATGAACCTTCCGCCGGACTGTCGCCCGCACTACAAGACGAGGTGTTCCTCCAGTGCCGCCGCATCAACAAGACAGGTGTCGCGATCCTGATGGTGGAGCAGAACGCTCGCCGGTGTTTGCAAGTGGCAGGACGCGGTTACGTGCTCGATCAAGGCAAGAACGCCTACTCGGGAACCGGCCGCGAGTTGCTGCAGGACCCGAACGTGATCGAGTTGTATCTGGGCAGCCTGAGTCGCGCTACCGGCGGCTGAAAACACAGTCGAGATCTACGAACTCAGACAAAAGAAGAGGCCCCCGGGTTACCCCGGGGGCCTCACTCTTTAGTTCGAGAGAACTAGATCAGCCGAGTGTCTCGAAGGCTTCACCCAACGCGTTGCCGATGTTTCCATCGCAACCGTAGACCTTCTTGACCTTGGGGCCGATGCCCTTTTCCACCATCGACTTCAGAATCTTCGCAGACTCGTCGAAACCAATGATGATGATGGCGTCCGGATCAGCGGCGACGACTGCATCCACTTCGGTGTCGAAGGAGGCTGCGGTCGGGTCGTAGATCGTCTTCACCACAACTTCGCCACCACCAGCGGTGATGGTCGCCTCGGCGGCATCAGCAAGGCCGGTGCCGTAAGCGTCGTTGAGGGCGAGGATCGCCACGGTCTGGCTACCGTCCTGCAACACCTTCTGACCAAGGACGTCGCCCTGGTAGATGTCCGGCGGAGCGGTACGGAAGTACAGACCCTTGTCGTCGTAGTCGCTCAAAGCGGGCGACGTGTTGGCTGGCGAGAAGAGCACCACACCTGCGCTGGCGACCTTGTCGATCACGGTCAGCGATACACCCGACGAAGCGGCACCGACGATCGCGTCGGCGTTCTCCGCGAGGAGACGGTCGACGGTCTTCGAGGCCGTGTCAGTGGTGGTGTCACCCGAGTCGCCCTTGATCGCCACGATGGGCTGACCGAGGACGCCACCGGCCGCGTTGATGTCCTGGACAGCCAGGTCAAATGCAGCGAACATCGGTGGTCCGAGGAAGGCGAGACCGCCGGTCTGCGGGAGGATCGAGCCGAGCGTCAACACGCCGTCTCCCTCACGCGAACCCTGGACCTCAACCTGCGGAACGTCAAGCTCGTCCGGGCCCTTCACGTCGATGAACGTGGTGAGGGTCGGATCGATGCGGTTATTGCCTGCCATCGTGAGGAAGCCGTACGAGGCCTCAAGCGGCTCGCCGTTACCTGCGAAGGTAAGCGGGCCGGAGATGCCGTCGTAGTCCGGGTCGCCACCGGCCTTGATGATCTCGAGGCACGTCGTGAAATCGGTGCACTTCTCGCCGTCGCGAGTGATGCCGTTGATTTCCGAGGCGTACTCGATGCCATCAGACTGTGCCTTTTCCACGGCGAGGGCGATGATCACGACGGAGTCGTACGTCTCAGCGGCGTACGACACGTCGATCAGAGCCGGGTCCACTGAGCAGAGTCGCTCAATGAAACTGGCATCTGCGCCACCCTTACCGAATGGAGTGGAACCCGAGAAGCCCTCGAGGTCGCCATCGACAGTGTCGCTGACGGCCTGACCACAGGTGCTTGCGGTTTCCTCGGCAGTGGTTTCTTCGGTAACTTCTTCAGTTACCTCTTCGGACGCACTGTCGTCGCCACCGCAGGCTGCGCCCACGAGTGACAGAACGGCCAGTGCCGCCCCTACGCGAATTGCGCGGGAACGCTTGGTCATTATTTTCTCCTTATAAGGAACTCGGAGCGGACGCCCCGAGTGGTCGTTCAGCCTAACGACGCGCCATTTCGCATGACTACGCGAGCGGGCACTAATCGCCCACTCACTCGATGACCTAGGATCCTTGTGTGCATTGGCTCAAATCGACCTTGAGCCCCCTCTGTCCGAAGGTTCTCGTGCGATGAACGCTTTGGATCTTGCCACCACCAACCTGACGAGCCCAGCCGTGCTGGCCTTTGCCCTCGGATTCTTGGCCGCCCTGATCCGTAGCGACCTGCGCTTCCCCGAGCAGGTGACGTCGCTGCTGTCCACATATCTGTTGCTCGCCATTGGCATCAAAGGTGGTGCGCAGATCCGCGACACGGCGCTTTCCGATCTTGCACTCCCACTCGTCGCCACCATCGCAATCGGCATCGTCACGCCGTTCGTGGCTTACGCCGGAGCCCGATTGTGGGTGGGACTCGATTCGGTGAATGCGGCCGCCATTGCCGCGCACTACGGATCGGTGTCGGCCGTCACCTTCACGGCAGCAGAAACATTCGCCAACAACTCGCACAACATCGAAGAAGGGTTCATGGCGGCACTCGTCGCCGCACTCGAAGTGCCGGGCATCCTGATCGCACTCCTCATCGCGATGCGCAAGTCGTCCAACATGTCGATCGGTCATTCGATGCGCGAAGTTCTCACTGGTCGCAGTGTCATGCTCCTCGTCGGTGGAATTCTCATCGGCGTTATTGCGTCTGAAAGCACGACCACGATGGTCGAGCCACTGTTCAAGACTCTTTTCCCAGGAGTGCTCGTGTTGTTCCTCTTGGATCTCGGCACACTCGCCGGTCAACGTTTGGTCACTTCCCGTGGCATCGGCTTCAAGCTCGTCGGTTTCGCAATCGTCGCACCACTCGTCTTCGGGACACTCGGCGTAGCCGTTGGTACCGCAATCGACATGTCCGTCGGTGGTGCAATGGTGCTCGGCGCGATGGCGGCAAGTGCGAGTTACATCGCTGCACCAGCGGCAGTGCGTGTTGGATTGCCGAATGCAGACGTTGGTCTCTCGCTCACCGCCGCTCTCGGTATTACCTTCCCTTTCAATCTGATTGTCGGCATTCCTCTGTACGCGAACCTGGCCTCGTCGTTAGGTTGAGCCACATCTGGTCGACCACCGTGGTCGACGAAAGGGAGTTGCGATGCCCCTCACTCATCGGTTCGTCCTCGTCGCCATCACCCAACGCGAAGCACGTGTGTGGAACATGGGCATCGACCCGGGTTCCACACCTCTCGTAGTGATCCCCCCTGATCCCGACCGACCCCACCGACACAATCGACAAGGACAACATCACCACGGCCATGCCCGCGACGGAAACTCCGACCTCTACTTTGCAGAGGTCGCCACACACCTCAAAGGTGCAGCCGAGATTCTGATCCTGGGCAATGCCACCGGCACGTCGAACGCCATGGCCAATTTCGTTGGCTACCTCGACGAACACGAGTCCGAACTTGCGCACAAGGTGTTGGCAGCGCTGGAAGTCAATCTCCCCGCGATGACGGAGGGTGAAATTCTCGCCTACGGTCGCCACTGGTACTCCCAGCACGTGCACCCCAGCCCACATCCTTGACGGGGCGTGCGGGCTGAGCCCTACGCTTGAACACCTTGAGCACGACGCCCACCCGCACCGAACTGGACGCCATCGTGCGCAGTTTCCAACACATCGAGGGCGGGCTACTTCCTGCCCTTCATGCCGTGCAGCATGCCGCTGGCTGGATCGATCCCGAACTTACGCCACTGTTCGCAGACGTGTTCAACGTCACCGTTTCCGAAGTGCACGGCGTGATCACCTTCTACAAGGACTTCCGCACCGACAAGCCACGTGGTCCGATCGTGCAGGTGTGTCGAGCCGAAGCATGTCAAGCACGAGGCGGACGCGCGGTGTGGAAGCGCGCGCAACATTTTGCCGAAGGCAAACCGGTGCATCTTGAAGAAGTGTTCTGTCTCGGCAATTGCGCCACTGGTCCGAGCATCATGGCAGATGGTCAACTCATCGGTGACGTGAAGCCGAAGCACGTCGAGACGATTCTCGCGGACGTCATCGAGAAGCGTCTCACCGTCACCACACAAGAGACATCGGGTA
>CAZWKD010000040.1:0-10795 GCA_964633985.1 uncultured Acidimicrobium sp. | reverse complement strand
GTCCGGTCAGCGCGAAGGTGGTGCAAGAACTCCGCAGGACCGTGCAGGGGCCGGGCCCAGATCGATTCCTTGCTCCCGAGATCGAAGCAACGGTGGAAATGCTCCGTACTTATGACTTCGACCTGAAGTCATAGAAGAAACTGGAGCCCAAGGCGGGAATTGAACCCGCGACCTACGCATTACGAGTGCGTTGCTCTACCCCTGAGCTACCTGGGCCGGTCGGATCAGTGTACTGGCGAAGCGGTTCGTGACGTCAGGGCCGACGGGCACTGCAGCAAGAGCGCTTGGATCGCGAGCTCCTCGTTGGCGTTGAGTGACAACGACGAGATTGCCTTCGTGATTCGTGAAATCGCCTCGCCGTAGCGCTCGGCATTCGGCGAACTTGGATCGTCAATCAGCAGTCGGTGGTAGGTGCCCATCATCACCGCGAGACCACTGCGCAGTTCGTCCGTGCGGAACTTGCGAGTTTGACGCTTGTGTTGATCCTGCAAGGCCTTGCGCCCGCTGCCGCGCTCACCTGTCAGTGCGACACGCTCCTCGAGCGTCGCAAGTTCTCGCGCCTGCTGCGATGCCAACGCCTCCGTCGCGCGCTCGACATGGTCGAACAACTCGTCCACGATCCTTGCCACCGTCGCACCCGTGCCATCGAGGCGAGAGGGGATCGAAGCGAAGGCTTCTGCGCGTTCGATTACGAGTGGGTCGCCAGCAAGAATTCGTGCTCGCTCGAGATTTCCCGAGGCGATGCTTGCAACTGTGCGCGCGATTTCGGGAGAGACATCTTCATTCGTGAGCGTGCGCTCGACGACGACGTCGTCGATACGGGCGAAGGACACCACGACACATCGTGAGTTGATGGTGGCAAGGCTCGGCACGAGTTGATCGGCCAGCAAGACGAAGACGACCTTGTCGGATGGCTCTTCGATCGTCTTCAACAAGCGCACGGCAGCGGAGTCACGCATGAGGTGAACCTCGTGGATGATCACGACCTTGAGCGCGCCCTCGGTTGGCGTGGTGGCGGCAAGTCGGATGACGTTGTCGGCCTCTTCTTTGTCGACTGCCGCTCCTTCGCGCAACACCTCGATGACATCGGGGTGGCCGCCACGAAGGATCAACTGAGCATCGCGGTTGTCGGCATCGTCTGCGCCGGTGATCAGTCGTGCCGCGAAGGCGCGCGCAGCACTTTCCTTGCCACAGCCTTCTGGTCCGACGAAGAGATACGCATGCACACGGTTGTTTGCCAAATCGACAAGTCGTTGGACGGCGCGTTCCTGTCCGACTACATCGCTCCAAACGGTCGACATCAGATGCCGAGTCGGTCGGTAACTGCCTGGCGGATGATCGTCTCGAGCTCATCCTTGGGTGGTGAGCCGTCGATGATCAACCACCTCGAGGGCTCGTCCTTGGCCATCTCGTGGAATCCGTGGAGGACACGTTCGAAGAACGACCGATCCTCGCGCTCGAAGCGGTCGAGCTCGCGCTTCTTCAAACGCTCGAAGAGCACGTCCATGGAGACATCGATGAAGATGACCAGGTCGGGCCACACGTCTTGGATCGCCCATGAGTTCAGTTGGCGGAGTGATCCAAGATCGAGTTGGCGGCCATAACCCTGATAGGCGAGGGAAGAAAACACACTGCGGTCACTGACGACGTGACGGCCCGACTCGATGGCCGGAAGCACCACCTCTTGAATGTGCTGCGCACGATCGGCAGCCATCATCAACGCTTCCGAACGCGGGGAGAGCGAGGTGTTCTTGGCGTCCAGCATCGTGGCGCGCAGAGCAGTGCCGATCTCCGTGCCTCCCGGCTCGCGAGTGGCGACGGCGTTCAGCGCAGTTGCCAGCCGTGTGACGTGAGTGGACTTGCCGCAACCCTCGAGACCTTCGAAGGCGATGTACTTTCCCCGGTTCATTCCTCTGGCAGTTTGGCAGGTTTCTTGGCGGATGCCTTCTTCGCCGCTTTCTTCACCGTCTTCTTGGCAGCCTTCTTCACGGGCTTGGCTGCACTCTTGCGCTTCTTCGAACTTGGTTCGGCATCGCGGCGAACCGCAAGCAGTTCATAGGCACGTTCGGGCGTGACGTACTCGAGTCGATCACCGCGGGTGAGGCTGGCGTTGGTTTCGCCGTCGGTGACGTACACACCGAACTTGCCTTCTTTGGCGACCACGGGTCGACCGCTCACCGGATCGTTGCCGAACTCTTTGAGCGGCGGCTTGGCCGGTCCGCGTCGCCCATACACGCGTGGCTCGGCGAGTTTGGCGAGTGCTTGATCGAGGGTGATCGTGAAGATCTGCTCCTCCGATTCGATGGAGCGGCTCTCTTTGCCCTTCGAGATGTACGGGCCATAGCGGCCGTTCTGTGCAGTGATCGGTTCGCCATCGTCGGGATGATTACCGATCACACGGGGGAGCGAGAGCAACTTGATTGCGTCGTCGAAGGTGAGTGTCTCGATCGTCATCGTGGAGAACAGCGAGGCCATCACCGGCTTTTCCTTGCCTTCCGGAGGATTCTCGGCAGTACCCCACTGAACGTACGGACCAAACTTGCCCGTCTTCTTGTACACGGGGAGGCCCATGTGCTCGCCGATCGGATCGTCGAACTTTGGTCGCGAGAGAATCTCGAGAGCGACATCAACCGTGAGTTCGTCGGGCGCCATGCTGTCGGGAATTGCTGCAGTGAGATCGCCACAGCGGATGTAAGGGCCGAACTTTCCCGGACGCGCTTCGATGATTTCACCCGTCTCGGGATGCGCACCCACATGGAAGGCATTCAGCCTCGCGGCATCGATGTTCTCGATGTTGTGTTCGACGAGTGGCTTCAGGCCCGGTAGCTCCTTGCCGTTGCCGTAATAGAACTCGCCAAGCCAGGCATCGCGTACGCGCTTACCCTCGGCGATCTCATCGAGTTCTTCTTCGACGGTGGCGGTGAATCGGAAGTCGATGAGCGTGGTGAAGTGATCCTTCAAGAGGCGCACGACGGCGAACGCCGTCCACGACGGCACGAGTGCCTGGCCCTTCTTCCACACGTAACCGCGATTGATGATCGTGCCGAGGATCGAGGCATACGTGGACGGTCGACCGATTCCTTCTTCTTCCAGTCGCTTGACGAGGGTCGGTTCGGTGTAGCGCGCGGGTGGAGAGGTGCGGTGCTCGAGTGCCTTCACCTCCGAGATCTTCACTTGATCGCCGACCTTCAATGGCGGGAGTAGTGCCTCGGACTCTTCTTCGGTGTCGTCCTCGGTCTCTTGGTACACCTGGCGATAACCGGGGAACGTGATCGTGGTGCCGCTCGCCGAGAACTCACAGTCCTGACCGTTGCTCTGGGCGCCGAGTTTCATCGTGACGGTGGTGCCGAGTGCGTCGGTCATCTGCGAGGCGAGCGTGCGCTGCCAGATCAAGCGATACAGCGCGAGTTCATTCGGACGGAGTTCGTTCGACACTTCCTCCGGGCTGCGCAGAGGCAGTGACGGACGGATGGCCTCGTGGGCCTCCTGGGCGTTCTTCACCTTCGACTTGTAGGCGCGGGGCTCGGCAGGCAGATAGGGCTCGCCGAACGACTTGCTGATCTGCTCGCGGACATCCGACAGGGCCTCGGCCGAGAGCGTGACGGCATCCGTACGCATATATGTGATGTATCCCGCCTCGTACAGACCCTGGGCGATACGCATCACCTCGCTTGCCGTGATGCGCAGCTTGTTGCCGCCCTCCTGCTGGAGCGTGCTCGTCATGAACGGAGCCTTTGGCGACTTGCGATACGGCTTGTCCTCCACGCTGCGGACCACGAGCGGGCTGCCAACGAGACCGTCGCGCAGGCTCTCGGCTCGTGCGCCATCGACCACGGTCACGCCCTCTTTGGCGATGCCCTTCTCGTTGAAGTCCTTGCCAGTGGCGATGCGGGTGCCGTCGAGCGTCTGGAGTGTGGCGACGAACGACGGCTGGGAATCAGTGACCGCTTCGAGGTCCCAATAGATGGCCGAGATGTGGGCCATGCGCTCCTGTTCGCGCTCGACGACGAGGCGAATGGCTGGGCTCTGCACGCGACCCGCAGACAACCCGCGGTTGACCTTGCGCCAGAGGATCGGGGATACCTCATATCCAAAGAGGCGGTCGAGGATGCGACGGGCTTCGGCGGCGTCGACCAACTTGTAATCGATGTCGCGCGGATGGGCGATTGCTTCTTCGATCGCGGCCTTGGTGATCTCGTGGAAGACCATGCGGCGGACCGGCACCTTCGGCTTCAGGTATTCGAAGAGGTGGGCGGCGATCGCCTCGCCCTCGCGGTCTTCGTCGGTGGCGAGGTACAACTCGGTGGCGTCCTTCAAGGCACTCTTCAATTCCTTGATCACGGTGCTGCCGCGTTCGGTGAGTTCGTATGTGGGCTTGAACGAGTTCTCCACGTCGACCGACAATCCCTTGCTCGGCAGGTCGGCGATATGACCGACAGAGGCGCGAACGTCGAAGGTGGATCCCAAATATTTGGAGATCGTTTTCGCCTTTGCAGGCGACTCGACGATGACGAGGGGCTTAGACATGACTTTTCATCGTTAGGTGCTGAGACACGGGGTTGTCAAGGCTATCCACGCAAATCCAAATGCAGTATGGCTTTGATATCAGTAGCGTCGTGTGGTGAATGACGAATGATGCACGTGCAACATCGAATGATGCAACGACGATGAACTGGCGTGTGATTCGTATCGATCGCGGTTGGAGCACACTGCGATGCATCGAGAACGATGAAGAGGCGCGTGTGCGCAACATCGGCGCGGAGGTGGCAGTAGGCGACATCGTCACCATCGATGGCGAACGTGTGACGAGTGTTTTGCCACGAAAGTCGGCGATCACGCGACGTCGATCGGGTGAAGGTGCGCGCGTGCAGAAGGACGTCATCGCCGCAAATGTGGACGTGGTGTTGGTGGTTCAGGCGGCCGACCAAGAGGTGAATCCCCGTCGGATCGAGCGAGAGTTGACCGTGGCTCTCGACAGCATGGCCGCACCATGGCTGGTACTGAACAAGGCTGACTTGGTCTTGCCCGCGGTCCTTGATGAACGAGTGAGAGAGGTCGAGCGAGTCAGCGCCGGCGTGCCCGTGCGTGCGGTGAGTGCGACGACGGGCGATGGCCTCGCTGAGCTCGTGGCCGAACTTCCCACAGGATGCGCCATTGCATTGATCGGCGCGAGCGGCGTGGGGAAGTCGTCTCTGGCCAATGCATTGAGTGGCTCGGTGAGTCAGGCAACAGGTGAAGTGCGCGATGGCGATCAACGCGGTCGACACACCACCACGGCGGCAGAGTTGATCGAGTTACCGAACGGAAGATGGCTCGTGGACACGCCCGGCTTGCGAGTAGTGAGTTTGTGGTTGAGCGGCCACGGAATCGAGCGCGCGTTTCCCGAGATCTTCAGCCTTGCTGACTCATGCAAGTTTCGTGACTGCAAGCACGAAACAGAACCTGGATGCGCAGTGGCGGCTGCAGTTGCGAGTGGCGCGTTGGATGCGAAGCGCCTCGCCAGCATGAAGGAGTTGGTTGCTGAAGAGGCTGAGCTCGAAGAGTTGATGGAGTAGTTCGACTAGAGCAAGCCGGCATCAAGATCGTCGAGAACATCGGACGCTCGTGCTCTCACTTCGTCGACATCGCTCAACTTCTGGGCAGCGCGAACCTGCTGGGCGATTCGCGGGTTCCGCACGAAGGATTCTTGGTGACGCAGGAGAAAGTCCCAATACAACGTGGTGTAGGGGCAGGCGCGTTCACCAACGCGTACCTTGCGATCGAAGTGACAGCCTTTGCAGAAGTCGCTCATCTTGTCGATGTAGGCACCACCACTCGCATAGGGCTTGGTTGCAACCTTGCCCCCGTCGGCGTACAACGACATGCCCATCACGTTGGGCGCCATCACCCACTCCGCTGCGTCGACGAACGATCGCCACATCCACTCGGTGAATTGCCAAGGGTGAATACCCGACGTGAGCGCGAAGTTGCCGAGGATCATGAGACGAGGGATGTGGTGTACCCAAGCCCGCTCGTCGATGTCGCTCAACACGCGAGACATACAGCGCATCTTGGTCTTCGATGGATCGAGGAACATCGGCGGTAACTCGCGCGTGGCTGAGAGATGATTCGCATTTCGCATGGCCGGCATCTCTCGCCAGTACATGTTCCAGATGAATTCACGCCAACCAATGACCTGTCGGACGAACCCTTCCACCGAGTTGATCGGCACGTTGCCCGCTCGGTACGCCTCGATAACTCGCTCCACCACTTCGCCGGGTAGGAGCAAACCGTTGTTGAGATAGGGCGAAAGCACCGAGTGGGCGAGATGCCAATCGTCGTGCAGCATCGCATCCTCGTACGGCCCGAAATCCGGTAAGAGTTTCGTTACGAAGTGCTCGAGTCGGGCGAGCGCGCCACTGCGAGAGGTCGACCACCATCCTGTTGGTGCTGCGCCCCACGCAGTGGCAGGAAGTTCGGCGATTACGTCGCGATCGATGTCATCGAGTTCGTCGAGTGGTGGATCTGGCCACGTGCGGTTCTTCGGTGGGGGTAATCGGTTGTCGGAATCGAAGTTCCACGCGCCGCCCTCTGGTTCGTCGCCGTTCATGAGTAGGTCGAGCCGCTTGCGCTGCCAGCGGTAGAAGTCCTCCATCTTGAATGACTTGCGCGACGAAGCAAAGGTTGCGAAGTCAAGTGGGTGGCAGAGGAACTGATTGGAACGCACCGTGCGCACGCCCAACCGCTCAAGTAGGGAACGGGCGTTCAGGCTGTTCGGCTCGGTAGCAATGACGTCGATGGGTTGGTGCTCGGCAATGTGTTGGCGAAGCCCTTCGGTCATGGTTGGTGCAATGCGGTAGTCCACGTGGAACCCCGCTCGTTCGAGTTCCATGGCGAACCTGCGCATCGAAGCGAGGTAGAAGTGCAAACGCTGGCGGTGCCACGCCTTCGAGGCGATCTTGTGCGCGGACTGAACGAACAGCACACGATGTGTCGTGGGGTGGGCATCTGCCAATGCGCCAATTCGGCGGTTGAGTTGGTCGCCGAACACCCACACGGTGATCATCGAGGCGACGCTACCCGACCGCTTCTTCGTACATCGTGGCGGAGGCCGTCATGGTGAAGAGACGAACTCCGACGAACCACAGCCGAACTTCATACGGACTCGTCAACGTGACAGTGATGAGTGGTGGAGAGCTATCCACCTGCACCTCCACGTCGTGTAGGTGTACTTCATCGAGGACGAACTCGCGGATGTGGTTTTCGTCGGTTGGCGAAATGGATGCGAGACGCGCGGCCGTGCCCACCGTGCGCCACAACGTCAATTGGTCGCGGACGACCACCGCCGACTGCACCACGAGCCAAATGGCAAGGAGAACGAGTGGAAAGACGAGGGCGAACTCGACAGTGGACTGTCCGGGTTCAGCCCTCTTGGACATCGGTGCGGGAAATGACGTTGTCGATCACGAGGTCGAACAACTCACCGATTCGACCGGCACCACCACCTTGCGTTGCCCACGCGATGACGAGCAATGCGATGACACCGACACCCAGCAAGACGAGTGCATATTCGGTGGTGGCCTGACCCGGTTCGAAGCGAGGACGAGGCTTCACGGGTTCACTGACGAGAGCGGCGCGATGATGTGCACGACGAGTGGAGTGAACGAAAGCATCAGGAACGAGGGCAATACGCAGACGACGAGTGGCACGTTGGCTTTCACGGACATGCGTCGGATGTGTGCGCGCGACTCTTCGGCTCGCCGCGCGCGCTGAGACTCGGCGAACTCGTTCAATCGTTCGGCCAGCGGTAATCCGTGCTCTGTTGCCGAGGAGAGGAGTTCGATCATCGGTGCGAGCTCGGGATACCGCTCGCGCAGTGCGACAAGCATGTCGTCGAAGGTCATGTGCGGTGCTGCAGAGGGCTCTACCGGCAGGGAGAGTGCGACAGCCTGATGAACCGTGAACCCCGCTTCGAGAGCAGCAGCGATCTCGTCGACGATTTCGGTGTCGAGCAGTGTCGCAACGGGTGTGAGCAAACGCGCGATCCACCTCCTGCCCACCATTTGCAGCGTCACACCGAAGGCGACGGTGAAGAGCCCTACTGGTGATCCGAACATGAAGGTGCGGGCGGATGAGCTGATGGCGAGGATGAAGCCCGATACGTAGAGGGGCGCCCATGCAAGAACGCTCAGCGATGCGCGCACGGTGGCCATCTGCGCGGCGATCTCCGAACTTGCGGCCTCGCGCCGTCGAATGCGTTGGGCTTCTCGTGTGAGTGACACAACTCGTTGCGTGCGACCGACGAGTTGGAGCAGTCGTCGCCAATTGGGTGGTAGCGATGTGTCGACATGGTCGACGAGGGTTCCCCCTCGTCGGAGTGCGAGAGACGTGTCGGCGAGACACGACTCGAAGTCGGGAAATCGTTCCACCGATTTCAGAAATCCCGAATGCAGTGACGACCCTGCAATGCACTCGCGTGACCAGTGCTCCAGGAACTCAGCCCACCGCACGTCGTTTGGTAGCGAAGGTGCCGCGGGGGATGCCGAGCGCTTCTCTCGCTGATGCAGGCGCGACATCGTGACGCGACCAGCAAGGCGGGGAACTGCGGCGATCGAAAGGAGCAATGTCGCCAAGCAACCCATAGCCATGAGACCGAGCAAGGTGATCACGACGCTGAAACAAGATGAATGTCTGCCACTCTCCGTGCGCCGTCGGCGTTTCGCTCGAGGTGTACGACGGCGCCGATGGCGGAGCACACGAGAGTGCGGGCATCGGTGATCGGCCAACCGTGATGGTGGCGAACCACGAGAGCAGCGAGTCGATCGATGGCATCACGTGCAGAGTTGGCGTGACACGTGGTGAGTGAGCCGTCGTGACCAGTGGTCATGGCCTCCAACATGTCGAGTACCTCCGCACCACGCACCTCACCGACGATCAGGCGGTCGGGTCGCAGACGAAGCGCAGCCCGAACGAGTTGCTGCAACGAGACGACTCCCGTGCCTTCGATCGATGGTGGTTGCGACTCGAGGCGAACGACATTCGTCAGTCCTGGCTCGAGCTCGATCGTGTCTTCGACCGTGACGATGCGCTCGTGGTGAGGGATCAACCTGCACAACGCGTTGACGAGCGTGGTCTTGCCTGCCGATGCACGGCCCGAGACGACGAGGTTCACCCGTTCGCTCACCAGCCGTCGCAGTTGGGCGGAGGTCGCCTCATCGGCAAAGTGTTCGAGCGAAACATCACGCACGACGAAGCGACGAATGGTGAGACAAGGTCCGAGAGGCGAGGCGGGAGGGACGACGACGCACACCCGGGAACCATCGTCGAGACGAGCATCCACCACGGGGTGCAGACGGTCGACCTGACGAGACAGTGGCAGGAGGACTCGCTCGATGATCAGCCTGGTTTCGCTTGCGGGGAGTGAACCCACGTGGTGGAGTCCCACTTCGTTTTCGATGAAGACCGAACCGTCGGCGTTGACCATCACCTCCTTCACGGTGGGATCGCTGAGCCATTCTTCGAGTGATCCGGCACGTGTGACGTGAGAAATGGCGCGACGGGCGAGTTGGTCATGTTCATCGTCGCGGAGGAACGGTGCAGTGCGGCGAAGGTGCACCTTCGCCGAAGTGAGGAGATCACTGCGCTCGTCACGAAGCTGATGAGCAAGCGATCGGGCGAGAGCGTCTTGCGAGGACACTCAGGCGGCGCGTTGGAGTGGATTCACCGAGGCGGGAAGCCGGGAGGTGAGGAGTCCAGCATCGACCACGCGTGCAAGGCGCGGATCGAGGTCGACCTCCGCGATGATGGGCGCAGTGAGCACCGACGCCACGTCACGACTGGAGAGTGATCGGCCCGGTTCGTTGACGAGGATCACACCGTCGATGCGGTGTGTGCTGTTCACTGCTCGACGTAATGCGAGATAGCACGGACGCAAGACGAGCCACGATGCGGTGGCGTGTGGGAGCAGCGTCTCGATGAACGACGAATTGGTGCCGGCGTCGACGATGACCTCTCGAGGTGATGCCATGGCGGCGAACTGGCGGAGTCGGACCAACGAGCGCGGGTCATCGACGATTCTTCCGCGCGGCAAGAGGTCGAGCCTTTCGGTGACAGGGATGACGAGATGTTCGAGCGTTTCTTCGGCGGCGTCGTTGGCCAACCATTCGCCGATGCCCTGACTCGTTGGCTCGGGTATGCCGAGCGTGGCAGGGAGATCGCCCATGAGATCGACGAGCCGCACTTGATGGGATGCCGCACGCTGCAATGCAACAACGGCAGAGATGACGGTGGTGCCGACACCACCTTTGACCGACCACAACACCCGCATGCGCGGAGATGTGTGCGCTACGGCGCTAGTTGAGGCGTGTCAGCTGCACCGCGAGTTCGGCGGCGATTCGAGCGTTGTTCTCGGCGAGCGAGAGGTTCGCGCCGACACTGGCGAAGCCCGTGGCTTCGGCGATTCGCGCGAGCACGAACGGCGTCACCGCCGGTCCTTCCACACCTGCATCGGAAGCTGCGCGAAGCGACTCATCGATGACGCGATCGACGAGCGACTTGTCGAGTGAATCGGCGATCGGGACCGGGACACACGTGAGGATCCCACCCGTGCGACCGAGCGCCCAGTGAGCAGATGCGAAACGTGCGAGTTCGGCGACATCATCGACGCGTGCGGGGATGGGTAACCCACTCGAGTGCACGGTGAACGCGGGGAACTCGTCGCATGCAACACCAACTACGGGTACACCGATGGTCTCCAGGTGCTCGAGTGTGCGCGGCAAGTCGAGGAACGACTTGGCACCTGCACACACCGTGACGA
>CAZWKD010000039.1:9335-10859 GCA_964633985.1 uncultured Acidimicrobium sp. | reverse complement strand
CAGAACACCACCGTCTGACCGGCGGTCTTGGCGATCGAGTCGATCACGCGATCCTTGTCCATGTGATGCACGGCAAGGAACAGGTGACGCATCGTGCCGACCGTGTCCGTGGGTGAATCGATCGACACTTCCTTCGGCGACTTCATGTATCGCTTGACGAGCGTGGCCACCTGGCCGTCGAGCGTCGCCGAAAACAGCATCGTCTGGTGTGGCGCAGTGACGTGACGCAAGATCCATTCCACTTGGGGCATGAATCCTTCGTCTGCCATGCGGTCGGCTTCGTCGATGGCGACCACTTGGATGGCGCTCAGATCGCACTCACCTGCCTTCATCAAGTCGATCAAACGCAGTGGCGTCGCCACGACGATCTCCGCGCCCTTGGCCAACTGCTTCACCTGCTTGTCGCGATCCGCACCGCCGTACACGGCGAGCACCTTGACGCCGCAGTGATCGCCGATCGGGCCGAGCACCTCGGACACCTGCAGGGCGAGCTCGCGGGTGGGCACGAGGACGAGCCCGTGCGGGGCCATCGAGGCGGCCGGCGAGTCGATGCGAGCCATCATCGGGATGCCGAAGGCGAGCGTCTTGCCCGAGCCGGTGCGCGCACGGCCACACACGTCGTCGCCCGTGAGCGCCACGGGGATGGCCTCCTTCTGGATGGCGAAAGGGCCAGCAAATCCAGCAGCAGCAAGCCCTTCGTCGATCTTCTGCGGCACACCGAGGTCGGCGAATCCTGTCGGCACACTCACTCGGGGGTTTGGTGAAAGTTCACTCACTCGTGGCGAGAACGCTACCAGCGGGTCACCTCGCGGGAGCGCGGAGACGAAATGTTGGACTGGGGGGCACGAGTTCTGTATGGTCGCATTTCGGTCAATACGGATTGGGGGTGCTCAATGCAGTCTGAAGTCACGAACGAACTCGTTCATCAGTTCCTGGAGAATCGTCACACGAGCATCGAACCCATGCTGACTGGCCGCAAAGGCATCCGTTACGACTGGGAAGAATTGCTCATTCCGAGCGAAGCCGAGTTTGAGGCTTACCTCGAAATGTTGCTCAGTGCCCACGACGCTGGCGACTCCTCGCCGATCGCGTCGGCGTGAACGCCGCCTCCTCCGCACAGTCCAAAATCCCCCAGCGAGTGCTGGTACTGGGCTGTGGCTCCGTCTCCCAATGCACCGTGCCGTTGTTGGTGCGAGATCTGAAGATCGACCCGAAGACGATCCGCATCGTCGACTTCCGCGACAACCGGTCGCGCGTGGCCGACATGCTCGCCCTCGGCGTCACCTACGAACAGGATCGCGTCACGCGAGACAACTTGGACGAGTTCCTCTCTGGACGCTTGTCCGCGGGCGACATCCTGCTCGACCTTGCGTGGAACATCGATTGCCCGACGATTCTCGAATGGTGCCGTGATCACGGTGTGCGCTACCTGAACACGTCAGTCGAGTTGTGGGACCCCTACGACGACATGGCGTCGCAACACCCCACCGACCGCACGCTGTACGTGCGGCACCAGGCGATTCG
>CAZWKD010000039.1:0-9235 GCA_964633985.1 uncultured Acidimicrobium sp. | reverse complement strand
CACGAAAAGTGGCTGCCCCACAACGCCCACGAACATCACGACGATGGCCCGCGCAATCAGATCTGCCTCGCCCAACCGGGCATGGAAACCTGGGTGCACACATGGGTGCCTTCGGGTGACAACCTCGGCATGGTGATTCGCCACGGCGAGGCGTACACGATGTGTCGTCACCTCACGGTGAAGAATGCTGATGGCACCGACGCATACCGGCCGACGGTGCACTACGCGTATCACCCATCCGACGTGGCAATCAACAGCGTGCTCGAACTGCGTATGCGCAACTGGAAGATGCAGTCGCGGGAGAGAATCCTGAACGACGAGATCATCGACGGACGCGACGAACTCGGCGTGTTGTTGATGGGCCACGACTACAACGCATGGTGGACGGGCTCTGTGCTCTCGATCCACGAGGCGCGGTCGATCCTGCCTGGTCAGAGTGCAACGACTCTGCAAGTGGCAGGCTCAGTGGTGGCGGCCACCCAGTGGCTGATCGATTGCCCGAGCGAAGGTGTCTGCGTGCCCGACGACTTGCCGTGGCGCAAGGTGCTCGATGCCACACGGCCCTACATCGGCGAAATCTGGTCGAAGCCCGTGGACTGGACGCCACTCAAGAACCGCAACCAGCTGTTCCCAGGCTTCGGCAACGATTTCAGCAGGCTCGCCCCGAACGACCCGTGGCAATTCGCCAATTTTCTCGCGCCGACACCCCGCTAGGCTTTTTCCCGTGAACATCGCGTGCGGGAGCCTTCTACTTAGTTAGCGGCGTCAGCCACATATTCGCTGTCGCCGAAACCCTCTGAGCCACCAGGCCAGAGGGTTTTTTGTTGCCCGCACCAAGCCGAAAGACGAACACATGCCACCGAAATCCATCACTCCGAAAAAGATGCCCTTCGAGAAGTACCAGGCCTATGTCCCGATCGTGCTCGAGGATCGCACGTGGCCGAACCGCGTGATCGACAAGGCCCCGCTGTGGTGTTCGGTCGACCTGCGCGACGGCAACCAGGCCCTGATCGACCCGATGGACCCGGAGCGCAAGCTGCGCATGTTCAACACGCTCGTACAGATGGGGTTCAAGGAAATCGAGGTGGGGTTCCCCTCAGCGAGCCAGCCCGATTACGACTTCGTTCGCCTGTTGATCGAACAGGATCTGATTCCTGATGACGTCACGATCCAGGTGCTCGTCCAATGCCGCGAAGACTTGCTCCGTCGCACCTACGAGTGCTTGAAGGGTGCGCCGCGAGCAATCGTCCACTTCTACAACTCCACCAACCCATTGCAGCGTCGAGTCGTGTTCGGCTTGGACAAGCCGGGCATCGTCGACATCGCCGTCCGTGCGGCGAAGTTGTGCAAGGAACTCGAACACCTGCTTGAAGGAACTCAGGTTCGCTACGAGTATTCGCCCGAGAGCTTCACGCTGACCGAGCCTGAGTTCGCCATCGAAATCTGCACCGCAGTGATGGACGTGATCCAGCCGACGAACTCGAAGCCTCTCATCCTCAACTTGCCGGCCACGGTCGAGTGCTACTCACCAAACGTCTACGGGGATGTCATCGAGTGGTTCATCCGCAACATTCCGCGACGCGACACCGTGATCATCTCGCTCCACCCGCACAACGACCGCGGATGCGCGGTGGCGGCTGCCGAGTTTGGCGTGATGGCCGGAGCTGACCGCGTGGAGGGAACACTGTTCGGCAACGGCGAACGCACCGGCAACGTGGACGTGATCACCTTGGCGATGAACCTGTTCGTCAATGGCGTCGATCCCCGCCTCGACATCAGCGACATCGACGCTCTGCGCCGCGACGCCGAATACTGCAATCGCCTGCCGGTGCCGGAGCGTCAGCCCTATGTCGGCGACCTCGTCTACACCGCATTTTCAGGCAGCCATCAAGACGCGATCAAGAAGGGCTTCGAAGCACTGCCCAAGAATTACGACCAGTGGGGCGTGCCGTACCTGCCGATCGATCCGAAGCATGTCGGTCGCACGTACGAGTCGGTCGTGCGCGTGAACAGTCAGTCGGGCAAAGGTGGCGTGGCATACGTCATGAAGTCGGAGCATGGTTTCGATCTCCCGCGACGCCTGCAGATCGAGTTCTCCCAGCGCATTCAGCACGTCACCGAAGACCTCGGTACCGAGATCACGCCAGGGGCGATGTGGACGACCTTCCAGGCCGAGTACCTGCCCGAGTCACCTCAATACAAATTGACCAGCCACGAGTTGCGCAGCGATTCGGCAACCGGTCAAACGGAGATCACCGCACAAATCGACATCGCTGGCACTCGCCGCACGTTCACCGGCTCCGGTAACGGACCGATCGATGCGTTCGTCAAGGCGATTCGCCCCGAATTCGGCGATGATCTCGACGTGCGTGACTACACCGAGCACGCCATCGGTCAAGGCTCGAACGCCAACGCCGTCGCGTACGTGGAAACCGCCGATGGCTCGGGGCACACACGGTGGGGTGTCGGTATCGATCCGAACACCATCACTGCCTCGCTGCGTGCGGTGCTCTCGGGCTTCGAGCGACATCGCACTGGCCACTGAGTAGACCCCGAGAATTAGTCTCGAACTGATGCGCGTCGTAGTCGATCCTGATACTTGCGCGGTGACCGGTGGGTGCGTCTTTCATGCGCCCGACGTGTTCCGCCTCGGTGACGACGGCATGTTGCATGTCTTACAAGAATTTCCCGCCGAGTCTCTCCGCGCCGCAGTGCAAAAGGCGGCGGATTACTGCCCCACTGGCGCGATTTCCATCGAGGACTGAATGAGTTTCTACGACAAGTTGCACGCCGCCTGGGACACGAGCGATTCGATGCTCTGTGTCGGGCTCGACCCCGACACCTCACGACTGCCCGCTCACCTCGGTGTCGGCATGGAGGCGCTACAGCGATTCTGTATCGACATCGTCGACGCGGTCGCAGACCAAGTCTGTGCAATCAAGCCACAGATCGCCTACTTCTCGGCCATCGGCGCGGAGAGAGTGTTGGAAGACGTCTGCGAACACATCCGAACCCGTCATCCGCATGTGGTGCTGATCTTGGACGCCAAGCGAGGTGACATCGGCGACACTGCAGCGCTGTATGCGCGTGAAGCATTCGTCCGCTACGGGGCCGATGCGGTGACCGTGAATCCGTACCTCGGAACCGATTCACTCGAACCGTTCCTGCGCACGCCCGGAAAGGGCACGATCGTGTTGTGTCGCACCTCGAACGCAGGAAGTGGAGAATTCCAAACGATGAAGGATGGTGAGACGCTCTATCGACGGGTCGCTCGCACGGCACATGAGAAGTGGCGACAGATGGGAGAAGTCGGACTCGTCGTCGGCGCAACGTATCCAGATGAATTGGCTGAGGTGCGCAGCATCGTCGGCGACATGCCGCTCTTGATTCCCGGCATCGGCGCCCAAGGGGGCGACGTCGAAGCGGTGGTGCGAGCTGGGCGCACGCCTGCTGGTACCGGCATGATCATCAACTCGTCACGTGCTGTGCTGTATGCGAGCGATGGTCGTGATTTTGCCGATGCTGCACGCTCTGTCGCGATCGCCTCGCGTAATGCAATCGCGGCGGCGAACTCCTAACCTCTACCCCGTGCCCCACCCCTTCTTGTCCGACGAGTGGATCGACGCAGCCCGCGCGATCCGTGAGAAGTACATCGGGCAAGTGCCGAAGATCCCGTTCAGCGTGCGGATGAACCAGGTGATCACCAAGGTTCCCTTCGGCGAAGGCACCCTGCACAGCCACATCGATACCTCCACCGGCGAGTTGGTCATGGACCTCGGACACATCGAAAAGCCGGACCTCACCGTTACCACGGACTACGACACGGCTCGGCTGCTTTTCCTCGGTCGCGATCCGCAGGCGGCGATGCAAGCGTTCCTCTCCGGGAAGGTGAAGGTAGATGGCGACATGACGAAGATGATGGTTCTGCAGAGTCAGCAGAACCAGAAGGACGAACTCGCCATGCAAATCGCCGACGAAATCCAGGCGATCACCGCCTAGTTGGCGCGATTCCGCACCAAACCAGCCACGGCGATGGCCACGACGGCCGCCACCGCGCCTGAAGAAAGAGCCACACCAAAGCTCTCCATCGTCCCGAGATCGAGCGTGCTCTCATGGATCGCGATCATCGTTGCCCCACCTACGACCGCACCGAGTTGCGTGGAGAGTTGCATGAGTGCACTTGCCACACCGATGTTCGCATTGTCGACGCTCGCCGACATCACTGCGGTCAGCGACGGCGAGGCGAAGGCAAGACCTACTCCCGTGAACGCCAAACCAAAGATGATCAGTGCGTCACTACCCGGCTCTCGCACCATCACGAGGGCAAGCATGGCGATCACGATGGCGACACCACCCAACATTCCCGTGCGCCGTTCACCGACGAGTCGCGCCAATCTGCCACTGAACGGGGCAAGCATCGAGAACGCAAGAGGCCGAGCGATCACCAACCAACCGACTCGCTGCGTGCTGTAGCCGAGCCCGTCTTGCAGCATCTGGGGCACGATCAAGAAACTGCCCATGTAGGCGAAATTGAGCAATCCCAGCGTGGCGATCGGCGACACGATGTTTCGCGTACGCAACCAAACGAGTGGCATCAACGGATCAGACACGACTTTCTCGATGCGCAGGAACACGACGATTGCGAGCGCTCCAGCGAGCGCCATGCCGATGATCTGCGGACTCAACCATCCCCAGGAAGACCCACGGTTGATCGCAAGAAGCAGGAGCACCGAACCCAATCCGAGCGCGACCGATCCCTTCACATCGAAACGCACGTCGGGCTGACGCTCCGTCTCGAAGAGCGCTTTCGCCGCCACGACGGCCGCGATCAGACACAACGGGCCTTGGATGAGGAAGATGGTGCGCCAACCGATCAATTCGACGAGAGGCGCCCCCAACACCACGCCAACCACGGGCGACGAAGCAGTGGTGAAGTTCCAGAATCCGAGTGGTCGCACGCGCTCACGAGCTTCGAACATCCGGTTGATGTAGGCCATGGCTGACGGACTCGTGGCAGAGCCAAAGCCGGCCGACAACACACGGAACACGATCAGACTGAGCGGACTCCACGCCGCTGCACTCAACAAACCGAATACGCCAGCAAGCAACAATCCACCGATGAACACTCTGCGGTGTCCCCAAAGGTCGCCCGCCTTGCCGAATGCCGGCCCCATCACGCCGAAAGACAACAGTGGCCCGGTGATCGTCCATGACATCACCGAGACGGACGTATCAAGATCTGCTGCGATAGTCGGCAATGACACGACGAGGAGGGTGATCGACAATCCCACGGTGAACACGCTCGCCAGCAGCACGAGCAGGGTGAACTTGCGGTGGGTCATCCCACCGAATGTCTGCATCGACATCGTTACGGGAAGACCAGGTCGACGGTTGCGCCGCGCTGTACCAGATCCCCGTTGGCTACTTCTTGCCCAACGATGAAGGCTTGCTTGAGTCGATTCTGCTTGCGACCTTTGACGTCGCCCACCACGAAGCCAGCCTCCTGCAGTCGCTGCTCGACGATGGTGAAGTTGTTGCCGACGATGTTCGGCAACGCCACGAGATCTGGTCCGGTGGAAATGGAGAACGCAATTCCCGAATCACGTGCAACCTTCTCGCCGGGCGGCGGCGACTGTGCACCGATCAGGCCAGCGGCAGCCGCATTGCTCGGCGCCTCGCCGGTGGGGATCAGGTCGAGGCGCAACGGGTCGAGTAATTCCTTTGCTTGATCGAGCGTGAGTCCAATGATCGACGGCACCTCGCGAAGAGGTGGCCCAAGCGAAATCAGCAGTTGTACCTCAGTGCCCTTCAACACTTTGTCCCCCGGCTTCAAGCCCGACTGACTCGGCACCACCCACGAGATTGCCTTACCCGCGTCCACCTCTTCGCTCTCAGTTTGTGTCTGCGTGGGAACGAGTTCGAGCGAACTCAACAGATCGATCGCCTCTTCTACGGAGAGTCCAGACACATCGGGCAATGTGGCGAGCGTCTCTCCTTCGGCGATGACGAGGACGAGGGTCGATCCTTCGCGGAGCGACCTTCCTGCCACAGGATCAGTGGTGATCACTGCACCCGCAGGAACGGTGTCGCTACGTTCGGCGCGGACCACCACCTCCCAGTCGAACGGCACCACGGCATTACGCGCTTCGCCTTCATTCATGCCGGAAAGATCCGGTACTTGGTGCGATGGTCTGATCAGGATCTGTGCCGCGACGACACCGATCGCGAGTACCGCGATGATGCCTGCGATCCACCACAAGCGTCGATGGCGTCGAGCTTCCGACGGCGGTACGACGATTGGTTCGGCCGACTCGTTGATTACGAGCCCAGAGCGAACGGGAACGCTGAGCGCGGTGGTCGGCTCTTCGACGATCACCGGGCGCTGTATCTCGCCCGTTCGCTCTGCTTCGCGCTCCTCGATCACGTCTTCGAATCGTTTCGCTGCCAGCGCCTCGATCGGTTCGGGACGGGGCATCTTCGCCGCAAGTGCGGTGAGTGCCTTGCCGAAATCGAGCGGCGAAAACCGCTCCGACGGCTCCGGCCGACCCGCTCTCTCGAGCAGCGGTGCAATCGGACCAAGATCTGCGCCGATGGGCAACAACCGACCCACACGGTTCTGCAAGGTGATCGCAGCAGTTTCACCAGTGAACGGCAACGAGCCAGTGATCAGTTCGAGCAAAGTCGTGGCGAGCGAATAGACGTCGCTTGAGATGGTCGGCGCCTCACCACTTGCAAGTTCAGGGGCTGCGTAACTCGCCTGCTCGTTGCTCATCGCGTTCGTCCGCAACGCGCCTTTCACGCCGAAGTTGGCGAGGCGAACTCGATTGTCGGGGCCGAGGAACAAGTTGGCCGGACGCAAGTCACCGTGGATGAAACCATTCGCGTCGAGATGATGGAGTGCCCGGCACACGTCCACGCCCACGACGAGAGCCTGCGACGGGGTGAGCCGACGTCCACGATCGAGGAACTCGCGCAACGAGCCACCTTCGAAGAACTCCGCAACGGTGAAGAAGGTCTGCTCGCCAGCAACTTCCTCCACTCCCCAGTCCTCGAGTCCCGACAGAACGGGATGTGAAACACGGGCGGTGGCTGCAGCCTGGTCCTTGGCCACCTCCAGCGCATCGGAAGCCACGGCGAGTCCAGCCTCGAGGTCTACGAGATCCTTTGCCGGGGTCAGTCGAAGCACCACGCGAACGTTGCGGCGAACGTCGGTGGCGTCGAACACGCGGGAGGATCCGGAACCCCCACTTCGTTCATCTCCGAGCCGATAACGGCTAGCGATCGTGGTTCCGGCCAGATCAACTCGATCAGGCATCAGGGTCTCCAAACTAGTCGGAGTAGCCATGGCCACGACTGCCGAGATCGTCCTTGATTCGGCGAGAATGTCGGGGTGAAACGGCCAAAGTTGAAGCTCGACAAGCAACTGCTGGCGGCAAGCGTCGGCATTGGAATCGGCCTCGCATTGGTGATTTTCGGATTCAACACCGGTCTCACTGGTCGAGAAGCGGCGAACATCCCCGAGGAGATCGAGGGCATCTCGCCTGGCGACAACGAACGAGTCCTCCGCCAGTCACAAGTGATCGTGGACTTCGTCGAAGGATTCAACGCCAAGTTGTTCATTGACGGCATCGAGCTTCCGACGACTCGTTTGGATGAGATCTCCGCTGGTCGGCAAGTCCAGCCCGGCGCTCAGATCGACTTGCCGCCCACGGCGATCTTCGATCCCGGCAACTACACGATCAGTTTCCTCCCTCAAGAAGGTGCGCCGATCGAGGAGTTCACGCAGGGTGAGCACATTGGTCGCGTGATGTTCTGGCCGATCGACGAGGACGAGAGCAAAGCCCGCTACTACACGTGGACGTTCATCACCGACTAAGCGGTCATTCGCCAATGAAGAGGCGATAAGCGCTGGAGTCCATCAGTGAATCCAGTTCGCTCTGCTGAACGTTGGACAACTCACAAACCCATCCTTCGCCGTAAGGGTCCGAGTTGATCAAGCCCGGTGACTGGTGCAATCGATCGTTCACTCGAGCGACCACACCTGCCACCGGCGAGTAGATCTCACTCACGCTCTTCGTACTCTCCACTTCACCCATCAATCCACTCAGCGCGACGGTGGTGCCGAGTTCGGGAAGGCGTACATGAACCACATCTCCAAGTGCGTCTTGGGCGACGTCCGTGATGCCGACACGCACCACGGTGCCACTTACCAGTACCCACTCGTGACTCGTGGAGTAGCGGAGTGACTCGGGAACGCTCATCGCAACAAATTCTCTCAGGTGATGTCTTGGAGGTACGAGTCGACATCCATCACATTCTCCAGAGTCTCGTCGTAGGCCAGCTGCACTTCGAATAGCCAACCCGCATTGAACGGATCATCACCGACCAAATCCGGTTGTTCGAGTAGTCGCTCGTTGACGAGTACCACCGAGCCAGCAACGGGTGAACGAACTTCGATGGTGACACCTTCGCAGACGAACGTTGCCACCCGATCGCGAGTGCGAAGAAGAGCGCCGAGCGCGGGGAGCGTCACCCTTGTCAATTCACCATTACCTATCGCGTGTGGGCACACCCCCACCCGGGCCGACTCACCCACCACGTGCACCCAGCAATGGTCGAGCGAATAGCGATACTCCCGTGGGTGTTCCACGAGCCGAGCCTATGGCTGGTCGATGACCTCGCCGGTGCCGGTCGTAACGCGACGGCGGCGGGCAATCACCAGGCTGGCGAGTGCAATGGCGGCCATGGCAGCAAGGATCGTCGGCATCAAGTTGCCCTGCAGTGCGTTCTCCTCTTCAGCGACGACCACGGCAACGTTCATCGTGCGCAACTCACCGCTGGCGGAGACGCCATTCATCTGTACCGTATGGTCACCAAGGGCCACACCATCGGGAATCGGCACCGATATCTCCAACTCGCCGTTCGAATCCACGGTGAACTCACCGAACGAAGCCGGGTCGGAGAACAGCCACAAGGTGATCACACTGTTCGGTGCGAATCCGCTGACCTTGACATTGAGCACGGTGCCACCCTGCAGCTTGATCCTTCCCTGATCATCCACTTCAAGCGGCGAACCGTCGACGTCCTCGGTCGAAATTCGTGCCGAGAAGTCTGGGCCAACCACCAAGATGCCGTTTTCGGTGGGCAACACCGTGACCGTGACTTCCACGATTTGCCCGTTCTCCGTTATTACTGCAATCACACCATCTGATGGCATTGGACTGTCAACACCTGG
>CAZWKD010000038.1:0-12015 GCA_964633985.1 uncultured Acidimicrobium sp. | reverse complement strand
CGTACATCCGGGACTCGTTCGCTTGTCCGTCGGCCTCGAGTCGATCGAGGACATCTTGGCCGACTTGGACCTCGGATTCGCGGCTGCAAAATAGCGATTTCAGTTGTCCACAGAAGGTGGATAGCGGGGTGAATGTTCACCTGTCGTTCATTCTTGGATTACTCCCGATTTAGGCTCCACTGTCACACTGATGGTCGTGTCCGCGTTCGTCCACGAGGTGCCCGAAAAACGGGAGATGCATGTCGTCTATAGCCGTGCTGACCGCATTTTTCGCCGAGTTGTCACCGCTGGTGCGCTCACGTCGCTGATTCTGCTTGGCCTCATCGCACTGTTTCTCGTAATACGTAGCGCTGAAGTCTTCCAAACCTTCGGCCTGAACTTCCTCACAGGAACGGAATGGAACAATGCGGCATTCGACCCGAGCATTCCTGTCGAGTTTTCCATTGGTCCAATGCTCGTTGGCACATTAGTGGTGTCACTGATCGCCATGATCGTGGCAGTGCCATTGTCGATCGGCGGCGCATTGTTCATCGAGTTCTACGCACCTCGCTTCATGTACAAGACATTGGTCAGCCTGCTCGACTTGGCGGCGGCAATTCCTTCTCTGGTGTTTGGTCTCTGGGGTATCGAGGTGTTCACAAACATTGGTGTTCGGTGGTCAAATTTCCTCTTCGACTGGTTCCGCTGGATACCGATCTTCAACGTGGAGTTTGAGAACTTTGGTCGCAGTCCGTTCGTCGCGGGAATCGTGCTCGGCTCGATGGTGGTGCCGATCACTACGTCGGTCGCTCGTGAGGTGTACTCGCGCACTCCACGTGATCTCATCGACACCTGTTACGCGCTTGGTTCGTCAAAGTGGGGTGCCATTCGTGCGGTGGTCTTGCCATTCGGTAAGAGCGGTGTGATCGGTGGAGCAATGCTCGGATTGGGTCGAGCGCTTGGAGAGACCGTTGCCGTGTTCCTCGTGCTCAATCTGTCGTTCCGCTACACATACCGAATTCTCGACTCTGAAGGGGGAAACGTCGCCTCCATCATTGCTTCGAAGTTCGGTGAGGCAACCGATTTTGAAATTCAGGCATTGATCGCTGCAGGACTCGTGTTGTTCGTCCTCACTCTTGTCGTCAACATGATCGCGTCAGTCATCGTGCAGCGCAGCGCTGGGAGAGTGAACCGATGAGTGCAGTCGAAAATCCCCTCGCTCAGACAACCGAGGTTCAGCCGGAGCGTCCGTGGGCAAGACGTCCCGATGAGGTGCGCAGCTCGGTGATCAAGTTCGTGGCAGCCTCACTCGTTGCTTTTGCCATTGTGTTGTTCACCGGAATGGCGGGAATCGATGGTTGGGCTCTGACCTTGCTAGTCATCGTCCTCGCGGCAACACTTGTGTCAGCCAGAAGACTGTCCAAGAAGGACCGCAAGAACGCGCTCGTGGCGGTTGGTGTTGGATCGCTGGCGATGCTGGCGTTTGCGCCCTGGATGTCCATTCTCTTCTCGGTGATCACCAAGGGATATCAGGCACTTCACTGGACCTACTTGTTCAACGACATGCGGGTGACCACCCCGGATGATGAATTGAACATGGGCGGCGTCGGCCATGCCGTGGTCGGTTCGCTGATCATGGTGCTGATTGCGACGATCATCACGTTGCCACTCGGCATCCTCAGCGGCATTTATCTCACTGAAGTTCGTGGACGCCTTACCTTCTTGGTTCGGTTCATCGTGCAGTCGATGGCCGGTGTGCCGTCGATCGTCGCAGGTCTGTTCGTCTACACCACGGTGGTGCGAACGATGGGGGAGTACTCCGGAATCGCTGGTGCCTTTGCTCTTTCTGTGTTGATGCTGCCTACGGTGTCGCGAACGGCCGAAGAGGTGCTGAAACTGGTGCCCGACGACTTGCGCAGTGCGGGCTATGCACTCGGTGCTCGTCAGTGGCGCACTGCGTTCATGGTGGTGTTGCCGACCGTGAAGTCGGGCCTCATCACTGCAGGAATTCTTGGCGTCGCTCGTGTCATCGGCGAGACAGCTCCTCTCCTGTTGACGTCGTTGGCTACCAATGGTTTTGCATTTAACCCCTTCGGAGGAACACTGGGCTCTTTGCCCACGTACACCTTCAGTCTGTTGCAATACGGAACCGAGTATGCAACCGCACGTGCTTGGAGCGGTGCTCTGGTGCTCCTGGTGATCGTGTTTGGTCTCTTTACCCTGGCTCGACGAGTGGGAAGGAACAAGTAATGGCTGCGGATCTGATGGACAAGGAATCGACGCGTATCGAAATCGGTGCGTCCACTAGCGTTGAAGGAGCAGGTATGTCAGCCCAACCAGAGCAATCGTTCCGAGGATTGGAAACGATTGGAGCCCACGCGTGGTTTAGCAAGCACCATGCACTCGCCAATGTCTCCCTCAAGTTTCCGGAGCGTACGGTCACGGGTCTCATTGGTCCATCCGGGTGTGGTAAGTCCACGTTCATTCGCTTGCTCAATCGAATGCATGAATTCATTCCAGGTGCGGCGATGGCGGGTCAGGTGCTGCTCAACGGGAAGGACATCTACTCGCCGGAGGAAGATCCGGCGATGGTTCGCCTGAAGATCGGCATGGTCTTCCAGAAACCGAACCCTTTTCCGGCGATGACCATTCGCGAAAACGTTCTGGCGGGAATCAAACTTGCGCATCTGCAGCGAGACGACCACGACTCGATCGTCGAGTCATGTCTGACACGTGCTGGTTTGTGGAAGGAAGTGAAGGACCGCCTTGATGCCTCGGGAGGGTCACTCTCGGGTGGCCAGCAGCAACGTCTGTGCATCGCTCGTTCGCTGGCCGTTGAGCCAGAAGTGCTGCTGATGGATGAACCTTGTTCTGCGCTGGATCCCGCTAGCACCCTGCGCATCGAGGAAACGATCAAGGAACTTTCTCAAAAGATCACCGTGGTGATCGTCACTCACAACATGCAGCAGGCAAGCCGTGTGAGCGATTACTGCGCATTCTTTCTGACAGATGGTGGCCCCGGTTACTTGGTCGAGGCAGACGATACGCGCAAAATGTTCACCAACCCGAAAGATCCACGTACCGCAGACTACGTGCAGGGTAAGTTCGGCTGAGCTAGTCGTTTACCGAGAATTCACCAACTCTCCATACCCTGTTTCGCTCATAGCAAACGACTGGTAAACGCCGAAAGTTATCTTCTCCTCGTCAGCCAAAAATCAACAAGGAGAAATCATGCGGAGTATCAGAAAGAAGCTCATTGCAACTTCAGTAGTTGCGGCGAGCATTCTGTCAACTGGTTCGGTAGCAAAGGCAGAGGATGTAACGGGCGGCGGTGCTTCTTTTCCGTTTACCTTCCTCGTTTCGGCTATCGCTGAATTCAACAAGACCACTGGTCACAATCTCACCTACACATCGACTGGTTCGGGTACAGGTAAGCGCAACTTCCGCGCGGGAACGTTCAAGTTTGCAGGAACGGACTCGGCAGTGAGCGCCTCAGAGACTCCTTCGTTCGGTTGGACCTACGTTCCTTATCTCGCAGGCGCGACTGCGGTTGCCTACCGCCTCGACGAGCTGAAGGGCGCGACACTGTCGCTGTCGAAGGACACGTTGAACGGAATCTTCGCGGGAACGATCGAGAAGTGGAACGATTCGAACATTGCGGCTGACATGAAGATCAGCCCTCCTTTCGCAAACACAAAGAAGAGGAGTGATCTGAAGGGTGCCTCTACGTTGTGGGAGAACATTTCTGGACGACAGGCTCGCGTGACGGTGACCCTGCTCCCCGCGACGGTGAAGTCATCGAAGGGTAAGACCATCGAGGTGATCGATACGAAGACTAAGAGGGTCGTGCGTAACGCACGTATCGACTCGAAGGGTCAGTATGGCTTGACGTTCTCGTCAGATCCGAAGGGCGAGTACCAGGTAAAGGTTGCCGGTAAGGAAGTGGCGAAGTACAAGGTGGGCAGTTTCACCTTGCCGGATCGCCCGATCGTGGTGGTGTATCGCCAAGATCCCTCCGGCACCACCAACAACTTCTGTCTGTTCATGAAGAGTGCTGTGAACCCAGGTTGGACACAAAACGACAACTATGGATCATGCGTGCCGGGTGGAATCAGCCGCTTCGGATCCCGCTTTCAAGGTCAGAACACATCGACCAATCTGAGCAACTACATCGCAGACACGAATGGCACAATCGGTTACACCGAAGTGTCGTACGTCACGGATGCCAGCCGTGCAGCTAAGGGAATTCGCGCAGCGAACATCCGCAACGCTGCAGGTGCTTATGTTGCTCCGACCTCGTTCAACTACAACTCGTTCCTTCGTGGAGCAACGTTGAGTGCCGAGGGATTGGCAACCTTCAACTACAACCAGACGAGCAATCGCACGGCTTATCCGATTGGTCCAGTGACCTACGGTCTCGGCCAGACGGCGTCTGATGCAAAGAACAAGGTGGTCGCCGAGTTCTTCGAATGGGTGCTCACCAAGTACTCACCAGCGAATGCTGAGGCCCTCGGGTACACACCGCTTCTTGGTTCTTTCCAGAGCAAGGGTGTTGCGTTGGCCAAGAAGGTCGGCGCCGGCTGATCTAGCTGCCTCCCATCGAAAGAGCCCCGGGGAAACCCGGGGCTCTTTTGTTTACCGATTCAGCAGTCGAATGACGGGCAAGGCGATGATCAGGCCCGCCAGTTGCATCACGATGAACATCGTGACCGATGCGGGGGCGATTCCAGCAAAGGACTCAGTAAACGAACGTGCGATCGTCACACTGGGGTTTGCCAGCGAAGTTGACGAAGTGAACCAGTAAGCACCACCAATCCAAATGCCCACCGCAATCGGAACTAGTGCTCCATTTCGCTTGCCGATGACGTGAATCACGAGTAGCAAGGTGAGTGTGGCGACTACTTCACCGAGCCAGATACCCCCACCTTCGCGCGCCTTAGTGGAGGGGCCAAGGATGTCGAGGTCGAACATCGCATTTGCCAACGCAGCGCCACCAACTCCACCAGCAGTTTGGGCAACGAAGTAGGGCAGAAGATTTGACCACGGCAGTCCAACCAGACCGCATTGAGAAATTGTCACGACGGGGTTGAAGTGCGCACCCGAGATTGGCCCGAACATCCAAATCAGTGTGGTCAACGCAAAGACGGTGGCCAGCGAGTTCGCCAACAATTGGACGCCAATGTCGTTGCTGAGATTTTCTGCCATTGCACCTGATCCAATTACCGCCATGACGAGGAAACCTGTGCCGAGGAACTCGGCAGTTAGTCGAGAAGAAAGGCGGGGATTCACGAGTTGACCAACGAGCGATAGAGATCCTCGACTCGCCGCTTGATCTCGTCTCGAATGGGCCGAACGGCTTCGATTGGCTGACCGGCTGGGTCGCTGAGTTCCCAGTCTTCGTAGCGCTTGCCAGGAAAGATCGGGCAGGTGTCACCGCACCCCATCGTGATGACGACATCAGCTGACTGGACGATCTCGGTGGCAAATGGCTTGGGGATTTCTTGAGAAATGTCCACGCCGATCTCCTTCATTGCCGCTACGACCACAGAGTTGAGATCTATCCCTGGATTCGATCCTCCAGAAAAGACTTGTACTTTTCCTTGCGCCATGTGGCGGAGGAAGCCGGCTGCCATCTGCGATCTGCCTGCGTTATGCACGCAGACGAAAAGAACCGCTGGAACGTCTGGCTTGGTGATGCCCCGTACCACGCTGAGCGCATTCAACCGTTCGTCGGCATACCGTGTCGTAAAGACAGGAACAAAACTCCTCACCCGCGCATTCTCAAAACTCTTGTAGGAGTCGGCAACTACCTCTCGAATTTCTTCTGGAGTGAAGATCGAACCGAACTTGTCGACCAATTCACGGGTCGACTCCTCAATGACCTCTTCGGCCTCGCGTTCAGATGGCATTTCTTTTTCCTTTCATTATGTTGATCATTTGTTGGATGGAGTTGAACGAGTTTTCGAAGTCACCGAGACGACCTCGTTTGGCTGGATCGGGAATAGACCAATGCATTCGAGTAAGCGGATCCGACAATTCGTCATGTGCCTGATCGCACACGGTGATGATCGTGTTCTTCCCAGCCATCTTCGGCGAAAGCAGTTGAGGCGTGGCATCGCTCAGATCAAGTCCGTGATTTCGCGCCACTTCGATGGCCATGGGGTGCACCCGATCGGCAGGTCGAGTTCCTGCACTCAGCGCGGGTCTCCCTGTCTCCGCACTCCATATTGCCGAGGCCAACTGCGAGCGGGCCGAGTTTTGTGTACACACGAACACGACGTTTCCTGAGAGGTTGAATGGTCGAAGAAACTCGCGGGCCGAGTTCTCGAGGGCTACGAATCGTTTTCGTCGATCGGACGAGCCGGAAAGTCGTCGCACAAGACCAGCCTTTTCGAGAATGTCCAGGTGATGGGTGAGCAGGTTCGACGTAAGTCCAGAGACTTCCATGAGTTCGCCAGGAGTGCGGTGGGAGAGGCTCAGACTCTCGGCGATGAGTAACCGCCTCGGGTCCCCGAGTGCAGCGAAGACGCGGGCTCGGGAGGCAAGCGAGGTTTTTGAGCTTTGCGCCATGGTGGCAGACTATCTCAAAAATTATTGAGATATCTACTTTTGGTCGTCGCCCTCGTCTTGTTCGCGGAGGAACTCCTCGAGTTCGTGCGCTATGTCGTCACCTGAGGGGAGTGACTCTTCGGCGCGTCGATCGAAGTCTTCTTCGAGCATCGCCACGTAGCTCATCGTTTGGTCGTCGCCATCGACTGCGGCGTCGTGGAGTTCTTCCCACCGTCGAATTTCATCTGCCATCTCCATGTGGCTAGTAGGAACACCGAGTACGTGTTCGACGTGTCGTAACAGAGCGGCCGAGCTCTTCGGGTGCTGAGCATTGGGGAGGTAGTGCGGCACGCCCACCCGCAACGAGACACCGACCAGTCCATGTTGTTCGAGACGTTCTTGGATCACACCGACAACGCCTGTCGGTCCCTCGTACTGCGGCTTGGAGAGCCCGAGGCGCCGTGCAAGGGAATGGTTGGTGGAGGAGCCCACCACGTTCGGGTTTCGCGTGTGCGGCACCCCTTCGGCGGTGGCACCGACCGTGACCACCAGGTCGCAACGCAGTTGCTTGGCGCATTCCACGATGCAGTCAGCGAACGTTCCCCAGTTGAGGTGTGGCTCTACGCCAGCGAGCACCACCAAGTCGCGTTCGCCTTCGGGGAATCGGGTGACGAGGAAGTCGTTTTCCGGCCAGCGAATCTGACGCTCACCGTCGTCGTCGAGGAATGTCTCGGGGCGTTCCTGAGTGAAGTCGAAGAACGGATCGGGGTCGATGCTCGCCACGACCGTGATCGGTCGATCTTGAATGGCCCACTCGAGCGCGCCAGTAGCCACGCCGGAAGCATCGAACCAACCGCGAAGGGCCACCATGAGTACCGGGTCGCGCAATGGGCCAATCGCCGACCATTCCGACTCGAGTACTTCGTCGACGTTCACCTGTCCTGCTTCATGTCATTCATCCGCGTGTTTCGTTGCCGACGCCCCACTGTGTAAGCATGGCAGCGGTGAATTCACGAGCAAACCCGCAAAACAGAGTTTCCGCCCGGTTGGCGGCCATTGCCGAGTCGGCCACGTTGGCCGTGGATGCCAAGGCGAAGGCCCTGAAGGCAAAAGGCGAAAACGTGATCGGCTTCGGCGCGGGAGAGCCCGATTTCCCCACGCCAGAGAACATCGTGGAAGCCGCGGTGAAGGCCGCGCGCGACCCGAAGAATCATCGGTACACGCCAGCGGCCGGGTTGCCCGAGTTGCGCGAAGCAATCGCAGTAAAGACGAAGCGCGACAGTGATTTCTCCTGTGAGGCCTCTCAGGTGCTCGTCACGAACGGTGGAAAGTATGCAGTGTTCGTTGCGTTCGCCGCACTATGCGATCCAGGTGATGAAGTGATCGTTCCCGCACCGTATTGGACGACGTATCCGGAAGCCATTGCTCTTTCCGGTGGTGTGCCGGTCGTCGTGGACACGACTGAGGAAACCGAATTCAAGGTCACCGTCGAGCAGCTCGAGCGAGTCCGAACCCCCCGTACCAAGGTGCTGCTGTTCGTCTCGCCGGACAACCCGAGCGGAGCCGTGTACTCGCCTGAAGAAACCGTTGCAATCGGTAAGTGGGCCGCGGAACACGATGTGTGGGTGGTGACGGATGAGATCTACGAGCATCTCGTGTACGGCAAGCACACGTTCTCGTCGATGCCTGCACTCGTGCCGGAGATCGCCGATCGCTGCGTGATTGTCAATGGTGTGGCCAAGACCTATGCCATGACGGGTTGGCGAGTGGGCTGGATGATCGGCCCTAAAGACGTGATGAAGGCGGCGATCAATTTCCAAAGTCACACCACGTCGAACGTGTCCAACGTGGCGCAGATGGCCGCGCTCGAGGCGGTGAGGGGGGACCTTTCTGCGGTGCAAATGATGCGTACCGCGTTCGAGCGACGAGGTACTGCGATGCACGCATCGCTCTCGAACATCCCAGGCATCACGTGCATGCCACCGCAGGGTGCGTTCTATTGCTTCCCCAACGTGAAGGGCTTGCTTGGCCGCAACCTCAGCGGCACGACCGCCTCGACCACGCTCGAACTCGCCGACCTCGTCTTGGAGAAGGCGAAAGTGGCATTCGTTCCCGGCGAAGCGTTCGGTGCGCCGGGCTTCGCTCGGTTCAGTTTCGCGCTCGGCGACGACGACCTTCGCCAAGGCATGGAGCAACTCAAGGCATTCGTCGTCGGCTGAGCCAGTCGGCTATGGTGAAAACACTTCGGCAATAGTCGGAGGGCGTTACCACTAGCGAAGTCCGGTGAGATTCCGGCACTGTCCCGCAACGGTAAACGAGATGAGTCTCTCTCATTCTCGAAGTCCGGTCGCCTGGTGTCTAGCGCAACATCTAAGAGCTCTCGTCAGAAGAGCAAGGAGAACACAGTGAAAAATCCATTCAGGGTCGGCTTTGCCGGCCTTTTTCTTTTGGTCGCCGCCGCGTGCGGTTCGTCCTCGGAAACGACAGAAACGACGACCGAAGCCGTTGTCGAGGCTTCATTTCCCGTCACGGTAGGTGACCTCACCCTCGAGACACAGCCCGAGCGAATCGTTTCGCTCTCGCCGACAGCGACCGAGATGCTGTACGCCATCGGCGCTGGCGCGCAGGTGGTGGCAGTGGATGAGTACTCCAACTTTCCGCAGGAAGCAGTGGACCTTGGTACGCCGTTGTCCGGATTCGAACCGAACATCGAGGCAATCAGTGGCTACGAGCCAGATCTGGTGATCATCTCGTACGACCCGGGCAGTCTCGTTGAACAACTTGGTTCACTCGGCATCCCCGTCTTTACTGCAAACGCGGCAATGAATCTGGATGGCGTCTACGAGCAAATCACCCAATTCGGTGCGCTGACTGGGCAGTCGAGTGGGGCAGCGAGCCTCGTCGAGCAGATGAAGGCAGACATCGATGCGGCAATCACCGGCGTCACCGTCGAGGGTTCGCCCACGTACTACTACGAACTCGACAACACCTATTACTCGGTGACCTCGAACACCTTCGTTGGTCAGATTTTCAATCTGTTTGGCATGTCGAACATCGCCGATGGTGTCGAGGCGGGCAACGATTATCCGCAACTCTCCGCGGAAGTGATCGTGACGGCCGACCCTGACTACATCTTCCTTGCTGATACCAAATGTTGTGGTCAGACCGCCGAGACGGTGGCTGCCCGCGATGGTTGGGGTTCGATGAAGGCCGTCACGTCTGGCAAGGTCGTCGAACTCGACGATGATGTCGCCTCTCGTTGGGGTCCACGTGTTGTCGAGTTGGTGCAAGCAATCGCATCCGCGCTGAGCGCGGGCTGAGTCGTTGAGCGAGACCCTGGGCTTTCCGCAGCCGCGTCATGCGGCGAGCCACCGCAATTGGTGGATCGCCGGCGCATCTGCGTTGCTCGGGGTCTCGCTCGTGATCGGTTTGATGATTGGTCCGGCCGGACCGGAGTGGTGGCGTGTTCCGCTCGAACTCCTCGACCGCTTGCCCTTCATCACCATCGACAGTGGCGTGTCAACGGGTGAGTGGAACGTGGTGTGGCAAATTCGCGCACCTCGAGTTGCTCTCGCCGTTCTGGTTGGCGCGATGCTGTCGCTCGCGGGAGCGAGTTATCAGGGAACGTTTCGTAACCCTCTCGTCGATCCTTACCTCTTGGGCACCGCAGCGGGAGCGGGGCTCGGGGCAACGATCGTGTTTGCGTTACGCAATGGACAGGCGTCGTCGTGGATCATCGATCCTCTTCCTCTTGCCGCATTCCTCGGTGCGCTGATCGCGGTGTTCATCACCTACATGGTGGGCACTGCGTTCGGCCGCACACGTTCTTCCGTCACGCTCGTGTTGGCTGGCGTTGCGGTGACGTCGCTCTTGACGTCGATACAAGCGTTCGTTTTGCAGCGCAACACTGACGTCGTTCGTCAGGTGTACACGTGGATCCTCGGCAGATTGTCGAGCGCGACATGGGGCGATGTCCGATTGGTTCTTCCCTATGTCGTGGCGAGCACCGTAGTGCTGCTGTTGCACCGAAGACTGCTGGATGTGATGCGAGTGGGCGATGATGAGGCGCTCGCTCTGGGGGCAAACGTCCGTCGAGTGAGATTGGTGGTGGTACTCGCTGCCACGCTCGGAACTGCCGCGGTCGTCGCCGTCAGCGGGTTGATCGGATTCGTGGGCATCATCGTTCCGCATGCGGTGCGATTGTTGGCCGGCGCGAGTTACCGGTTGGTGTTGCCACTCAGTGTCTTGATTGGTGGTTCGTTCCTCGTGCTCGCCGACATCCCGAGTCGTGTGCTCGCCGATCCAGCGGAGACACCGATTGGGGTGGTGACGGCGTTCTTCGGAGCACCCTTCTTCTTGCTGCTGCTGCGCACGCGTGAGACGTCCGCATGACCACGCTCGGTTATTGCGACCTTGCCGTCACGTACGACTCGAATCGGGCGGTCGATGCGTTCAACGGCATTCTCCACTCGGGGGAATGGCTCTGTCTGATTGGTCCGAACGGCGCAGGCAAGTCCTCCATCCTGCGAGCAACGGCAGGCCTCGTCGACTACTCGGGATCGATTGCGATCGATCAGACCGAGATTCCCGCCACCTCACCGAGGTGGCGAGCACGACACATTGCGTACGTTCCTCAGACTCCGGTGATTCCCCCGGAGATGACGGTGCACGAATACGTGTTGTTGGGGCGAAATCCTTATGTCGATCACTTCGCCACCGAAACCGCTGACGACCGGCATGTGGTGGACGATGTGCTCGAGAATCTCGAACTTGCCGCGTTGGCCAATCGTCGACTCGGAACCCTCTCTGGCGGAGAGCGACAGCGGTTGGTGATCGCTCGCGCCCTTGCCCAGGAGGCTCCGGTCCTGTTGTTGGACGAGCCGACGAGTGCGCTCGACATCGGTCATCAGCAACACGCGCTCGAGCTGGTCGACCGACTTCGTCGAGAACGTGGTCTGACGGTGGTGTCGGCAATGCACGACCTGACGCTCGCTGGGTTGTACGCGGATCGGTTGGTGCTCCTGTACCAAGGCGTGTGCGTCGCGCAGGGCACGCCCAGGGAAGTACTCAGCCAGGAAACCCTTTCTCGCTTCTATGGCGTGAAGGTGAAAGTGCATCATGAGGACGACGGCACGGTGGTCGTGATCCCGCAACGCTCCGCTACTTCGTAGGCTGGTACCCGACGGAGGTTCACATGTCTCGGGTACAACTGGCTCTCAACGTTTCCAATCTGCAGGATGCGATTGCTTTCTACGGGAAGTTGTTCGGTACGAAGCCTGCGAAGGTGCGTGAGGGTTATGCCAACTTCGCCATCGACAACCCACCACTCAAGTTGGTGCTGATCGAAGGGGGTGGACAGCCGGGCACCCTGAACCACCTCGGCGTCGAGGTTGAATCAACCGACCACGTTGCCGAGGCCATCGCAAGGTTCACCGATCAAGGAATGCAGACCTCGGTGGAGGAGAACACCACCTGTTGTTTCGCGGT
>CAZWKD010000037.1:9953-12344 GCA_964633985.1 uncultured Acidimicrobium sp. | reverse complement strand
ACGGACGCTCTGCTGACCGTCGATCTCGATGTCGACACGGTGTTACGAATGGGTGAGCGCCTTTCCGGTGATCCGTCACTTGTCGAAGAAGGAACGGTTCACTTTGCATCTCCTCACTCCGATTCGGTGGTGCTGAACGTCGGTGGGATCGATGTTCAGTCGCGAGTGGCATTCGGCGGAACGATGGCATTCGACTCGCCAGTTGCAGGCCTCGCCCGACTCGAATTGCGCACACCGTGGCTTCACCTATTCACCGTGCTGGTGCAGATTTTCCTGTGGGTGTTGGTGGTCCTGGCGATCGGGGACATCGGGCGCTTCCGTCGCCGCTCGCTGATCCGCGCATCACGCCGGGTGAGCTTGGTCGAGAGTGATGACACGGTGCTGTCGCTGGATGGAACGACAGGGCAGCGATGAACGAATCCATCATCACGAGAGAGCACATGCGGGTGCGCCAAGTCATCGTTGCGCTGGTGATGGTGGCTGTGGCTGCAGCTCTCGTGATCGTCGATGCTCGCGTCACTCCTGCTCCAGATGCGGCACCTGCGACCCGCAGCAACGTGGCAATTCCGTTCGTCAGTGCCACTGAGTCAGTCGCATCCACCTGGTTCTGTCCGGGCGTGCCAGGGAACGATGGAACGATCTCGAGTTTGTTGGTGCTCGCCAATTCCGGAGCACAAGACATGTCGGCCACGGTGACTCACTTGGGAAGTGCAGTGGAGCCGGTGACGCAGTCGGTGGTGATTCCTGCGCTCGCCAGTTTGGAAGTAGAGGCGACGGGTGGCGTGTCGTCGCCATTCGTTGCCACGATCGTCGAGATACTCGGCTCCACGGGGTCGGTGGAGCAAGTGATCAACCATCCAGCTGGTCGCTCCGTTGTGACCTGCACGACCAACACGGCGGACGAGTGGTTCTTCGCCGACGGCTTCACTGCGGCAGACAGCCTCGAGAACATCGTGATCAGCAACCCGTTCAGTGATGCGAGCGTGGTCAACGTCACCTTCACGACCAAGGACTCCATGCGCGAACCGGGCAACTTGCAGGGACTCGTGGTCGCACCTCGCTCGGTGTTGTCGATTTCGCTTGCGGATCAGGGTGCGCGCAATGAGCCGGTGCTCGCCGTGTCCGTGCGAGCCAAGTCGGGCAACGTCGTCGTCGGTCGTTCACAGCACTATCTGGGTCAAGGTCGACTCGGTTACGTGATGAACCTCGGATCGATGGGGGACGCAACGGAGTGGTGGTTCGCAGATGGTGAAAAGATCGAAGGGTCGACAGAACAGTTGGTCGTGTACAACCCGTGGGATGTCGATCGTCAATTGAACGTGGTGTTCCTGCCTACTGATGGCGCCACGGTGATCGAGCCGTTGGTCATCTCTGCGCCGGCTGGTCGAGTAACGCTCATCGACACTGCACAGTTGCCCTCCCTCCCCGCAGGCCGCTACGGCATCAATGTCTCGGTGTTGGACGATCTGTCGCGCGATGGTCGCGGGGTGGTGGTGGAGCAGGTGATCACGCGTCGTGTGGGGGACAAGGTCGGTACATCGGTGGTGCTCGGGACTCCTGGCACGGCACTCAGCAACGTGTGGGTGGCGCCTTCGGGCGTGACGCCCGGACTCGAAGATGGACTCGTCGTGCTCAACACCACGCCATCCGAAGCGTCACTGTTCGTTGAGCAGGTCGGTCCTGCCGGTCTCGTTCCAGTTCCTGGGCTCGAGTCGATCGTGATCGCACCCGGTTCTCTCGCAGTGGTGGCGATTCCTCCGTCGCTGTCGACGGCGCAAGTGGTGGTGCGCTCGGATCAACCGGTGGTCGTGCAGCGCATGTTGTCGCGGGGTGGCGAGCTCGTTGGTCGCACGACTGCTCTCGCGATGCCGGTGTTGCCAATGGAGTTGCCGTGATTCGTGTCCTGATTGTCGTCGCGACCGCGGCGCTGGCCATGGGCTTTGGAGCGTTCGTCAAGCGTCGTACCGATGCTGCACCGACTCAGGTTGGTCACCAGCACCCTACGCAGATTGATCGCAGCGATTTCGATGACAGACGGGAGTGGTTGGCAGTGGCGTTCACGTCAGCCACGTGCAACACATGCATCGACGTGGAGAGAAAGCTGCGCGTGTTGGACTCACGCAACGTCGGTGTGCACGTGGTCGAGTACGGTGCGCACCGCGACCTTCACCGCAAATACGCCATCGACTCCGTGCCGTGCACGGTGTTTGCCGACTCTCTCGGAGTCGTGCAGGCTGGTTTCGTCGGCCCCATGAGCGCCACTGATTTGTGGGCAGCTCTCGCTCGTGTGCGCGATGGCGTCGAGTTCGAGCGTTGTGGCGAGGCAACCGCGTCGGATTAGAGCTTTAGTGAGATCTCGCTCACTAGAACTTTGGTGAGCTCTCGCTCACT
>CAZWKD010000037.1:0-9853 GCA_964633985.1 uncultured Acidimicrobium sp. | reverse complement strand
ATTAGAGCTTTAGTGAGATCTCGCTCACTAGAACTTTGGTGAGCTCTCGCTCACTAGAACTTTGGTGAGCTCTCGCTCACTTTCTCGGGTTCGCCGAGCCCTTGCTGCACGAGTCGCGACACGAGAGCACCGTCGATCGTCTCCTGATCGAGGAGCGCCTGAGCTACGAGGTCGAGGCCTTTGCGGTGCTTCTCCAACAACACGCGCGCACGCTTCTCCTGATCGTGCAGGATGCGACTGATTTCTTCGTCGATGACGCGCGCGGTCTCGTCGGAATACTCGCGGCCAGAAGTCATCAAGTCCTCGCCGAGGAAGACTTGCTGCTGACCTGCGAAGGCCATCGGACCCACCTTGTCGCTCATGCCCCATTCGCGCACCATGCGACGCGCGATGTTGGTCGACTGCTCAAGGTCGTTGGCTGCACCGCTGTTCAGGTGACCGAACACGATCATCTCCGCGACACGGCCTCCCATCGCCTTGCAGATGACGTCCTCGAAGTATTCGCGCGAATACGTGTGGCGCTCCTCGGGCAGTGTCCACGTGACACCCAGTGCCATACCGCGGGGCAGGATGGTCACCTTGTGTAGCGGGTCGGAGTGCGGCAAGACCGTGGCGAGCACGGCGTGTCCGCCCTCGTGGTACGCAGTGGCACGCTTTTCCTCGGCGTTGAGGATCAGGCTCTCGCGGCTGGCTCCCAGCACGACGCGGTCGCGGGCGTTTTCGAAGTCGATGCGCTCGATGTGTGTCGAGCCACGACGAACGGCGAACAATGCCGCTTCGTTGACGAGATTGGCGAGGTCGGCACCACTCATTCCCGGGGTGGCCTTGGCCATCGTGTCGAGATCCACGTCGTTGCCCATGCGCTTGCCGGCCGAGTGCACCTTGAGGATCGCCAAACGCTCTTCCACTTCGGGGAGCGGCACGATGATTTGACGGTCGAAGCGACCGGGACGCAACAAGGCGGGGTCGAGAATGTCAGGCCGGTTGGTGGCGGCCATCACGACGATGCCCTCAGTGGCCTCGAAGCCGTCCATCTCGGCGAGCATCTGATTGAGCGTCTGCTCGCGTTCGTCGTGACCACCACCGAGTCCGGCGCCACGCTTGCGACCGATGGAGTCGATTTCGTCGATGAAGATGATCGCGCGGCCCATCTTTGCGGCTTGTTGGAACAGGTCGCGGACGCGGCTTGCACCGACACCGACGAACATCTCCATGAAGTCCGATCCGGTGACCGAAAGGAAACCGACGCCCGCCTCGCCGGCGACTGCACGAGCGAACAGCGTCTTACCCGTTCCCGGAGGACCGACCAGCAAGATTCCCTTCGGCACACGCGCACCGATTTCCTTGAATCGCTCGGGCATCTTCAAGAAGTCGACGACTTCCTTGATCTCCTGCTTCACGCCGGCGTAACCCGCAACGTCGGCGAAGGTAGTGCTCGGCTTGTCGGCGTCGTAGTTCTTGGCCTTGCTTCGACCGATCGACATGATGTTTCCGGCTTGACCCATGGCACGGCGCTGCATCCAGAGGAAGAACGCCATGATCAGAAAGAAGGGCAAGAGCAGCGGGATCAGGTCGGTGAAGAAGTTCCCGGTGGGCGTGACGTAGTCGTAGTCGACGCCCTTTTCCTTCAGTAGTTGTTCGTCCGCATCCGACAGTGCGGTGGCACCGGTGGTTTCGAATGTGCTGCCGTCACGGAGTTCTCCGCTGATGACGTTGGAAAGATTGTTGATGGTGACGCTCTGCACCTCACCGTTGTCGACCAGCTCGAGGAACTCGGTGTAGGTCACCTGGGTTGCGGTCGACGTGGGCCACAGGCGTGGACCGATGATCAGCGCAGCAGCCACCGCGACAAGTGCCCATACCGCCCACTTGGGCATGGTGGGCTTTTCGCCAGTTTGACGCTGGTTCTTGTTGCTCGGCTTACGCATCGAGCGCTTCGGGGCGGGGGGCGGAGGTGGGGGGAGTTTGCTCACGAGTCCATGCTAAGGGTGGGTCTATGACGGTGTCCTGTCCTGCTGGGGCTCGCGGTATGCGCCGATCATCCACCTTTTTGTGGTTCCCGATCGGTAATTTCGTCGTGATGGCCCGCAGATGTTCACGTCAACTGTGTCGCGAGACGGCGTCGATCACGTTGACGTATCAATATGGTCGGGCAATCGTGTGGATCGATGACCTCGCCGAGGATGCAGACCCCCATGCGTACGACCTGTGTGAGCGCCACGGCAAGCGGATCACTCCGCCGAGCGGTTGGCGACTCGAGGACCGCCGCAATCGCTTCCGCGCGGCGGTTGGCAATCGCCTCGCTGGCTGAACTGTCGCCCTCATGAATCGGTCCCCGTGGCCGCCTCCTTCCGGAGAGCCGGCCGGCCCTCGCCACAACGGCATCGGCATCCCTGCGGTGCTCGTCGCATGGGTGCTCGCGTACCTCGCAGCGGTCATGCTCGGAGGGTCACTACTCGCGTGGGCTGATCACGCCGAGGGCGACTCTCTTCCGCCGTGGCTGGTGCTTGGATCATCCCTTGCGCTGTGGGCGCCGCAAGTAGCGGCGGTGTGGTTCGTGTCCAAGCGTTTTGGCTCTGGACGAATGCGCGACGACTACGGCATTCGATTTTCGGTGCGTGACTTGTGGGGCATTCCGATTGGAGTCGCCAGTCAGTTGATCCTCGTCAATTTGGTGATGTTGCCGCTGCGGTTGGCGTTTCCCGAACGATTCAGCGTGGAAGAAGTGGAGCGTCGCGCTCGCGAGCTCGTCGAATCGACACAAGGTTTGTGGTGGCTTGCGATCATCTTCGTCGTCGTGATCGGTGCACCAGCGGTTGAGGAATTGGTGTATCGCGGATTCATCCAAGGTTCGTTGCAGCAACGCATCGCTCCGTTTGCGGCACTCGTGCTGACTGCAGTGTGGTTCACGGTCGTGCACCTGCAGCCCGTCGAGTTTCCGGGCTTGCTCGCATTTGCGCTCGTGCTTGGTTGGTGTCGTTTGAAGACGGGAAACATCGGCATGGCGTGGGTGGCACATGTGGCATTCAACGTTGCGGGACTTTCGCTCGTGGTCCTTACTGCCTGATCCGATGACTTCGCGACCATGGCCCACGACCGTGTCGCTTTAGGCTGAACGATCGTGGAAGACCAGGCGCGCCTCGCCGACGAGGAGATTTCGGTCAAGCCGGCGAGTGGGAACCGCAGGCCACTGTTTCGCGACGTTGCGTATTGGCAGCGCCTGAGCGCCCTGATCGTCATCGGCATGTGCACAGGTTTCCTGTTGCTGACCTTGCACCCGGAGTTGATCCTGCGCAACAACACACCGACGGGTGGTGACTTGGGCGCGCATGTGTGGGGCCCGGCGTATTTGCGCGACCATCTCCTTCCATCTCTTCGATTGACGGGCTGGAGCATGGATTGGTACTCGGGTCTTCCCGTGTACCGCTTCTACATGGTGGTGCCAGCGTTGCTCGTGTTGTTGTTCGACGTGTTGTTGCCGTATGGCATTTCGCTCAAGTTGGTGGCAGTGGTGGGCATTCTCGCGTTGCCCTGGTGTGTCTGGCGCTTCGGTCGTCTTGCTCGCTTCGCCTATCCACTGCCCGAGATGTTCGCGATCGCGGCCACGATCTTCCTGTACGACGAGAGCTTCACCATCTATGGCGGCAACATCGCCTCGACGATGGCGGGGGAGTTCTCGTTTTCGATCTCGCTTGCTCTCGCATTCCTCGCTTTCGCCGCAGTTGCGCGTGGTCAGGAAACGAATCGAGGCCTCGTCGCCGCATCGGTGCTCCTCGCGTTGTCTGCTCTCAGCCACGGCATCGTGCTGATGTTCGTGTTCGGTGGCGTCCTCTTGCTCGCCCTGTTCGGTCAGCAGCGACGTGCTGCGTGGTTCGGTGCCAAGACGATTCTCGTGGCCATTTTGCTGTCGGCATTCTGGGTGGTGCCGTTCCTGTTCAACCACGCGTTCATGACCGACATGAAGTACGAGCCAAGGCCGAGTGGTGCCAATGACTCGTTCTGGTCGATGTTCTTTCCGCTGAACGATGCGCTCGACGCGATGTTCCTCATCGGCGCGGTGATCGGTTTCGTGGAGATGTGGCGCACACGTCATCGTGTCGGCATCTGGATGGGTGTGTACGCCGTGCTGCTGGCAGCAGGCGTGTTCATTGCACGCGAGAGCCTCCCCGTAATTGGACTCTTGTGGAACCCACGAATTCTCCCGTTCCTCTACATCCTGCGGTACTTCCTCTTTGCGATCGGTGTCTACGCCGCACTGTCGTTCATCGTCCGCGCGTTTACTGCCGAGCGTCGATTGCGCGAATTGGACAGGGAGCCGACCGATGAAGTGTTCGCGGAGGTGGCTCAGCCGTCTGACACGCAGCCGCAACTCGTTGAACGAGTGGGATTCTCGCTCGCCGTGCTCGTCATATTTGGTCTCGTCACGCTCGTGGCACTCGGCTTTCGTTTCCAGGAGTTGCCGGGTGCACGATTCGTTTCCGACGAGTCTGGACAGACGTACTACTCGTGGGGCCCGTTGAGGACGAAGGCGTCGAATGATGGCTTTGTCGACGGCTGGGCACGCTGGAATTTCTCGGGATACGAAGGCAAGCCTGCGTATGGCGAATACCACGGCATCGTGCAGACGATGCAGCGACTCGGCGATGACCCACAACATGGCTGCGGGCGCGCGTTGTGGGAGAACAACTCTGAGCTGAACAAGTACGGCACGACCATGTCGTTGATGTTGTTGCCATTCTGGACCGACGGATGCATCGGATCATCTGAGGGGTTGTTCTTCGAGGCGTCGGGGACTACCGCGTATCACTTCATTGCTGCAGCCGCGATGTCCAAGCAGAGCAGTAATCCTGTTCGCGAATTGCGATACGACAACAACGATGCGCAGCAAGGCGTTCGATATCTGCAGCAACTCGGTATTCGCTACTACATGGGCTTCACGCCAGAGGCTGTTGCGTCTGCGCGTGACGCCGAAGGTCTCACCGAAGTCGCCACTTCCGGACCTTGGGTGGTGTTCGAAGTCGCCGAGTCCGACGTCGTGGTGCCACTCGATCGTCAGCCCGTGGTGACAGGTCTTGCTGGCGGCGATCCTCGTGAACGATGGCTCGAGTTGGGAACGAGCTGGTTCCAGAATCCCTCCGAGTGGGCGGCGCTTCCGGCGAGTGACGGGCCACCTTCGTGGCAACGGATTGATGTCGAGGTGGACATCGACCGGCGCACGGGTGAACCTGGCTCGAGTGGACGCAACGTCGATGTGGTGGTGCCGGCCGAGCAAGTGCAGGTCGTCGAACTCGAACCCGTCGAGGTGTCCGGTGTCGAGGTGGGAGACCAGTCCGTGAGTTTCTCCGTCGACCGAGTCGGTGTACCCGTTTTGGTGCGGGTCAGTTACTTCCCGAATTGGTCGGTCGATGGGGCAGAAGGTCCCTATCGAGTTGCTCCGAACATGATGGTGGTAGTGCCGACTGATCGGGACGTTCGTCTGCACTTCGATCTGTCGTTGTGGGACAAACTGGCGTACGTGTTGACCGCACTAGGTGTCGTCGTGCTCGTGAATGCTGCACGGCGAGAGCGCAAGATCGCTGGGTAACCTTCAGCAGTGCCAAATCTCGACGCCATCGTCAAGGCCTATGACATCCGTGGCACCGTCCCGGATCAGCTGGACTCAGAAGCCGCTTATGCCCTCGGAGTTGCATTCGTCAAGTTCACGCGCGCGTCGGCGATCGTCGTCGCTCATGACATGCGTCCAAGTGGATTGGAACTGATCGATGCATTCCAGCGCGGTGCCTTGACGCACGGAGTGAATGTCACCAACCTCGGGCTCGCCTCGAGCGACCTGCTCTATTACGCGTCCGGAAAAATGAACGTTCCGGGTGCGATGTTCACTGCCTCGCACAACCCCGCGCAATACAACGGCATCAAGTGCTGCCTTGCCGGCGCCCAATCGATCGGCATCGACAACGGCTTGCGCGAGATGAAGGCGATCGCGGGGGAGGTGCTGGCAGGACGAGAGCCGGCCAAGGCGGCGACGGCAGGCGTGCTCGACCACGCCAACTTGCTGAGCGAGTTCGCCGATCATGTGGTTCGTTTCCTTGGCGGCGAGAAGCTTCGCCCGTTACGCATCGTCGCCGATACCGCGAACGGGATGGGCGGCCTCGTAGTCCCTGCGGTGTTCGAACGTCTCGAGTCATTCAGTCTCGAGGTGATGTACGGGGAATTGGATGGAACCTTCCCCAACCATCCTGCGGATCCGCTGCAGCCGGCCAACCAGCGAGACCTGCAGGCACGAGTGCTGGCGGGTTCGTTCGACGTGGGATTGGCTTTCGATGGTGATGCCGATCGTGTCTTCGTCGTCGACGAACAGGGCAAAGGCATGTCGGGAAGCACGACGACGGCACTCCTCGCATCGCGTTTCCTTCGCTTGAAGCCGGGAGCGACGATTCTCTACAACCTGATTTGCTCGAAGGCGGTTCCGGAAGTGATCGCTGAATGTGGTGGCAACGGCATCCGCACGAAGAACGGGCACAGCTACGTGAAACAGATCATGGCCGAAACCGGCGCGGTGTTTGCCGGCGAACATTCGGGTCACTATTACTTCGCCGACAACTATCGGGCTGACAGCGGGCTGATCGCCACGATGGGGGTGCTCGGCGAGATGTGTCACTCGGGCGAGGCACTTGGCGACCTGCGCAAACCGCTCGAGCGTTATGCCTCGAGCGGTGAGATCAACACCACGGTGCCCGACATCAACAAGGTGATCGAGCGAATCGCCTCGGACTATTCCGCTCATCGCCAGGATCGACTCGATGGGTTGACGGTGGATTGTGGTTCGTGGTGGTTCAACGTGCGGCCGTCGAATACCGAGCCTTTGCTGCGACTCAACCTCGAGGCGCCGACGCGCGAAGAGTGTGACGACCGAGTCGCCGAGCTGCTCGGCATCATCACGGCCAATTGACCCGCGCTACGAGAAGACGATTGGGTAGCGTTTGGGTATGACTCTCGATGCCACGTTGTTGTCGATCCTGGCATGCCCTGAAGACAAGGGCCCGTTGTATTACTTCGCCATCGATGGGTTCTTGTTCAACCCACGTTTGTCGCGCAAGTACCTCGTTCGCGACGGCATTCCGGTGATGTTGATCGAAGAAGCGGTGACCGTCGATGCCACGGAGAAGGATGCGTTGATGCGACGCATTGCCGATGAAGGCATCACCCCCACCTTCGCGGGCTGAGACCAACTAGAGTCGCTCCGGTTACTCATCAAAGGAGTCTTGATGTCCACATTCGCTGAGCGACGCGACTGGCGCGTTGCCGATCTTTCCCTCGCTCCATTCGGTCGCAAGGAAATTCACCTCGCCGAGCACGAGATGCCAGGTCTGCGAGCCCTGCGCAAGGAGTTTGGCAAGTCCAAGCCACTGAAGGGCGCACGGATCTCTGGTTCGTTGCACATGACGATCCAAACGGCGGTGTTGATCGAGACGCTGGTCGAGCTCGGCGCCGAGGTGCGCTGGGCATCGTGCAACATCTTCTCCACTCAGGATCACGCTGCTGCAGCAGTGGTGGTCGGCCCGAATGGCACGGAAGAAAACCCGAACGGTGTTCCGGTGTACGCATGGAAGGGCGAGACGCTGGAGGAGTACTGGTGGGCGACTGATCAGATGATGACGTGGCCCGACGGCGACGGACCGAACATGATCCTCGACGACGGCGGTGATGCCACGTTGTTGCTGCACAAGGGTGTCGAATACGAGAAGGCGGGCAAGGTCCCCGATCCGACGACGGCGTCGAACCCCGAGTTGGCGATCGTGCTCGGTTTGTTGAGCCGTTCGTTGAAGAGCGATCCGCAGAAGTGGACGCGGATGGCCAAGGGCGTGAAGGGCGTGACGGAGGAGACGACGACAGGTGTCAAGCGCCTTTATCGCATGGCTGAAGTGGGTGAATTGTTGTTCCCTGCGATCAACGTCAATGACAGCGTCACCAAGTCGAAGTTCGACAATCTCTACGGTTGTCGCCACTCATTGATCGACGCCATCAATCGCGCCACCGACGTGATGATCGCGGGAAAGATGGCGGTGGTTTGCGGCTACGGCGACGTGGGCAAGGGCTGCGCGCAGAGCCTCCGCGGTCAAGGGGCGCGCGTGGTGGTCACGGAAGTCGACCCGATCAACGCGCTCCAGGCCGCGATGGAGGGTTACCAGGTGCAGACGCTCGAGAGCGTCGTGGGCCAAGCGGACATTTTCGTCACCGCCACTGGCAACGCCGACATCGTTCGGGTCGAGCACATGGCGCAGATGAAGCACAACGCGATCGTCTGCAACATCGGTCACTTCGACAACGAGATCGACATGGCCGGACTGGCTCGCAGTGGCGCGACGCGCGATGAGTTGAAGCCGGGCACGGACTTGTGGACCTTCCCCGATGGTCACGCGGTGATCGTGTTGGCAGAGGGTCGCCTGGTGAACCTCGGCTGCGCCACTGGACACCCGAGTTTCGTGATGAGTTGCTCGTTCTCCAACCAGGTGATTGCCCAGATGGAGTTGTTCAACAATCTCGACAAGTACCCGATCGGTGTGTACGTGTTGCCGAAGCACCTCGACGAGAAGGTTGCGGCACTACACCTCGAATCTCTGGGAGCGGTGCTCACCAGGATGACCGATGAGCAAGCTGAGTACTTGGGTGTGGAGCCGGCTGGCCCGTTCAAACCTGAGAACTATCGCTACTGATCGTTGCTGACTCAGCCATGTGGCTGAGTCATTCAGCCCACTTCTGTTCGTCGTCAGGCACCTTCACGTCCTGCATCTTTAGCCGTGGGATGGTGCGCCCGACGATCGGTCCGATTGACAGTGCAAACGCGAGCGTGCCGACACCTACGGTGCCGCCGAGCATCCATCCGATCAGGAGCACGGTGATCTCGACTGCAGTGCGGGCACGCGAGATCGCCCAGCCTCGAGCTGCCAAACCCGTCATCAGTCCGTCGCGCGGGCCAGGTCCGAGCCCCGCGCCAATGTAGAAACCCGACCCGACACCGACGAGGAGGATGCCGACGATCATGAACGGGATGCGTGTCCAGTAACTGGTCTGCTCCGGTACGAGCGCGATCACGATGTCGGCAACGACGCCGATCTGCACTGCGTTCAGGAACGTGCCAACTCCCACACGTTGGCGAAGCGGTATCCAGAGGAAGAGGACCAGGAAACTCGTCAACACGAGTGCGCGGCCAAATGGAAGATCGATCACTTCGCTGAAGCCCTCGTGGAAGACGTCCCAGGGGGCGAGGCCCATGAGCCCCTGCTTCTGCAGCGCGACGCCGGTGCCGAACAGTGTCAGTCCACCTACACATCGCAAGATGCGTTGCGTCGGGCGATCCCGCAGTGGCGCAACGAAATTGTTCACCGCATGAGGCTACTCATCGCTTCTCGAGGTATCGATGAACCAACGACTGACACGCGCGCATGTTGTTCGACCAACACTGTGAGTCGTGTGCAGGGGACGGCTACCCGCTGTGTCCAACCTGCCTGGTTCGACTGTCATCTTCCGCTCAGCCGACCGATACGTGCCTGCGCGCCGTCGTGATTCGTGCCGCGTTTGTCTATGAAGGCGTGGCTCGTGACGTCGTCTTGGCTCTCAAACAGCGTCGATCCCGTGCGCTTGCCACACTCATCGCCGACGAGATGATGTCAAGGCTCGAGTTGGAAGAGATGGATATGGTGACGTGGGCGCCAACTTCGCGACAGCACGTTCGCGAGCGGGGTCACGATCAGGCAAGACTGCTCGCGGCTTCGTTTTCGCGTCGACTTGGGGTGCGAATGCATCGCTCGTTGTTGCGCGAGGGAAGTCGTGCTCAGCGGGGACTCTCACGACG
>CAZWKD010000036.1:10901-12916 GCA_964633985.1 uncultured Acidimicrobium sp. | reverse complement strand
CGCTCGACGACGAGCGTGTTCACCGTGGGCATGTCGATGCCGCTCTCGATGATCGTGGTGCACACGAGCACGTCGAACTTGCCCTCCCAAAAGTCCACCACGGTGCGCTCGAGCGTCGCCTCGTCCATCTGCCCGTGAGCAACGGCGATGCGCGCTTCTGGCACGAGCTCGCGCAACTCGCGTGCTCGATCCTCGATGGTCTGCACGCGGTTGTGCACCCAGAACACCTGACCGTCGCGCAGCAACTCGCGGCGGATCGCCTCGGTGGCGACTCGTTCGTCGTACTCGCCGACGAAGGTGAGGATGGGTTGGCGATCGGCCGGCGGGGTTTGCAACAGCGAGAGGTCGCGGATGCCCACGAGGCTCATCTCGAGTGTGCGCGGGATGGGAGTGGCGCTCAGTGTGAGCACATCGACATTGGTGCGCAACTTCTTCATCGCTTCCTTGTGCTGCACACCGAATCGTTGTTCTTCGTCGATGACGAGCAAGCCGAGGTCCTTGAACACGACGCCGTCCTGCAGCAATCGGTGCGTGCCGATCACGCAATCGATCTCGCCGGTGGCGAGTCCCTTGATCACCTTCTTCGCCTCGCTCGTGGTGAGGAATCGCGACAACACCTCCACGCGTATCGGGTAACCGGCGAAGCGCTCGCGGAAGGTGATGCCGTGTTGCGAGGCGAGGAGCGTGGTGGGCACGAGTACCGCAGCCTGCTTGCCGTCTTGAATGCACTTGAACACCGCGCGCACGGCCACTTCCGTCTTGCCGAACCCGACGTCGCCACAGATGAGTCGATCCATCGGCACTTCGGTCTCCATGTCGTGCTTCACCAACTCGATCGCCTCGCGTTGATCCGGCGTCTCGACGTAGGGGAACGCGGCTTCCATCTCGTGTTGCCACGGCGTGTCGATGGCGAATGGATGACCCTTGGCGTTCACACGTCGCTGGTACAACACGACGAGTTCTTGGGCTATCTCGCGAACTGCGGAGCGAACACGACTCTTCGTACGAGCGAAGTCGCTGCCGCCGAGTTTGTGCAGCGTGGGTGCTTCACCTCCCACGTATTGGCGTACCGAATCGATGTGGTCCGTAGGCACGTACAACTTGTCTTCGCCCTTGTAGGCGATGAGGAGGTAGTCGCGCTCGGAGTCGCCGATTGCCCGCTTGACCATGCCCTCATAACGACCGACACCGTGGTGGTGGTGAACCACGTAGTCGCCCGGCTTCAAGTCCTCGAAAACCGAGGCCGCATTGGTGCGCTTGACACGCGGAGTTCGGCGGGTGCGCCGGCGTCCCGTGAGGTCAGCTTCGGCGATGACCGCAACACGCAACTGCGGAAGGAGAAACCCGTTGTTGAGCGGGGCAACGACGACACTTGCTCCGCCTCCAAGATCCTCGCTCGTCGTGTGGTCGCGTCGACGAATCGTCACGCCGTGTTCACGGAACGCTTCCACCAACCGCTCTGCCGTGCCGTCGCCGTCGGCGGCGAACACCATGGTCCACTTGTCGCTGAGCATGTCGTTGACACGGTTCGACGTTGCTTCGATGTCGCCCGTCACCACACCCCATGCACTCGACGTGATCGATGGCGCGTCGGGCGCTTCGGCAATCGGCGCAAGCAAGATCGATGGTGTTCCCGACGAGTGCGCCATCAGGCGATCGGGCTCCAAGTGCAGACGTGGGAATGGTGAGTCGCTTGCACGTTTCCACGTGGAGGCGAGGGCCTTGGCGAGATCGTCTTCCTCGGCGATGAGATCAGTCGCGCGCTCGAGCACTCGTCGTTGATCGACGAACACCACCGCGCCGTCTTTGCCGCGATGTTCGCCGATCACGTCGGTGAGCAGACGGTCATCGTTGGCGAGCCACGGCAACCAACTCTCCATGCCCTCGAAGGTTTCGCCCTGGGCAAAACGATCCCAATGCTCGACACCCCACGGCTCGCTACCCATCAACGACTCGGCACGTGCCTTGACGTCGTCATCGACACGCAGCTCGCGGGCGGGATAGATGGTGACGCG
>CAZWKD010000036.1:7090-10801 GCA_964633985.1 uncultured Acidimicrobium sp. | reverse complement strand
GCCACGGCTCAGCGACCGTTGAAACGCTGCATGGCCACGTCGTGACCGGATTCCACGATCACCTGCACTGCATCGGCCGCTTGGCTCACCGCCTCATCGAGCACTCGTCGCGACTCGCCCGTGAGTTTGGCCAACACGTGCTTGCCGCCGAGTTCCTTCGACGGCGGCTTGCCTACGCCGATGCGCACCCGCAGGTAATCCTGTGTGCGGAGGTGTTCGGTGATCGACTGCAAGCCGTAGTGACCGGCAAGACCACCGCCCGCCTTGATGCGCACCACACCAGGCTCGAGGTCGAGCTCGTCGTGCACGACGATGATCTTCGTGGCTTCGTCGATTCCGTAACGGCGGGCGAGCGGACCGACGGCGTTGCCCGACTCGTTCATGAACGTGGTGGGCATGGCGAGCACGATGCGCTTGTCGCCCAATCGTGCTTCGGCAACCAACGCGCGGTCGCGTGCCGACTTGAGGTTCACACCGACGCGCTTGGCGAGTTCGGTGATCGTGTCGAAGCCGACGTTGTGACGCGTGCCTTCGTACTTCGTACCCGGGTTGCCGAGCCCGACGACGAGGGCATCGATTGGCGTGCCTCGCCGCTCGAGTCGCTTGGAGCGACCGAACAGCGCCATGAGGACTAGGAGGCCGGCTTGTTCTCTTCGCCACCTTCGGCGGCAGGAGCGGCGGCAGCGGCACCCTCGGCGCCTTCTGCAGCAGCGGCTGCAACGGGTGCAGCCTCCACCTTGGTGGTGAGCACGGTGACGACCACGAGATCGGGATCAGCAACGGCCTTCACGCCAGCAGGCAACTCGATGTCGCCGAGGCGGATGACGTCGTTCATCGTCATGTTGGTGACGTCGATGAGGATCTCGTTCGGAATGTTGTTGGCAGCGGCGCGTACTTCGATGCGATCTACGGCCGGGTCGACGAGACCGCCTTCCTGGACGACGGCCTTCGCGGTGCCCTTGAGGTGCACCGGCACGGCCATCACGATCTCTTCGCTCAAGTCGATCTGCATGAAGTCGACGTGCGCAACGGTGCGACGTACGGGATCGCGCTGCATGTCCTTCACGATCGCGGGGTACGACTTGCCATTCACCTCGAGTTCGAGGATGGTGTTGACACCGGCGGGACCGGAGAGAGCAACGCGCAACTCACGACGCTCGACGGTGATCGACACTGGTGTCATGCCGTGGCCATAGATGACGGCGGGGATGTGGTCCTCGCGGCGCAGGCGGCGCGACGAAGCGCTTCCGGCCTGACGGCCACTTTGAGTCTTCAAGATGGTGGGCATGTGCTGTCTCCCAGCGAGATCTGCGTGAATAGCGGCTTGGCAGTGTACCGCCGAGCCGGCCGCCTCAGCCCGGGCGCGGGGCTGACGGGGTGAGGGATTACGCCTGGTTCTCGCCGCCGAAGAGGTCGCTCACGCTGGTCTCGTCGAACACCGCCGAGAGCGCATCGGCAAGGATCTTGGCCACGGAGAGCACCTCGATCTTGGCGATCCGCTTTTCCGGTGGCAGCGGGATCGAGTTGGTGAGCACCACGCGGGTGATCGGCGACTTCTCGAGGCGCTCGATGGCGGGACCAGATAGCACGCCGTGGGTAGCCATGGCCCACACTTCCTTTGCCCCACGCTCGATCAGCAACTCGGCTGCCGAGACGATCGTGCCGCCGGTGTCGATCATGTCGTCGGTGAGGATGCACAGGCGGCCTTCGACTTCACCGATGACTTCCTTGGCGATGGCCACGTTGGTGGTGTTCTTCGGACGACGCTTGTTGATGAACGCGACGTCGGCGTTCATGTCGGTGAGGTGCTGAGCGAAACGCTCGGCCACCTTCACGCGACCGGCGTCCGGCGACACGATGACGAGACCGTTCTTCACGTTCTTGCGCACGTACTCCTCGAGCACCGGCACTGCAGTGAGGTGATCCACGGGGCCTTCGAAGAAACCTTGGATCTGACCGCTGTGTAGATCGATCGAGACCATGCGCTTCGAGCCCGCTGCCTTGAACATGTCGGCGAGTAGACGAGCAGTGATCGGCTCGCGACCTTCGGCCTTGCGATCCTGTCGCGCATAACCGTAGAAGGGGCATACGGCGGTGACCCGCTTGGCCGACGCGCGATACGCGGCGTCGATCATGATCAGTTGCTCCATCACCGAGTCGTTGATGCTGCGACCGTTGGCAGCACAGTGTGTTTGCATGACGAACACGTCGCCACCGCGCACGCTCTCACCAAACCGCGGACGCAATTCGCCGTTGGAGAACTCGACGATGTTTGCTTCGCCCAATTGCACCTGGAGGTGCTTGGCAACTTCTTCTGCGAGCTCGGGATGTGTGCGGCCCGTGTAGAGGGCCATTCGCTTGGTGGTGACCTTGTCGATCGTCTTGTTCATTCCCCGGTCATCCTCCTGCGACTTGCGCCAGCATAGAACGAATGACGGTTGCGGCTCCCAGAGCCGTGGTGCCGAACGGTGTCGCGCGGTCGACGACTCGGCGCAGTGGTTCCGGGGAGAGGACTCGAACCCCTATATGCGGGACCAAAACCCGCCGTCCTGCCATTGAACGACCCCGGAGCGACGACTCAACCGTATCCAACGCGAGTGCCGATTTCGGCGTGCTACCCGCTAGCGTGTCCCGTCGTTATGGGTTCGTTGGTCAAGCGCCGCCGCAAGCGCATGCGCAAGAAGAAGCACAAGAAGATGCTTCGCCGCACCCGTCATCAACGTCGCAAGTAAGCGCTTCTCGTCTCGAGCACGTGCGCATCGCGCAACTTCTCGCCCAGTTCTGGGTGACTTCCCTCCAGCCACCAGGTGGCACCGCTTCCTGCCAGCACAGGCTCTGACCCGCTCGCGCGCTGGATTCGCTCGCGCCACTCTGCCAGCCGTGGCTCGACGGCAATCGCCGCGCGCTCCAAGTGATTGACGCCGACGTGACGGTCGTCTTCGGGTAACGCATCCCACGCGCGATACACCGCGGGCGTCGAGACACCGAACGGAGGAATGACGAGCGTGAACGTGCGGGCTGCGAACGGAAGTGGCTCGATGATCTCGCCAATGCCACGCACGCGAGCACGTCCACCGATCAGGCAGAACGGAATGTCGGCGCCGAGTCGACTCGCGCGCTCCAAGTCGTCGAAGCCGGCCCATGCGAGGACCGCTGCAGCATCTGCCGAGCCGCCGCCGAGTCCACCGCCATGAGGAATGTTCTTCGTGACGGTGACATGCGCGGTGCGGTTGGCGAGACGCAACGCACGCGCCACGAGGTTGTCGTCATCTGTGGGAATACCCGAACTGAACGGACCATCGAAGGCGAGACCGCTGCCAGCGGGATCGATCGTGACGGTGTCGGCGAGTTCGAGCGAGACCATCTCCGCGTCGATCTCGTGGTAGCCATCGTCGCGCACGCCCGTGACCTGCAGGCTCACGGTGAGTTTGGCTTGAGCGTTGACGGTGATCATCCGAGTCACTTCTGTTTGTTGGCTGCGCACAGCCTGCCCCACGCTTGCACGTCCAGATCCTCTGCGCGACTCTCGGGGGAGATGCCCGCGCGCTCGAAGGTTGCGGTGTCGACGATGCCGGCAAGGGCGCGACGCAACATCTTGCGTCGTTGCGCAAAGCCACTGCGTACGAGGGTGAACAGATCTTGCGGCTGCACACCATCTACCGCGGGCTTCTCGCGTCGGCGAATGTCGACGAGAGCAGAGGTCACGCGAGG
>CAZWKD010000036.1:0-6990 GCA_964633985.1 uncultured Acidimicrobium sp. | reverse complement strand
GTGGAGTCGGTGAGTTGTGCCCAATCGAGGGTGAGTGCATCGCCGTGCACCACTTCGACGTTCGGCAAGTGGCTCACCACTTCGCGCAGCACCTCGACCACGCCGTTGTCGATTTCGATCGCGATCACGCGCGCGCCCGTCTCGGCAATGGCGAGCGTGAGTGAACCGAGACCTGCACCGATCTCGATGACCTTGTCGTCCTTCGAGATGTCGGCCAGGCGCACGATGCGGCGCACGGTGTTGGGGTCGGCGACGAAGTTTTGACCGAACGCTCGCCGCGGAGCCAAGCCGCGCGACTCGAGCAGTCGACCGATGTCCTGACGCGAGTGCGTCACCAGCTGATCTTCACCGGGATGGGGGCGTCGATCAGGTTGGCGATCTTGGTGAACACCGAGGAGTGCAACATGATGTCCATTCCCGACGGCACGAGCAGGCTGTAGACGCTGGTGCACTTGACGGTGCGACCGTTGTTCACGTTGGTCACGGTGACGGTTGCACCGGCGGGCACCACGGTGGAATAACACACGGCGGTTTGCGTGTAGCCGAGGTTGCTGAAGGTGGCCACGCCAGTTCTTTCGTTGGGGTTGACCGCGGGGTAGGCGATCGCCGCAGAACCGCTCGGAGCAAGCGGAGCCGGCCCGCCAAGGATCACGGGATCGGGAATCGACTCATCGACGAGTGCGGTAGTGGTGGTGACGACGGATTCGGTCGTCGTGGCTTCACCGTCGCTGCGGTTACCCCATGCAATGCCGAGCACGACCACGGTCACGACGGCGAGCACCGTCGCCCTGCGGCGCTCGTACACGGACAATGCCATCGAGAAAACGCTACGAAGCGATTCCCGGAAACGCAAGGCATGCGTTTTGGGTGGTGATCTCCGCGCATTCCTCCACGCTGATCGAGCGCACTTCGGCAACGTACGCGCCGACCACGGGAACGAGCGCCGGTGTGTTCGGTTTGCCGCGATGCGGAACGGGTGCGAGGAACGGAGCATCGGTTTCCACGAGCAATCGATCACTCGGGCACCATGCCGCCGCGCGGCGAATGTCGTCAGCGTTCTTGAACGTGACGATGCCGGAGAACGAGAGGTATGCGCCGCGATCGACGCACTTGCGCGCTTCGTCCACGTCGCCCGTGAAGCAGTGGAAGATGGTGCGGCGAGGCGTACCGCAGGCATCGAGCACGTCGAAGGTGTCGTCCCACGCCGAACGCGTGTGGATGACGAGTGGCAGGTCGCGCTCGTTGGCCCAGGCGATCTGGGCGGCGAAGATCTCGCGTTGCTCGGCGCGATCGGAATGGTCGTAGTAGTAGTCGAGCCCGCACTCGCCGATGCCGACGACATTCGGCGCGTCGATCAGTTCGGCAAGACCATCGAGCCCATTCTTGGCATCGTGTGGGTGCAACCCCACGGTGGCCCACACGCCGTCGTGACGTGACGCAATCTCGATGGCGCTGCGCGTGGTGTCGAGATCGGTGCCGATCACGATCATCTTCTGCACGCCGGCATCACGTGCTTCGGCGATCGACACCGTGTCGTTGCTCGGCATCTTGTCGTCATACACATGGCAATGCGTATCGACCCACGAGATCGTCATGAGTTCACCTGCGAGGGAAGAGCGGCGTGCCCTTGATCACCGTCGTGCCGCCCGGGTACTGACCCCATGCGACATCTTGGGGAATGCGCAGGTCGCTCACGTTGCCGGAGAGTCCGATGCGCGACCAGATCTCCTGGGTGGTGTTGGGCAGCGCGGGATTGGCGAGCAAGGTGACGATGCGCAGTGCTTCGAGTGCGTCGCCCATGACTTCGTCGACCGCAGCACCGGGCTCCATCTTCCACGGCTCGTGCTGCTCGAGATGTGAGTTGGTGGCGCGAATGAGTGACCACGTGGCATCGAGCGCACGGCTCGGTTGCACTTCCGCCCATGCCGCGGTGGTGTTGGCGACGGCTTCGCGGGCGACCGCGGCTAGTGGTGAAGCAGGGTTCGGTCGTGGGCCGATCCCGCCGCACTTCTTTTCGACCACGGTGGCGACGCGCGCAGCGAGGTTGCCGAGGTTGTTCGCAAGATCGGAGTTGTAGCGCTGGATCAAACCTTCGTACGTGAAGTCGCCGTCGTTGCCATACGGAGTCTCTGCGAGCACGTAGTAACGGAAGCCATCCACGCCGATCTCGTCGATCAAGTCGAGCGGGTTGACCACGTTGCCGGTGGTCTTGCTCATCTTCTCTCCACCCACGAGCAACCAACCGCCGACGGCCCAGCCCTTCGGTGGCTCGATGCCTGCAGACATCAACATCGCCGGCCAGTACACGCAGTGGAAGCGGATGATGTCCTTGCCGATGAAGTGGTAATCGACCGGCCAGCGCTTGGCGAACTGTTCGTCGTTGGCGCCGTAGCCGTTGGCGGTGATGTAGTTGGCGAGGGCGTCGAACCATACATATGCGACGTGCGACGAATCCCACGGCAGCGGAATACCCCAAGTGAGCGATTTGCGGCTGACGGAGAAGTCGTTGAGACCCGTCTTGATGAAGCCGATCACCTCGTTCATGCGGTGACTCGGCTTGATCGCATCTGGATGCTCGGCGTACCAGTCGAGCAATCGCTGCTCGAAGCGCGAGAGCCGGAAGAAGTAGTTCTCTTCTTCGACGAAGGTGGTGGGGCGCTGGTGGATGGGGCAGTTGCCGTTGACGAGCTCTTCTTCGACGAAGTACGCCTCGCATGCCACGCAGTACTGCCCGCGATACACGTCGAGTTCGATGTCGCCAGCGTCGAAGCACGCTTGTAGCAACTTCTGTACGCCCACGCGGTGGCGTGGCTCAGTGGTGCGGATGAAGTCGTCGTTGGTGATGTCGAGTCGCTCCCACGCCTGTTCGAACAGGGGGGCGATCTTGTCGGCGAACTGCTGTGGCGAAATGCCCTCGGCGTCGGCCGCTTGTTGGATCTTCAAGCCGTGCTCGTCGGTCCCCGTGAGTAGATGAACGTCTTCGCCAAGCAGGCGGTGCCAGCGGGCAACGGCATCGGCGACGATCGTGGTGTAGGCGTGGCCAAGGTGCGGCTTGGCGTTGACGTAATAGATAGGAGTCGTCGCGCTGAAACGGTTCGACGAGTCGTGCGGCACCGTTCCACGATAACGCTCGGAAATTGCCACTTGTAGCCTGACGCGGTGCCATTCGAGTTCGATCACGCGATTGCAGTGAAGCGAAGTGGCGATGGCGTGTACGACGGCGAGATCGTGGATGGTTGGGACATTCGCGGCAACGCCAACGGTGGTTATGTGATGGCGATGATCGCCAATGCGATGCGTGAGGAGTGCGAACGACCCGATCCCATCACGATCACGCTCCATTATTTGGCGCCTCTGCCAGTGGGACCGGTGCGGATCGAAGCGCGTGTGGACAAGCGCGGCAGACGGTTGAGCACGGTGTCGGCAACGCTGACCCAAGGCGGGCGCGTGGCGGTGCGGGCGATCGCGGCTTTTGGCAATTTCGACGAGATGGAGCATCCACTCGAGTACGTCACGGTGACACCGCCTGACTTACCTTCTCCCGACCAGTGCGCCAGGCGAAACAGCCACGACGGCATCTTCCCGCTCGTCGACCGAGTCGACATGCGTCTGCATCCGGACGATGCGGGGTTCGAGCGTGGACAGAAGTCTGGTGTGGCGCTCGTCAGGGGTTGGTTCCGCATGCCGGAAGATCGTCCGAACGATGCGTTCTCGGTGATGCTCGCAGGCGACGCGTTTCCGCCGCCCGTGCTCAACCTCGAAGGCGTGATGGGTTGGGTGCCGACGATCGAGTTGACGCTGCACATGCGTGCTCGACCCAAGAACGGATGGCTGCGGGTGCGCTTCTCGTCACAAGTAGTGCGCGACGGATTGTGTACCGAAGTCGGTGAGGTGTGGGACGACGAACGCTGCGTGGCAGAGGTTCGTCAGATCGGGCTGTTGCCGAACTGATCGTCAGTTGAGTGCGAGCGCGAGTTCGTAGACACGGCGCTTCGGTGCGCCGAGCATGATCGCCACTTTGGTGGCGGCATCACGCTTGCTGGCTCCATCGTTGATTGCCTGTCGCAGCGCTTCGTTGATCTGTTCGTCGGTGGCTGGTGCAGGCGGCTTGGCGCCTTCGAGGATCACCACGTATTCGCCGCGTGCACCGGCTTCGGCAACGTGCTTCACGGCATCGTGTAGTGAGCCGCGCCAAAACTCCTCGTGCACCTTGGTCAGTTCGCGTGCCAGCACCACTCGACGAGCAGAGCCACACGACACTTCCAAGTCCTGCAACGTGCGTTCGACACGGTGTGGTGCCTCGTACAACACCACGGTGCGGCGTTCATCGGCGATCTGAGCCAGGCGCTCCGTGCGATCGGCACCTTTCGCGGGGAGGAAACCTTCGAACACGAAACGTGAGGTACCGAGCCCGCTTGCGGCAAGCGCCATCGTCACCGCAGATACACCCGGAGCGCTCTCCACGTTGATCCCATTCGTGATCGCTGCGCGCACCACACGTTCGCCCGGGTCGCTGATGCCTGGTGTGCCCGCGTCGGTGACCAGCACCACCTTCTTTCCCGCAAGCACTTCGGCGACGATCTGATCGCATGCTTCGTATTCGGTGTGTTCGTTGACGACGAGATACTTCTTGCTCGCAATGCCGAGGTGGTGGAGGAGCAAACCCGTGCGCCGCGTGTCCTCGCAGCACACGACGTCGGCTTCCTGCAATGCAGCCGTGGCACGGGGAGTGATGTCCCCGAGATTGCCGATCGGTGTGGCTACGAGCGTGAGCGAACCGGTCATTGTCCGCGCACTTCCACGCGGTCGCCGAGACGCAAGTTCCAGCGTTCGAAGGAGCCTTCGGCCGCTTCGATCACCTGGCGTGCATTGCGCACGGGAGCGGTAAGGCGCATCGGTGCGACGCGAGTCATCTTGATCACGACGCCCTCTTCATCGAGGTAGGCGACGTCGAGATCGACGCGAGTGCCCACCGTGTGGATCCACCGACATGGCGAGAGCACGAGTGGGTTCTCCACGTGACCGACGCCGATCAAACCGCGTCGACGTGTCGAAGCGGTGTTGGCGAGATTCGCACTGGCGAGAACGCGACCTTCGGAGACCAGCCAACACGAGAGGGGCTCACGCTTGGCAGTCATGGGGCCTCAGACGTTGAACCTGATCTCCATGACGTCGCCGTCGACGACCTCATAGTCCTTGCCTTCGACACGGATCTTGCCGAGATCTTTCGCCTTGTTCCACGAACCGATTTCCACCAGTTCATCCCAGTGGATGACGTCGGCACGGATGAACCCGCGCTGCAAGTCGGTGTGAATCTTTCCCGCGCACTCCGGAGCCTTGGCGCCGGCACGGAAAGTCCATGCACGAGATTCCTTCTCGCCGGTGGTGAAAAACGTGCGCAATCCGAGCAAGTGGTACGCCGACCGCACCATGCGCGGCAGTGCACCTTCGCCGAGGCCGAGTGCTTCGAGCATCTCCACGCGATCCTGACCGGTGAGCTGTGCTGCCTCCGCCTCCAACTGCACGCTCATACCGAGCACTTCAACGTCGTGTTCACTTGCTGAACCCACTGGTGCGATCTCCTTGCGCACACGTTCCACCACCGCAGGAATGGTGTCGAGAGCGTCTTCGGCAACGTTGACCACGGCGAGCACGCGTCGTGCAGTGAGCAAGAAATACGGAGCAAGCAATGCGCGATCATCTTCTGAAATTCCGGCGCGATACAGCGGCTTGCCCTCGGCGAGATGCACATGTGCGCGCTGCAAGGCCTCGGCTTCCTCGGCCACCGACTTGTCCATGCGCGCGGCTTTCTGGATCTTCGAGAGTTTGTTCTCCACTGCCTCGAGATCGGCAAGCGCGAGTTCTAGTTCGACCACGCGGAGATGCTCAAGCGGATCCGACGGGCCGGGGATGTCGTCGTTGACGAACGCGCGCAACACGAACACGATCGCGTCGACTTCGCGGATGTTGGCAAGGAACTTGTTGCCTAGGCCTTCACCTTTGCTCGCGCCTTCGACAAGGCCACCGATGTCGACCACCTCGACCGTGGCATGCACGACGTTTTGACTCTTCGACATGTCAGCCAGCGCATCGAGTCGCGGGTCGAGCACCTTGGCCACGCCGATGTTGGGATCTTTGGTGGCGAAGGGGTAGGGAGCGGCCAGTGCGGCCCCGCCCGTAAGCGCGTTATAGAGGGATGACTTGCCGGCGTTGGGCAGACCGACGAGTCCGAAGCGTTCCATGGAGCATTTGACCCTATCTGTGCCATTTCCTTGGCTGGATGAGGCCTTTCAGGGGTCAATTGTTACTATCTGCGTAGTAGTAATTCAACCCCCAAGGTTTCGGAGCTGACCGTAATGACCACATTCGATCTGGACCTCACGAAGTATTCGCTCGGCTGGAGCGACGAGACGGAATACGCCTTCACCCCCGAGAAGGGTTTGAACGAGAGCGTCATCGAACAGATCTCGTGGTGGAAGGGTGAGCCGAAATGGATGCGCGACCTGCGACTTCGTTCATTGCGCACGTTCGAGAAGAAGCCGATGTTGCCGTGGTTCAGCGTGAACATGCCGGACATCGACTTCAACGACATCTACTACTACCTCAGGCCTGCGGCGGCGCAGACCGACGAATGGGATGACCTGCCCGAGCAGATGAAGAAGACGTACGAGAAGCTCGGCATCCCCGAGGCCGAGCGCAAATATCTCGCAGGCGTCACCTCTCAATACGACAGCGAAGTGGTGTACCACCGCAACCGCGTCGAGTTGGAGGAGCAGGGCATCTTGTTCTGCGACATGGACACCGCATTGCGCGAGTACCCCGATCTCGTCAAGCAGTACTTCGGCTCCGTCATCCCGATGGGCGACAACAAGTTCGCTGCGCTCAATACATCGGTGTGGTCGGGCGGTTCCTTCATCTACGTGCCGCCAGGTGTCGAATGCGAGATGCCGTTGCAGGCGTACTTCCGCATCAACAGCGAGAACGCCGGAC
>CAZWKD010000035.1:8082-13452 GCA_964633985.1 uncultured Acidimicrobium sp. | reverse complement strand
CCAGTTGATCGTGAGGAGAGCGCTGGCCACGGTGATGCGCATGGCGAGCCGGGGATTGCTCAGGGCGGAAACGACAAGGCGGACCTTGCGCATGACGACGAGCACGACGGCCAACACCGCAAAGCTGGTGGTGATTCGCCAGGCAATCAACTCGAACGGATCGAATTGATCCACGGTCTTCCAATAGACGGTGACCATTCCCCAGACGAAGTACGCAGCGAATGCGAATCCGACACCTGCCCGTACATCGTCACGCGTCGACATCACCGTCTCGACACACTACTTACTTGCACTTTGCGCGCAGGTAGCCTGATCGCGTGGATCCATCCACTCTCCCTGCGTGGAACGCGCTGATCGATCTCGCAACCGTCAATGATCAGACGACGATCGCACAGTTGTTCCGTGCCGACTCGTCGCGAGCCACGTCGATGTCCATCGAGTTGTCCCTGGCAGGGGCAGAGATGCTGGTCGACTTCAGCCGACAGAACGTCTCCAATCAAGTGTTCGAAGCATTGCTCGACTTGGCGCGCGAAACTGGAGTGGAGGGTCGCCGCCATCTCTTGGTGTCTGGAGCGGTGGTCAATGAATCCGAGGAGCGAGCGGCATTGCACATGGCTGAACGCGCGGAAGATCGAGATGCTGCAGCAACGGCGTTTGCCGAGGGTGTGCGAGCAGGCACCATTGCGGGGGTTGGCGGTCGGTTCACACACGTAGTGAACGTCGGGATTGGCGGTAGTGATCTCGGTCCCGCCCTCGTCTATGACGCTTTGTGTGACTGGGCAACCCCGGATGTCGAGGCCCGGTTCATCTCCAACGTCGACGACCAATCCTTCGACCGACAGGTCCGTGGCTTGAATCCGCGAACGACATTGTTCATCTTCTGCTCGAAGTCGTTCGGTACCGCAGAGACCCTGTCCAACGCGCGTCGGGTTCGAGCGTGGTTGACCACGGCTCTCTCCGAGTCGGAGGTGCCGCGACACTGCGCCGTCGTCTCCGCCGCTCCACATCTCGCCGATGCAGCAGGGGTATCGGCGGATCATCGGTTCACCACTCCCATCGAGGTGGGTGGTCGGTTCTCCGTCTCATCTGCGGTGAATCTCGTCAACGAGATCGCATTTGGAAAGTCTGCGATTGCTCAGTTCAGGGCAGGCATGGCCGCGATGGACGGGCACTTCATGTCGGCCCCCATGTCGCGAAACGCGCCTGTGCTGATGGGTCTGATCAGTGTGTGGAACAGGACGTTCCTTGGTCGTCAGTCGCGCGCGCTCGTCACCTACCTCGATGCCCTGCACGCCTTCGTTCCCTTCGCGCAACAACTCGAAATGGAAAGCAACGGCAAGAGCGTCCATTCGGACGCGACTCCGGTGAATTACCCGACTGGCCCAGTGGTATGGGGAGGTGTTGGCACAGATGCCCAACACGCCTTCATGCAGCTGATCCATCAAGGCACCGACGTGGTGCCGGTTGACTTCATCGGGGTGTCACAGTCCCGTGGACGACGAAACGACGAGTTGATCGCCAACTTGGAGGCTCAGGCCCAGGCGCTGGCCGTCGGCCGCACCGTCGAGCAACTTCGTCGGGCTGGCGCAGATGAATCGCTCGCCCGCCATCGAGAGATGCCGGGCAACAGGCCGTCCACTGCAGTGGTGTTGCGTCAACTCGACCCCTCCTCGCTCGGAGCGCTCATCGCCCTCTACGAACATTCCACCTTCGTCCAAGGCGTGGTCATGGGGGTCAATAGTTTCGATCAGTGGGGAGTGGAACTGGGCAAGGAGATTGCTCGGGACGTGCTTGCCCGTATGGGTGAGGCAGGAGTGGCTCAATCGGCCGAAGTCGTGCAGTCGCCGCTCGTGTCGTGGCATCTGCGCAAACGCTCGTGATCGTCGCCTAGCCTCTCGCCCGTGGCGATCAAGCGCAGTCAAGCAGAGCGGATGCTCAACCTGTTGGCGCTTTTGGTGGCGCGTAGCACGCCCCTCACTTTGAAGCAGATTCGCAACGAACTTGGCGACCACTACCCGGAAAACGACACGGCGGCCCGTGCTTCGTTCGAGCGCGACAAGGCCGAGTTGCGCAAGTTGGGTATCCCGATCGACCTGGTGACGCTCGGTGGAGCGGAAGCAGGTGAAGGTGCGTATTCGATCGATCGCCGCAACTTCGAGTTGACCGATCTCGGCCTCACCGCCGTCGAGCGAGATGCCCTGCAGATGGCTCTGGCAACGGTGCGTCTCGGCGCGGAAGCGGGTGATGAAGCGTTGTGGAAGATGGGCGGAGAGCGGTTGCTCGCCGGTCGTGTCACGAGCATCAACCTGCAGATCAGTGATGATCACCTCGAAGCGCTTGCAGAAGGCGTGACCCAGTTGCGCACGCTCTCGTTCTTGTACAACGGCGAACGTCGCGATGTCGATCCGTATGGGCTCCTGGCACGTGGTGGGCACTGGTACCTGATCGGCTTCGATCATCTACGTGCTGCTCAGCGCGTGTTTCGTGTCGACCGTATCGAGGGTGAAATTGCCGCAGGCAAGAAGAACAACTTCGAGCGCCCGGTCGCCTTCGACCCGCGTAAGGCCGTACCGACGGAGCAAGAGATGCTGGCGCTCGGAGGTGAAGCACCTCGACGAGCCGTCGTTCGGGTCGATGCAACTCTCGCTGCTCGGGTGACGGAGGAACTGGGCGAGGCGTCCATCGTTCGCCGCAATGACGATGGTTCGATCGACTTCTCCGTGCCGTGTGCCAATCTTCCCGTGTTTCGCAACTGGTTGCTTGCGATGGTCGATCGAGCGGAAGTGTTGGAGCCAACCGATGTGCGAGCCCACGTAATCGAATGGTTGGAAGAATTGGTGAGGCTCGGCTGATGGCTACTCGTAAGAGGAAACGAGGCCCCGCAGGAGCGGGAGAGCGCGTGGAAAGGCTCATGGTGATGATCCCGTGGCTACTCGAGCGCGGTGAGGCCGAGATCGCCCAAGTTGCCAAGGAGTTCAAGATCAGCGAGAAGGAAGTGATTGCCGATCTGCAACTCGCCTCGGTGTGCGGGGCGCCACCGTTCACCGCCTATGAGTTGATCGACGTCTACGTGGACGACGACAACGTCATGGCTTATGCCGGTATCCCCACGGTGATTCAGCGTCCGCTCAAGTTGAACACCGCTGAACTCTTCGCATTGATGGCGATGGGTGCCGCCGCGATGGCGCTTCCTGGAGCGGACAAGCACGGCCCGTTGAACCGAGCGCTAGAGAAGTTGCGTCCATTGATGCCGACCGATGCGCCGCCGATCGTCGTCGATCTCCCCAAGACCAAGTACGTGGAGGAAATTCGTGAAGCCGCCATCGTTGGTGAACGTCTGACGATCGACTACTTCACGCCGGCATCAGGCGCGCGCACGACGCGGACCATCACGCCACGCAACGTCTTCGAACGTGGTGGCCATTGGTACGTCTCGGCGGACGACGACCGCTCCGGTGAGCGTCGAGAGTTCCGCCTCGACCGCATCGAGGCCTTGACGGCGACGGGCACCTTCGACCCCCAAGAAGTCGAGCCGCGTGAAGGAACTGAGTGGTTCACCTCGACGGTTCGCACCGTGAAGTTGCGCGTGGCGCCGAGCGCGAGATTCCTCGTGGAGTCGTACCCCTACGTGGAACGTAAAGAACAGCGCGATGGTTCGCTCGTGGTCAAACTCGGCGTTTCGAGTGACCACTGGCTCGGGCGACTGCTGGTTCGCGGTGGCGCTGGCATCGAGGTGCTCGAGGGAGACGTGCCGAGAGACTTGCGCGCCAGCACCGCGCGTCAGGTGCTCAGCCGCTATTCGCGGTAGTCGCTGATGTCGTCGAGGCGCGATGCCCCTCGATCGCGGAGCAGGTGGGGTAGAAGTGACGCGGTGGCTCTGGCGTCGGCCAAGGCATCGTGGGTGGGGATCACGTCGAGACCGTAGTGTTCGACGAGGTTCGCCAGCTTGTGGCGCCGTGATCGCTGCGGGTCGAGCGAGCGCGACAACTTGAGCGAGCACAGCGTTGGTTCGAGCCGCAACGGGCGGCCAAGCCGCTGGCTCTCCTCGCGAAGGAAGGTGAGGTCGAACGCGGCATTGTGGGCGACGGGTATTGCGCCGTCGCAGGCCCGTTCGAGTCGATCGAGGGCCTCGCGCATCGGGACACCGGAGCGCAAGTGACGCCTGGTGATGCCGTGTACGTGGTGTGCGCCGAGTGGACCGGGCCGCCAGAAGCGCCGCTTGACGTACGTCGAGTAGTCCTCCAACACCTCGCCATTGCCCCCCACTACGACGAATGCCAATTGCAGGATGTGGCCTGGCTCGAGCCCGGTCGTTTCCGTGTCGAACACGACGAATCGGATGTCTGTCAGTGGCGTTTCGGGGGAAGGCACGCCTTCACCGTATGGGGAGGGTGTGTGACGAAAGAAATCGCATCGACGACCACGTCGACAAGCGACCTACTTCTTGGCGAGTGCCTTGGTGAATGCTTCCTTGTCGAAGTAGTCGCGCCACAAGGCGATCTTGCCGTTGCTGATCACGAACAATCCCGCGATGTCGAACTCCACCCAGCGCCCGTCGATCTCGAAGCGGTCGGTGCGCTCGTTCATGACGACTCCATGTTCCATGTCGCCATTCGAAACCTGGTGGTGGATCAACCACTCGACCTTGGTCGCTGAGGCGAGGAAACCGGAGAGGATGTTGACGATCGCTTCCTTGCCGAAGACCTTGGTGATCGGCACGTTGTCATATTCGCAATCGTCGGCGACCATTTCCATTGCTGCAGTGAAGTGGCTCTGCTCGATGTTCTCGATGAACTTCGTTACGAAGTCGCCCGGATCAGAAATGGCGTGTGCGGTCACGTAAACAAGTCTGACAGACGCCACGGGCGACGCCGAGTCTCTCGACGTCGCCCGTGGTCTTGCCTGTTTTGGGGGAGGGATCAGGCGCTCTTGGAGAGCTTCGATCGCACGCCGATGGGCGCAGCGATCGTGTAGCCAGCAAGGTGGCGTTCCTCTTCGTTCTCGCCACCCCACAAGCCGTACTCGTGGTTCTCACGAGCAAACTCGCGACAGGTTTCCTTGACCATGCATGCGTTGCACAACGAGCGGGCCTTGGCTTCTCGTCGCTCACGCGCTTGAGGACGTTCCGCCTTCGGGGCGAAGAACAACTTCGTCTTGCCCTTGCAGTTGGCGAACTGCGTCCAGTCGATCATCGATGACAGGGGGATGTTGGACTGCGGCAGGTCGTCTACCGCAGGTGTTACCAGGGTGTCTAGGAGTGCCATGGATTTAATACTAAGTCGATTTAGTGCTAAATGTCAAGAAACCATAGAACCCTTGATTTTCATGGACTTTAGTCCTGGGAAGCTCAGTCTTTGGTCCCCAGGAAGC
>CAZWKD010000035.1:0-7982 GCA_964633985.1 uncultured Acidimicrobium sp. | reverse complement strand
GAAGCGCAGTCTGGTGAGTGGTCAGGCGACTGAACAGCGCGTCGCTTAGAGCAGCTCGGCGGCCAGGCTGGCCACTTCGGAGCGCTCACAGGTGGCCAACGTGACGTGCCCGAAGCACTGCTGGCCGGCAAAGGCATGGATCAACACGGCTAGCGCGTTGTTCGTCTCGCCCATGTACGGGGCGTCGATTTGGCTGGTGTCACCCGTGAAGACCACCTTGGTGCCTTCACCGATACGGGTGAGGATCGTCTTCAGCGTGGTGGGCTCCAAGTTCTGGGCCTCGTCCACCACGACGAACTGCTGCTGCAGTGAGCGGCCGCGGAGGAAGGTGACGGACTCGAGGGTCAATTGTCCGCGGGCTGTGAGGTCATCGATCAAGCCTCGGGCATCGCGGCTGGACCGCTGATCGGTGAGAGCGACGATCGCATCGTGGATGGCCGACATCCAGGGATCGAGCTTCTCGTCCAAATCACCCGGAAGAAAACCGACATCTGCGCGACCGACCGGAACGAGTGGTCGGTACACGGCGAGTCGTTCATACCGACGTTCTTCGACCACCTGCTCGAGTCCCGCGGCGATTGCCATCACGGTCTTACCCGTTCCGGCCCGCCCGTCGAGGGCAATCACCGTGATCTCGGGGTCGAGTAGCAACTCGAGTGCGAAGCGCTGCTCTTTGCTGCGGGAACGTAATCCCCACGCCTCTGGAGAGTGATGGGGAAGGAGGTGGAGTTCACCGTCACGGCAGCGCGCGAGAGCCGATTGCGAGCCGTTACGCAAAACGACGAAGTTGTTGTCGACGAGGGAGCTGGTGCCATCCAAGTTGGCCATCGGCAACGACGAGTCCTTGTACAAGGCATCCACCTGATCGACCCGCGCATCGATCTGCACCCAGCCCACGGGTCGCGAGTCGAGCCCATGAGTAATGGGTTGGTGTTCGTCTGCCGAGAGCCCGAGGTGGGCGGCCTTGATTCGCAGGGCGGCATCGTTGGAGATCACTCGAGTAGCTGCGTGGCGGGCTTGCCCTAGCGCGGCGCCAATGATCCGGTTGTCGGGGATTTCCGGGTCCATCCCATGCTCGATCAGGAGGTGCTTCTGAATGCCGTTGACCTCGATCTGCAGGGTGCCAGCCTCGGGCCCGTCGTGCACGGGCTGCGGCGAGGCGAGCGAGCCTCCGGCCTTACGGCGAAGATCTTCGATCGAGCGCAGAGCAGTACGTGCAGATCTCCCCACGTCGTCCATGCGGGTCTTCAATCCGTCGAGCTCTTCCACCACCGTGAGCGGAATGACGACATCGCATCCGGGAAAGTTATAGAGACAACCCGGATCGGCAACGAGAACGGAGGTGTCGAGAACGATGCGCGTTCGCGTGGACGTAACCACGACTTCCTGAGTGTCGAGTGGTGCGTTCTCAGTGTGCAACGAGACACAGTTTGGACGGTTCACCGAGGTTGGTGGTGGATACTCCGAGCGTCGCTGAGTGGTCGGCTGATGCTCGGCGAGTCCGAGCGACCGAGTGTGCGAATTTCCGAAATATTCGCCGTCGAACGACAAATTCGGGGATTTTCTGGAAATTTTTTTGAAAATCTTTTTGGACCCCTAATTCACCGTTCAGTGATCGCCAAAACGGCGATGTCACCACGCGTCGGCGACGGGCCGTATCGAGTTTGTCCACAGGGCGAGTTTTCTCGTCGTTGCATCCTCTGGGCACGCAAGAACCCAATGTTTACAAGGGTTTTACGGGAGCAACAAGCGCAGGGCGGTGTGTTCTCGCAGTCTCGAAATGGTGATCCCTGTCGTGGTTCATCGTGTCGGAAGTGGTGACCTATCGAGACGTGGATCGATCCAACGAACTCGCTCGAAAAACGGGTGAGAACGACGGAGATGCTTGCAATTTGTCGCGCGACCAATTCAGATGGTGCACGTCGGTTATCCGATTCCGAGAAAGTTAGGTAAGACAATGACAAAAGCAGAGCTCATAGACGCAGTTGCTCAGAACGCCGGGGTGTCCAAGGTTGACGCCGAACGAACCATCGGTGCCTTCTTTGAACTGGTCGTTTCTTCTGCAAAGAAAGGCGACAAGGTCGCTTGGCCGGGCTTCGGCTCGTTCAGCACCTCGAAGCGAAAGGCACGTACTGGCCGTAACCCGCAAACGGGTGCACCGGTCCAGGTACCTGCTTCTCTAGCAATGAAGTTCACTGCAAGCAGCACGCTGAAGAGTGAACTCAACCCAAACCGTAAGTAAGCAATACCGAATAACCAAGGAGAAAATCATGGCAGCAAAGAAGCGCAAGAAGGCCGCAAAGAAGGCCCCTGCGAAGCGCAAGAAGGCAGCGAAGAAGGCCACCAAGAAGGCCCCTGCTAAGAAGCGCCGCAAGAAGGCCGCAAAGAAGAAGTAATACGGCCTTAACCGAATAACAATCGGTTCGGATAACTGTCGATCGGGGGGCGAAAGCCCCCCGATCTTTTTTGTTTCCCTAGTCGGCGGGAAACCCGAGACGCTTTCGTAGGCGATCGGGAATGAGATGCAAATCGGCGGGAGTGTCCACGTCGATGCCGAGCAGTGTGTCGATGACCTCGACTGGCCGAAGGTCGCGCGAGATGCATTCGGCGCGGTGGGCCTCGGCGCTCGCGGCACCGTAGTGGAAGTCGAATTCGCGATTGGCGGGGAGGATCATCACGTTGGTGCCATCGCGGTGACGGTCGCGCACCAACACCACCTGCGACTCGCCCGGGCTCGGCAGTGCCGCCAAGCGCTCCGGATGGACGATGTCGGCATGGCAGATCATCACCCAGTCCACGGAGTCACCAAGGTGTCGATAGGCGAGTGCGACTGACGCGTTCAACCCTGAAGTTTCGACGAGCGCCTCTGCCCCAGCTCGGCGTGCCCACTCGGCGCACGCCTCATCGTCGGTGACGACGACCACCGTCTTCACGTCGGCAAGTACCCGCGCCTCGTCGATGACGGCTTCGGCGGTGTATTCCGCAAGCAGCGCGCGAGTCGCTGGGTCAAGAACCCCGGAGAGTCGCTCCTTGGCCTTGGCAAAGCCTTTCAGCGGAATGATCACTGCACCAGTACGTCGTGGGCGCGGTGCGGTCATCGCCGTAGCCTACGGTCGCTCTGCGAGCCCTAATCTTGGCGTTCGTGGGCCGGCAGGTGAGTGTGATCGGTGCCGGTTCGTGGGGAACGACGGTGGCTTCGTTGGCCGCGTCCCATGGTGAGGTCGTGTTGTGGGCCCGCAATCCGGACGTGGTGCGGGAGATCAACGAGGATCATCGCAACCATCAGTATCTCGGTGCGCATGTGCTCCCGAGTGCGGTGCGCGGCGAGGCGGATCTCACGAGCGCCGTAGGTCTGGCTGACGTCGTGGCGATGGCGATTCCGGCCAAGGGTTTTTCCGAGATCGCGCAGATCGCAGGGAAAGTGGCGAAGCCCGGCTCCATCGTGGTGTCGCTCACGAAGGGACTTGCGGTGGGTTCACGCCAAAGGATGAGCGAAGTGTTGCAGGAGTCGTTCCCGCAATGCGGCGTCGCCGTGCTGAGCGGCCCCAACCTTGCGAGCGAAATCATCACTGGCCAACCTGCTGCAAGTGTCGTTGCGTCGACCGATGAATCGGTGGCACGCGAGGTGGTGGCGGCATTGTCGACTCCGCTGTTTCGTCTGTACACGAACGAGGACGTGGTGGGTTGTGAGATCGGTGGCGTGGTGAAGAACGTGATCGCGATCGGTGCCGGTATCGCGCAGGGTTTCGGGTTTGGCGACAACGCCAAGGCTGCGGTGATCACCCGTGGACTCGCGGAGATGACGAGGCTCGGTGTGGCGCTCGGCGCTCGGGCGGAAACGTTCTCCGGACTCGCCGGCTTGGGTGATCTCGTGGCAACGTGTGCATCGATGCAGAGCCGCAACACTCAAGTTGGCGTGCGCCTTGGCCGCGGCGAGACGATCGAGTCAATCGAGTCCTCGATGCAGATGGTTGCTGAGGGCGTGCGCGCATCCTCGCTCGTCGTGGAGCTGGCCAACGAGCATCGGGTCGAGATGCCGATCAGCGAGCAGGTGGCGCTGGTGTGCCAGGGCCGCAAGTCTGCTGCGGACGCGTTGACCGACTTGCTCAGCCGTCGGTCGAAAGCTGAGTTCGAGTGAGCGGGGTCATTTCCAACGTCACCCTGGCAAGTGGGGTGCGCAAGGCCACTCACTTGCTCGGGGTTCGTGGAGGATCGTGGATTGCGGAGGTCAACGAGCGAGGTCGTATTCAGCCGCGCGACGGATCGCCGGCGCTGGATTGGTACATCGCTGCCGACGATCGTTGGCATGATCCGTCTGTCGAGTCCACGGTGCGACAACAGCGTCGCGCCGGAGTGCCGGTCATCGAGACTCGACTGCGTGTTCCCTCGGGAGACGTGGTGCAGCGGGTGTGGGCCGTCGCAGACGGATTCGTCGCCGCCGAGTTCACCAATTCGTCGAGCATGCCGGTGGCGGTTGCGTTGTCGCGTGGGGACGTGCAGTGCGTTCGCACGCCGAGTCCGCTCGGTCCCCAGGGGATCGATCTACCGAAGGGCAGCGTGGTGTTTCCAATCGCTCATGGCGCCTCACTCACCGTCGCGTTGTCGATGACTTCTGGCGGTCGGGTCGACTGGAGTGCACTGGCCACACCCGATGACATGCAGCGAACCTGGCTCGCCGCCGTGGAACGTGCCGGGTACTCCATCGTGCCTGACAAGTCGTTGACTCCGCGGATCAACACGGTGCGCGCCGATCTTCTTGCCATCTCTGCGTTTCCGATCGAGGAATGGGGAGCTCATCTCGCAGGTGATGACGTGGCGATTGCGCTCTCGTTGCTCGAACTCGTGCGAATGGGTGAGCGCATCGCCTCCTGGCGACACGGGGACGATGTGCTCGAACGACTCGCCGAATCGACGACGACCCTCCTCCGTGAGCACAAGAAGTCCGATGTGCTGCCGTGGGATGTCGAGCGGGCGCTGTTCGCTGCCCAATGGGTGTTCAGGGCATCGGGAGACGATCGTGCTGTACGAGACGTCCAGGCGAGTCACGAGCGACTTCCACGAGCGAATGCCCCCTCGAACCAGGCTCCGGACGGAGTGCGTCTCGGCGCGTGGCTCGATGAACAACTGGTCAGTCCGCAGCGCGACGGATCGGTTGCCATCCTTGGCCACGGCATTCCCACCATGTGGCGGGGCGTGAACTTCGAGTGTCACGACATCGTGATCGGAGCGGAGGCAACGCTGTCGTTCGCCGTTCGCTGGCACGGTGAGCACCCCGCATTGCTGTGGGAGGTGAGTGGCGCCGATGGCTTGAGGCTGACGGCTGGAGTAACCGACCCTGAGTGGTCGAGCACGGCAACGAGCGGGGAGACGCTGCTGCGAGGTGCCACGCGGTGACGGTTCCCACGTTTGCACGCGAACGCGAACTCCTGCAGGGCCGCGCCTCGCTCGTCGTCGGGTTCGATGAAGTGGGCAAGGGTGCGTGGGCGGGCCCGCTCGTAGTGGGTGCTGCAGTGTTGCCTTCGGACGCAGAGCACTTGAAGGCGATGCAGGGTGTGCGGGATTCTAAGACGCTCACGGAGAAGCGTCGAGAGGCGATGTTCGATGACTTGGTAGATGCCTGCACTGCCTGGTCGATCGGCGCGGCAAGTCACGACGAGTGCGGTCGGTTGGGAATGGTCGAGGCACAGCGACTGGCTGCTCAACGGGCATGTGCGAACCTCCGCCTCGATCTCCGTGATGCCGACGCTGTGGTGGACGGAAATTGGGACTTCGTCTCGCCGCATGTGGCACGTGTCGTCACCGAAGTGAAGGCTGACTCGTCGTGCTTGAGTGTCGCCGTCGCGTCTGTGCTCGCCAAAGTGTCGCGCGACAGGATGATGCGCGAAATGGCGCTCGACTATCCCTTGTGGAGCTTCGAGACGAACAAGGGATATCCCTGTGCCAAGCACCGACGTGCTCTCCAGGGATACGGGCCGTCTGCAGTGCATCGCACTTCATGGGCGTTCATGGACAACTTCGTCCCGTGGTTGGTGCCGCAAGCTGCCCATGGATGAACGAATAGATGATTTGTCAGCAGCCTGCGCTGCAGTGGACGGTGCTCGACGCATAGTCGTCCTGACCGGTGCCGGTATCTCGACTGACTCGGGCATTCCCGACTATCGCGGACCTCAAGGTGTGTGGACGCTCGACCCCAAGGCAGAGAAGATCTCCTCGCTACAGCACTACCTCGCCGACCCTGAGGTGCGGCACTTGGCGTGGCAGCGCCGGTTGCACTCTCCAGCGTGGACGGCCGAGCCGAACGTCGCTCATCGCGCAATCGTCGGACTCGATGAGAGGGGAGTGTTGCTGTCGGTGATCACACAGAACATCGACGGACTCCACCAACGTTCGGGATTGGATCCGCAGAAGGTGGTGGAGGTGCACGGCACGATCCACTTTTCGGTGTGTTGGTCATGCGGCGACCGCAGACCGATGCTGGAAACGCTGGAGCGTGTGCGTGCCGGCGATCCAGACCCGAGTTGTCATATCTGTTCGGGAATCTTGAAGAGTGACACGATCAGCTTCGGGCAGTCGCTCGTCGAAGAGGTGATCGAGCGTGCAATGCGCGACGCCGAGCAAAGCGATCTCTTGATCGCCGTAGGTTCGACGCTGTCTGTGTTTCCTGCAGCGAATGCAGTGCCACGAGCCAAAGCGGGTGGCGCCAAGGTGATCATCGTGAATGGCGAGTCGACCGGTATGGACCGCTACGCCGACCATGTGTTGCTGGGGCGTATCGCCGACGTGCTTCCCGTCCTGTTGGGGCACGAGTCGGAGAAAACCTGACCAAAACGGTAGGGTATTGGCTGGAGGTTCCCCCTAATGCCCAGTTTTCGTGATTTGTTGGCCGACGCAAAGCGAGTGATCGCGGAAATCGACACCGAGGAAGCAGCCCGGCGGATCGCTGCTGGAGGGACTGTCGTGCTTGACGTGCGTGAGCCGGACGAGTTCGAACAAGGAACGCTCGCGGGCGTCGTGCACATTCCTCGTGGTCATCTGGAAGCGCAGATCGAGACGCGCATCGTCGACAAGACCGCACCGGTCGTCGTCTATTGCGCCGGTGGTGTGCGCAGCGCATTCGCCGCGAAGACCCTGCAGGAACTCGGTTATCAAAACGTCGTATCGATGGCCGGCGGTTTCGGTAAGTGGAAAGACGAGGGTCGTCCCTGGAAGACCCCGACGTTGCTCTCTGCTGATCAGCGCAATCGATATCAGCGCCACTTGCTGTTGCCCGAAGTGGGCGTCGAGGGCCAGGCCAAGTTGTTGTCGAGCAAGGTGTTGATGCTCGGCGCAGGCGGACTCGGTTCGCCTGCAGCGCTGTACCTCGCCGCGGCGGGAGTCGGCACGATCGGCATCGTCGACATGGACGAGGTCGATGCTTCGAACCTGCAGCGACAGATCCTCCACAACATCGATCGCATCGGTGATCGCAAGGTGGACTCGGCCAAGAAGACGTTGACGATGTTGAACCCGGACGTGAACGTGGTGACGTATGACACCCGTCTCGAAGCGAGCAACATCATGGAAATCATCAAGGACTACGACGTCATCGTGGACGGCGCCGACAATTTCCCGAGTCGGTACCTGCTGAACGATGCCAGCGTGAAGCTCGGCATCCCGGTGGTACACGGTTCGATTTTTCGCTTCGAGGGCATGGTCACCGTGTTCGATCCGAAGAATGGACCGACCTATCGCGACATGGTTCCACTACCGCCGCCGGCCGAGCTCGCGCCGTCGTGTGCCGAAGCCGGTGTGCTTGGTGTGTTGCCGGGAATCATCGGTTCGATCCAGGCACTCGAGACGCTCAAGTTGATCCTCGGCCTCGGCGATTCGTTGATCGGCCGGATCCTCTCCGTCGACACCACCGAGATGTCCTTCCGCGTGTTCAAGTTGCGGGTCGATCCACAGAATGAAGTGACCTATGCGAACCGAGATCGCATCCAAGT
>CAZWKD010000034.1:10311-13634 GCA_964633985.1 uncultured Acidimicrobium sp. | reverse complement strand
ATGAGTCGGTTCCGTGAAGCAATCACCGCTTCGGATCGGCGTGTCATCCACAATTCGAAGACGACGGATACCAACGACCACAACCAAACAAGCCAGATCGCAACTACGAACAAACCGATCACGCGCTCATGAAGTGGCACCAAACCACCGGCCACGACACTCTTCGCTGCATGTACTGGAGCCATGTCCATGGTGATCAGACTCAGCGGGATTCCCACGATGAGACATCCCCCAAGGAGTGCCACGCGAACGTGCTTCATGGTCCGGGAACCGGCGTTGCGCTGCGTTCAACGGTGACCGAACGACTCGACAAACCAATCATGGACAAGATGGTGAGCGACACGTCTCGAGTCACGGTCACCGTGACCGATTCACGAGTACTCGTTACCGAACCGGTCACTCGATGAAACCGTAGGTACTCCTCTGCAGTTCGTCGGGCACGGTCAACGTCTACCTGTGGATCCCCGCTCCGCAGGTTGGTGACGTGTTGTACCGCAGCACGGGCAGCGTTCTCCGCGTGATCGAGGAGCTCGACCCGACTAGCAACGAGCCGCCCACCGTCGACGGCAAGTCCAGCGCTCGCAACGAACACGATCAGTAGTGCCGTGACGAACGCGGTAACCGAACCTTCGTCGTGTCTGGTCATCGATCCACCCGCCATACGTCGATTACTTCCACCGATTCGGCCTCGATCGTTCTCCTGCCGAGATTCAGCAACTCGAGCCCGGCAAGTGAGACTTCACACTCCACCTCGACCAGAACTGAGCGCGAAGACGACTCCGTATCGACGGCAACGTTCACCATGACGTTCGTGCACGGACTTCCGTTCTCGGTCAGATTTTCGAGGACGGCCTGACGCCCGACCTGTTGCATCCGGCTCACCCGGACGAGTGACGCCGCACGGGCACCCTGATCCGCAGCATGACGGATATGACCCATTGCCTGAGTCGATCTCCCCGCATACACGGCGAACAGCACGAGCGCCACGAGGACGGGCACGAGGACGACGGTCTCCACCGTCGCACTACCTCGTTCGTGTTTCATCGCTCGTCGGGTCCCACGAACCGCTCGACGGGTTCGCGAGCAATTCGAGTGACGACGAAGTCGAAGAATGGGGCGACGCGGGGCACGCGAAGCCCCACCTCCACCTCTGCGACACCATTGACGAGACTGACGCGGGGAATGTCGGTCGCCGTGCCACGCAATTCCGCAATCGCTCTCGACACGGCCTCAGCCCCAGCTGGAACTCCCCCGCCGTAGCGGGCTGCAGCCGCCGCACCCTCACTCGCGCTCATCTGCGCAACGTGGGCCGTATGCATGAACACCGCAGCCTGAATCGCAATCAGCATCACCATGAACACGATCGGTACGGCGAGTACCGTCTCGGCACTCACCTCGCCCCGCTCGTGTCTGCGGTTAGCCGAGATCGAGAGAGTTTGCCTTGTCACGAACACGTGCCGTGATGGTCGCACCAACTGCGATTGCGAGAGCCACGAGAGCAGCGGCCATCACAATGGTGGTGGCGCTGACCTCTCCTGCCTCATAGTCACGTTCAGCCGAAGCGGTGAACCTGATCCAGTAGTACTTGATGATGTCTTTCACTGTTCTTCCTTTCGTTGTTCGGAAAATTCGCTGGATTAGAGACCTTGCAGCATTTGTTCGGCGGCCGGATACCCGATCAAGACGAGAAACCCGAGGAACAGCAGCACCATCGGCAGTCCCATCCGTTCAGTGGCCGCGTTGGCGGCGGCCTCAACTTCGGCGCTCTGCTTGTGACGAACGGTCTCTGCTCGCTTCGCCAACGATGATCGAACACGCGCTCCGTGTTCACCCGCAAGCTGAATGCTGGCACCGACCTCTGAAACGACATCCAGTCCAAGCGAGTCGCCAAGTCGCTGTAACTCTTGCCATGGCGAACGATGCGTCGTTCTCGCGCGTGTGAGTGCTTCCCGAATCCTCGCGTAGGCGACACCATCACCAGCCTCAGACGCCGCGATCAATGCGGTCTCCATGCCTGCTCCACCGGAAAGCAGCACATTGGTCAGATCCAGAAAACTCGAAAACGAGAAGAGGAACGTCATTCGATTCCGCTTCGCTCGTGATTTGACCCACATGTCTGGGAGCACGAAACCAACTGCGCTAACGAATGCCGCCAATGGCAATACGAGCTCCACCGGAACCGCCATGCCTATCGACGACATCGACAACGCCATCAGTACGCACAAGGCCAAGCCGAGGAGCGGACCGAGCAACTTCCAGATCACGATGTCTTCGAGCGATACGCCGACGAGTTGAAGATCGGTACCGAGGCGTTTGGACGAAGTGCCAGCCACGACACGACGTGCCGAGATGAGTGCTGAGCGCCATTTCGTGGTAACCAGCATCCGCAGATCCGGTAACGCGATCACTGCAAGTCCGCTACCAATCAACACTCCGGGGATCAGATGACGTGCCATGTTCACCAGGCCTTCTTGCGCACGAAGCGCTCCGGTGCTTCGATTCGGGCGAGCCGATGCATCATCCCGATCGAGGCGGCGAACAACATGAGCACGCCGGCAAGGACGACTTGCCCTTCCGATGACGCAAACGGGGCAAGATAGGCACGATTGAGGACGAACAGTCCACCTACGAACGAGATGACCACGCCGGTGATGATGCGCAGCGACGTGCGCGTGCGGGCACGACCAACCCAAATGCGCGAACGCATCCTGCTCTCATCTCGTGCACATTCGGCTATCCCAGAGAGCAGGGATCCGAGCTCCCTTGCCTGATGATGGTGCGCAGTCGAGAGAGCCGCGACAACGAAGTCTGCAGTCGGATGCCCCACTTCGTCGGCAAATCGTCGGAGACCATCGTCCAGACGTCCATAGACGATGAACGCCGAAAGCCGATTGACGGCACTGCGGATCGGGACCGGCGACTGGTCGGACGTGGCGATGATCGCCTCCTCCAAACCTCGTGCTCCAGCGATCGTGTCGCGAATCTGCTCCGTCCAGGTCGCGATTGCATCGACGATTTCTTGATCGTTGCGTTGCTTGACTCGCGGACGCGAGATGCCAGGAACTGTCGCCGTGGCAACGGCGCCAGCGATCGCCAGCGACAGCCAACCTGTCACCAGATAGGAGAGAACACCACAGACCGGAATCGCCAACATCTGCGGTCGAACACGACCCACGAATCCAGCACCGAGAATTGACAGCGCAGATCCACCACGCAAGCCAAACCACATCACCACGACTCCGAGACCAACGAGCGCTCCCGCCAACCCGACGAAGGCGGTGTTCACGCCATGCTCCACTCTTCGAGCGGACTACGGAATCCCT
>CAZWKD010000034.1:0-10211 GCA_964633985.1 uncultured Acidimicrobium sp. | reverse complement strand
GCGTGCATCGTGCACATCGAGCCGTTGTTGCCCTGGCTCATCGCCATCAACATCGGGAACGCTTCAGCCCCACGGACTTCCCCGACTATCACCCGATCCGGATCCATCCGCAAGGCCATTCGTGTGAGATCCGACAACGTCACCTCGCCGTTGCCTTCGATGTTCATTGGTCGGGCTTGGAGCGCGTCGTGGTCGGGGTGCAAGTCGGCAAATCGATCTATGCCGAGCTCGAATGAGTCCTCGATCGTGACGATTCTTTGCTCGGGAGGTACTTCATTGATCAATGCACGCAGGAGCGTGGTCTTTCCCGACCCCGTGCCTCCCGAAATCACGATATTCCGTCGTGCGGCGACGGCCGCAACGAAGAACTGGCGGAGCGGCTCATCGAGCATTCCTCGAGCCACCAATTCATCCAGATTGGAGAGCTCAAAGCGGTGTCGTCGAATGACGAGGCTTGGACGACGAGAGACCTCCATCACTGCGAAGAGTCGTGAACCATCTGCCATCTGCAGGTTCAGCTCGGGGTTGCCAGCATCGAACCGCCGCTCCGAATTGCCCGTGCGAGCGGCCATTCGCCGAATCAATTCCACCAGTGCCTTGTCCGAGTCGACGATCGGTCCCCGTCGTTCTTTGCGACCGTCCCGCAGTCGCACCCACACGGAGTCCCATCCACGGATGTGGATGTCGGTCACTTCCTCATCGTCGAGCAATGGCTGCAAGCGCCCCAAACCGAGCACTTCCGACACGCACCGCGCGATCAGTTCACCTTCCATTTCAGTGGGTAGCGCTGCGCTTCCATCGTCGCGTCGGATTCGAGTGCACTCCGTGCGGGCAGCCTGCCGAGCAAAACCGAGCTCTTCATCAGCGGTCATGGGGGTTTCACGACGCCCTTGCCGCTCCACTCGCTCGTCAGCGAGCAGCTCTCCGACGACCGATACAAGTCGAGCGTGTAGGGCACTCTCATCGACGACCCGATGGGAGTTCGTGGATTGGAACGTCATGGCGCCACCACTGCAATCTGCACCTCACCCGAGCCGGCCACTTCGACGGCCAATTCGGAAGTACTCCGCAGCGTGACAATGGCCGTACCGAACAGACCTTCCGGTTGTTCAATCGACCACACGACTACCGGACCTTCGAAGAGTCGCGGTGGTCGCGCCTCGGCCACGACGATGTCGGGAACCAACGCGACCGCAACGACGTCTCCTACCTCAAGGTCCGGAGGAAAGGTTCCTGGCTCCATCGCCACTGATGTCAGTGCTTCGCCAGCCAAGAGCATCGGTCGGCGTTCCACCATCGCCTCTGTCAGCGGAGTTGCTGACTCAAGATTGACCGCTGCAACTTTCCCGATCAGATCTGCAGCAGCCTCTGGACGCACGAACTTTGCAGCGTCACGTTCGTTGATCATCATCACTTGAAGATGCGACTCAGTGATCACTTCGCCGCGTCTAATTGACCGTGACGTTTGCACGACTGCTTCGGTCTTCGACAATGACGAATACAGCCACAATGACGACAGTGCTCCGACGAGAACGAGAACGAGGCCAATGGCCATCTCTGGTACGCGTCTCCGCTGCCGTCGATCCTCGTCGAGATCGTCGGGTGACGTCACAACTTGTTGTGACACTCCCACCCTTGATCTCGATAAGGAGGACGCCAACCGTTGTTTCACGGTCACCCCCTTGATCGCAATCAATCCGCCGATGGTGCGATGTGTGTTTTTTTCAAGCGAAGCGGAAACCGACCTCAATCTCCAAATCGGCTGAATCTCAAGCCTGTCATTAGGTGGTCGCTGCCCCTAGCCTGAAAGACGGATGTCCAGCGTTACGAACACTCCTCCGAAGGTGCTCCCTGCAGCCGGTGATGCCTGCTGGTGTGGGAGTGGGCGCAAGTACAAGCGCTGTCACAAGCCCCTCGAAGGTCGCGTGCTGCCTGGCGTGGTGAGCCCGATGCGGCTCGTTCCGGAACACATCGCCCGTCCGCCCTATGCAGACACGGGCAAGGTCAAGCGCATGCCGGAATCGGCCGTGAAGTCACCGGATGTCATCGAACGGATGCGCGTGACGGGCGCGATGGCTGCAGAGGTGTTGCGCCTGGCCGGCGAATTCGTGAAGCCAGGGATCACCACCGACGAGATCGATGCCTACGTGCACCAGCTGTGCATCGAGCGTGGCGCATACCCGAGCCCGCTCAACTATTCGGGATATCCGAAGAGTGTTTGCACATCGGTCAACGAAGTGATCTGTCACGGCATCCCCGACTCGCGCGTGCTCGAAGATGGCGACATCATCAATCTCGACGTCACCTGTTACTACAAGGGCGTGCACGGCGATACGAACGCCACCTTCGCAGTTGGCGAGATCGACGACGAAAGCCGTCACTTGATCGACGTCACCGAAGAGTGCATGTGGCGTGGCATCGAAGCAGTGGTGCCAGGTCGACCGCTCTCCGACATCGGCAAGGCCATCGAAGTGCGAGCAAAGCAGGACAAGCTGGGCGTGGTGCGGGCCTTCATCGGTCACGGCATCGGTGAGCAGTTCCACACCGACATCCAGGTGCTCCACTACTACGACCCACGCAACAACGTGATCATGCGACCGGGGATGACCTTCACCATCGAGCCGATGATCACGCTCGGCTCATGGCAACATCGCATGTGGGACGACGAGTGGACGGCGGTCACCGCTGACGGCAAGCGCACCGCCCAGTTCGAACACACGGTTCTCGTCACCGATTCGGGCTACGAGGTGCTCACTGGCGGTGCTGGTGCAGCATCGCCTTCGGCGCCGTGGACTCGTACCAAGTAGGACGTCCTCATGATTGACGCCATCGACGTCGATCGTTACCTGCGCTTCGACCGCGACGAGTGGGCCGAGCTGCGCGCCCAGACTCCTCTCACGTTGCACGAGCGAGACCTTGCAGCACTGCGCGGTATCAACGATCGCATCGATATCGACGAAGTGGTGGCGGTCTACTTGCCGCTCACTCGCCTGCTCAACCTGTACGTCAGCGCGACCCAGAACCTGCACCGCGTTTCGGCAACCTTCCTCGGCACGATCGCTCCGAAGGTGCCCTACATCATCGGCGTGGCCGGTTCGGTGGCCGTGGGCAAGAGCACCTCAGCGCGCATCCTGCAGGCACTCCTCACCAGGTGGCCCGAGCACCCGCGAGTCGAGCTGATCACGACAGATGGCTTCTTGCACCCAAACCGCGTTCTCGAGGAGCGCGGGATCATGGATCGCAAGGGTTTTCCGGAGAGCTACGACACACGCCGTCTGATCGAGTTCCTGCGCGCAATCAAGGCAGGTAAGCCCGAAGTGGCGGCCCCGTTGTACAGCCACGTGGTCTACGACATCGTCGAAGACGAGCAGCAAGTGGTGCGTCAGCCAGACATCTTGATCCTCGAGGGACTCAACGTGTTGCAGGTAGGAACCGAAGCCACTGAATTCGTGAGTGACTACTTCGATTTCTCGATCTACCTCGATGCAGACGAGAGCGACATCGAAGACTGGTTCGTGGAGCGATTCTTCGCCCTGCGGGCCACGGTGTTCCAGAACCCCGACAGCTTCTTTCGCCATTTCGCTGCGCTCTCGGACGCAGAAGCCGAGTCGATGGCACGCGAGATCTGGCGTTCGATCAACGGAAGGAACCTGCAGGAAAACATCGCACCGACACGATCCCGCGCTTCACTCGTGATCCACAAAGGTTCCGATCACCGAATGAAAGAAGTGCACCTCCGCCGGCTGTAGACGGTCACTCGACGTTGGTGGCCAACCACTCGGCCACCGCATGCAAGTTCGGTAATTCCACGAATCGAGATCCGGGAGTCGGCGGGTGCTCCGCATGGTCGAGTTCCCACTGGATTTCATAGGGCACGTAGATACCGAAGCCGCCCAGTTCGAGGATCGGCAAAATGTCGCTCTTCAATGAATTTCCGACCATGCAGAACTTCGTCGGGTCGATGTCGAGGCTCTTCAACACGCGTGCGTACGTGTGGGGATCCTTTTCCAACACGATCTCCACCGAGTCGAAGTGATGGGCGAGACCAGAGGTCTCCACCTTGCGGCTTTGGTGCACGAGGTCACCCTTCGTGATCAGGATCACGCGATGATCACCACTCACCGTTTGCAGCACCTCACCCACCGACTCGAACAGGTGAACCGGCTCGGTCAGGTGTTCGCGCACACCACGGAGAATTCGTTGCACCACCGACGTCGGAACCGTGCCGTTCGACACCGAAATCGCCGCCTCGATCGACGACAGCCCAAACGACTTCACGCCATATCCGTACGCCTCGATGTTGGCACGCTCGGTGGCGGTGAGTGCCGCCTTCACGTTCACCCCAGGAGGCGCGAACGGAGTGACGAGCTCGACGAACTCATTCTCGTACTTGCGGAAGGATTCTTCGCTGAACCACAACGTGTCGTCGGCATCGAACCCGATGGCTTCAAATTGATGCTTCACCGGAGTGCCTTCAGCGGTGGAGGGCATTGAGGTAGTTGTACACGGTGATTCGAGAGACTCCCATTGCGTCGGCGATGTCCTCAACGGCTCTCCGCAACGTGAATGCACCGCGCTCGTCCAACAGGCGAATCGCCAACTGCTTTCCATCCCGAGAAAGTTCCTTCAACTTGCCACCAAGCTCGCGCTCTACTGAATCGATGACTCGATCGAGTGCGCCATGGAGAGCCGGCAAGCGCACCGCACCCACCACCTCGTCGCCAAGTCGCAACATGATGTCACTCGATTGTGCAGACTCTGCGGGAATGAACTCCGCTCCCGTTGCAGCGATCAATGGCTGCAACATCGCCCGCACTTGATCCATTGGCGGCTGCGGAGCCGTCACGACAGGTCCAACCGGCCCACGTCCACGCTCACATACGTTGCGCCGTTGGCGTATGCCGCACGAAGCAGATCGGCGACCACTTGGGGAACACGGTCTTCGGGAACGGTGAACGACGTACCGAACGGTCCGAAGTCGACGGTGAAGCCGAGGGCTTCGACCGCGGCTACGGCAGCAGTGACATGGGGGCCGGGAGAGCCGTCGACGAACGGCTCCACGGTGAATTCGACGGTGAGCATCAAGCCTCCTTCGTCCAATCGTAAACAATTCGCGCGAATGAAGAAATTGGAGATTGTTCACGCTCTCCAATGCCGACATACGATTTGGCAGGGACGACGAGGGGGGACACATGGCCGCGACAGCATCGGCAAACGATCGCCATGGTTTGGGAACCGAGGTGATGGCCCATGCCACCGATCATCTGGAGTTTGCCCGATCGATTCGCCGCGACCTGCACAAATGGCCCGAAGTCGGCAATGACTTACCGAAGACTCGCGAGCGAGTGCTTGAAGCGTTGGAGGGGCTCCCCGTCGACATCACGCTGCACGAGACGACGAGTGGCATTGCCGCGCTGCTGACTGGCGACGAACCTGGTCCCACGGTGATGCTCCGCGGCGACATGGATGCCCTCCCCATGCCGGAAGACACCGGGCTCGACTACGCGTCGAAGGTGGACAACGTGATGCACGCATGTGGACACGACACCCACGTCGCGATGCTGGCTGGTGCCGCGAAGATGCTCGCCGAACGCAAGTCGACCTTGCCCGGCCGAGTGCTCTTCATGTTCCAACCGGGTGAGGAAGGGTTCGGTGGAGCAGAGTTCATGTTGAACGAAGGTTTGCTGAACGTGCCCCCACTGGCCAACGGTGACCCCTCTCCCGTGACCGCCGCGTACGCGCTGCACATCACCTCCGCCCTTCCCGCCGGCTTCATCGCCAGCAAGGGCGGTCCCGTCATGGCTTCATCGGACGACCTCACCTTCACGCTCACCGGCAAGGGTGGGCACGCTTCGGAGCCGTACCGCACGCTCGACCCCGTGCCGGTGGCGTGCGAAATCGTGCAAGCACTGCAGACGATGGTGACGAGGAAGTTCGACATCTTCGACCCGACGGTGGTCACCGTCACCCGTCTCATTGCAGGCACGGCGAGCAACGTGATCCCCGAAACGGTGACCGCGCACGGCACGATTCGTGCGATCAGTGCAAAGACACGAGCGAAAGTGCACGAAGAAATTCGCAAAGTTGCCGAGGGAATTGCCGCGGCACATGACATGAAGGTCGAGGTCACGATCGAACTCGGCTATCCCGTCACCGTCAATGATGCACCTTCAGCAGACTTTGCACTCGACGTTTCCGAGGCGCTCGTCGGCAACCAACAGGTGGGGCGAATGCCGAACCCAGTGATGGGCGCGGAGGATTTCAGCTATGTCTTGGAGCGTCTACCCGGAGCGATGCTCTTTCTCGGTGGCACCCCACACGGAGTGGACCCGCGAAATGCGGCGCCGAACCACTCCAACCGGGTGATGTTCGAAGAAGACGCGATGGTGACGGGCATGGCGGTGTACTCCTCGCTCGCCTTGCGCACACTCGGCGTTCCACTCGTTTCATGACGAGAGCGAAGCGACTCAACGGCACTCGCCCTCTCGAGGGGGTGGTCGTTCTCGACTTCACGCGGGTGCTGTCTGGCCCGCACGCCACGCGAATGCTTGCCGACCTCGGCGCCGAAGTAATCAAGGTGGAGCCGCCGTCTGGCGACCTCACTCGTTTCTCCTCACCACGGGTCAATTCACTCTCGACCTATTTCATTCAGCAGAACACGGGGAAGAAGAACTTCTCCGTGGATCTCGACTCGGTGGATGGTCGGGATCTCGTGGCCCGTCTGATCGAACGAGTCGATGTCGTGGTCGAAAACTTCCGCCCTGGTGTGATGAACAAATGGGGTCTCGACTTCGACTCGATGTCCAGGCGAAACCCACGACTCGTCTATGTATCGATCTCGGGATTCGGTGCCGACGGTCCGTGGACATCACGCCGTGCATACGCACCAGTCGTCAACGCTGAGACTGGTATCACCAAGTCGCAAGGCGATGCGCGCGGCGGTCACTACGCCAATGATCCACACAGTCACGCAGACGTCTACACGGGCATGCACGCTGCCACCGCCGCACTCGCTGCGCTGTATCAGCGTGAGCACACCGGACGCGGTCAGTTCGTCGACGTCTCGATGGCTGAGAGCATGTTGTACGCCAACGAGCACGCACATGACTCGCTGTGGGACGGCCCTCCCCCACAAGGCGTGATTCGATCGTTCCAGCCGGGGGACTACCCCGTGCTGACCACGAAGGACGGCACCGTGCTCATCGCCAGCGGGCACCCCGCAGAAAACGGCACCTTCGAGTTCTACCTGGCCGCAATGGATGCAGCGCATCTCGCCGACGATCCACGCTTTCGCACCTCCGCAGACCGTCTCGCGCATCTCGATGAGTTGCAGCAGATCCTGCGGGCGTGGGCTCATGAGTGTGCCGACTTCGACGACATCTCGCGACGACTCGCCGAACACCAGATCGCAGTAGGTCGCTTGCGCACCGTCAACGATGTCGCATCGACCGACTGGGCCACCGAGCGTCATGCGATCGCCGAAGTCAGCGATCGAGGCGACGGCCGTGTTCGACTGCCAAACAGCCCGTGGCATTTCTCCGATTCCGATACCTCGGTGCGGGGTGAACCTCGCTACCGCGGCGAAGACAACCGTGATGTGTTGACGCGACTGCTCGGCTTGAGCGACGACGAGATCGACGCCTACGAGCGAAGTGGTGTGATCAGTTCGCGCGGGCCGCGCTGATCACCGACCCGAGTGCCCGAAACCGCCCCCGCGATCGAACGAATCGAGTGTCGAGACTTCTCGCCACTCGACTGATTCGATGCGCTGCACCACCAGTTGAGCCACGCGGTCTCCGCGCTTCACCTGGTAGTCGGACTCAGGGTCGAGGTTGACCATCACCACTTTCAGTTCGCCGCGATAGCCACTGTCGATCACGCCAGGTGAATTGACGAGCGTCACGCCGTGCTTCAGGGCAAGTCCGCTGCGAGGCATCACATACCCGACACATCCCATAGGCAAAGCAATCGCCAGACCTGTTGGCATGAGGATTCGCCCACCCCTCGCTGGCAACAACGCGTCTTCACGTGCATGCAGATCGACGCCGGCATCACCTTCGTGGGCGGTTGCAGGAAGCGGCAGTTCGGGGTCGAGACGCACCACTTCTACGGTGACGACGCTTTTCGTCATGGCAAGACGATACGCCCTAGATTGCTTGTCGTGTTGGTGTGGATGGATCTCGAAATGACGGGTCTCGACCCGGACAAAGACGTGATCGTCGAAATCGCCACCGTGGTTACCGATGACGAATTGAACCTGATCGAAGAAGGTCCGAACCTGGTCATCCACCAGCCCGAGTCCGTGCTCACAGGAATGCAACAGATCGTCGTCGACATGCACACCAAATCTGGCTTGCTCGACCTGATTCGCACGAGCACCTTGAGTGTCGGAGAAGCCGAAGCGCAAACGCTGGCATTCATCCGTAAGCACGTTCCCGAGGCGCGAACCATCCCGTTGTGCGGAAACTCGATCGGTACCGATCGGCGGTTCCTCGCCCGCTACATGCCCTCGATCGAGAATCATCTGCACTACCGCTGCGTGGACGTCTCCACCATCAAAGAACTGGCCAAACGCTGGTATCCGTCCGTCACACCCGATCGTCCTGGTAAGAACGGCACACACCGAGCGTTGGACGACGTGCGAGCCAGCGTCGAGGAACTGCGCTTCTATCGCGACAAGGTGTTTTCAGCGAACAATCCGGCCAGCCCAGCGAACCCGAGCTAGCCCCACACGCACCAACGCCGAGCGAACCAGCACGGCGAAGAACACCACGAGGTGTGCTGGGTACAGAGCTGCGTCCACCAGGTGGAATCGCCCCACTTTGCGACTCATCACGAACATCTGCGCAACCGCAAGCAGGTACACCACCGGGAACGTGAAGGTGGCACCCACCTGCGCTGCCACCCACGCAATGGCGGCCACAAGCGGAAATGCGCTCGCCCGCAGCGCCCCGGTGGCGAGGTTCTTGGTGAACCCCTGAACGAGCGAGGCAAATCCATGCGGGTACATCCGAAAAGTCACCGTGTCAGGTGATCCCACGAACACTCGCGTTGAACCGAACAGGGCACCGAGTGCGATGTCTTCCACCACCGAAGCGCGTACCGACTCGTGCGCATGGCCTCCCAGTGATCTATAGCGCTCGGCATTGCAGGCAAGCAGTGGACCAAAGACGAGAGCGTGCCCGGAATGTGAACCTGCACCAGATGCAAGTAGCGACACCACATTGAACGGCATGGCAGCGTGCTCGCCCCAACGCTTTGGCTCATGAAACGGCTGCACGCTCACCAGTCCATTCGGATTGCCATTCACGGCTGCGACGACACGCCCAAGCGCATCCTGCTGCAAGCGCACGTCGGCATCGAGAAACACGAGCGTCGCGTTCTGTGCACGACTTGCACCTATCCAACATGCGTGCGGCTTGCCGAGCCAACCGCTCGGTAGGCCACCACCGCGAATCACCTGCGCACCTGCCGCGACAGCACGTTCAGCGGTGGCATCGGATGAATCGTCATCCACCACGATCACCTCGTCACCGTCGCACGCTTGGTTCACCACTGAACGCACGACTTCCGCAATGCTGTGTTCTTCGTTTCGTGCAGGAATGATCACCGACACGGGGCCTCGCTCACCACTTGTCGCGGGGAGTCTGGGCGTGCGCAACATCAACCACCAAGCGGGGGCTGATGCCACCACGTAGACGAAGATGTCTACTGCGTCCACTGGTTCAGTCGAGCTTGACGATCTGTGTCACGGCAGCAACAGCGTTGCCATCGATGACATGACGCAGGACGACACGATCCGACGATTCATCGGTCAACAGATACACCCGATGATGTGGCTCGATCGGCAAATGGTGTTCCACCGTCACGTGCATCGGTGCGCGGAGTTCGCGGTGCGAGGCAAGGTATTCCTCGGCAGCAATCCAATAGTTGGCGTTGTTCATGTGCCCCACCGCATCCATGTCGACGAAGCGGGTCGGCCACTCCACAAGACGGGAGGGATCGACGGCCCCGAGACCCCGACCGATCGTGAGGCTGGCCTTCACCTTGCGACCTGCCGCGGCTTCGCTCACGAGGGGCAGGAAGTCGTCCGGCAGTGGCAACGGCTTCAAGGTTTTCAGATCCACACGCACCCACACCGCTGCAGCCTCGATCTGGGAGCCTTCAGTGGTGGCAATGGTCGTGCGGCGTTCGGCCCAATGTGATCCGAG
>CAZWKD010000033.1:2538-13815 GCA_964633985.1 uncultured Acidimicrobium sp. | reverse complement strand
AGGCGCGCCGGCATGCGCTTGATGCCGTTGATGAAGTTGCTCTGGAGGTAGGCGGGATCACCCGTCACCTGCAGATTGGGGGCCTTGCGCCGGATCTCGTCGAACATCGTTGCGATCTCGCGTCGCGCGAGGTTCGCGCCGAGGCAGAAGTGCGGGCCGCCGGCGCCGAAGCCGATCTGTGCCGGGCTCGCTTGGCGGGTCACATCGAAGCGATAGGGATCCGCATAGACATCGTCGTCGCGATTGCCCGAGTTGTACCACATCACCACTTTTTGGCCTTCCGCAATCTTCACGCCGCGTATTTCGGTGTCCCGAGTGGCCGTGCGGCGGAAATTGATCACCGGTGTCGCCCAGCGGACGATCTCCTCCACGGCTGTCTTCGTGTTCGCCTCGAAGTCGTCGAACCAAATCTTTCGTTGATCCTGATGATTGGTCAGCGCGAGCATCGCGTGACTGATCGCATTGCGAGTGGTTTCGTTGCCCGCCACCACGAGGAGGATGAAGAACGAGCCGAACTCCTGTGGGGTCATGCGGTCACCATCGACGGTGGCGTTCATCATCACGCTGGTGAGGTCGTCGGTGGGATTCTTCAGGCGCGCCTCACCATGTGCTTGGGCATACGCGAAGATCTCGAGCGAAACGTTCATCAAGTTCTCGAACGTGCCACCGAAATCGGGGTCACCCGCACCGAGGATCACGTTCGACCATTCGAGGATTTGGCGTTCATCAGACGGGGGTATACCCATCATTTGGCAGATGATCTCGAGGGGGAATGGAGCCGCGATCTTGTCGACGAAGTCGAATTCGTCGTTGGCGTGCTCCTCGAGCACTCGATCCATGATTCCCGCGGCGCGATCACGGACGAACTGTTCGACGCGCCCGATTTCCTTGGGTGTGAATGCCTTCGAAACGATGGTGCGCAGGCGCACGTGCTTGGGGTCGTCCATCGCGATCATCGAGCCGTAGAACTCGCGCAGCTCGGCTGGTAGATCGGTGATGTTGAATCCTTCGCCGCTGCAGAACGTCTCTGGGTTACGGCTCACATGCCAGATGTCTTCGTGCTTGGTTATCGCGAAATAGCCGGGTCCCGCGGGGAAGAACGGCATGTCGTGCTCGGCGAAGAAGTGCACGGGAGATTCGCGGCGCAGTGTGGCGAAGGTGGATTCACGGATCTCGCGCGGACCGGTCCACAACTCGGGGCTGGACAGGTCGATCTGGTCGAGAGGGATTGGGCGCAACTCCATGGCCGAATGGTACCGTTCGGTAACTAATTGCCAGAGATCGGCAACCAGAGAACAGAGAATGAGGTGCTCCCATGACTGAAGCAGTGATCGTCGCCACGGCCCGCAGCCCGATCGGCCGTGCCAACAAAGGTTCTCTCGTCGATCTGCGTCCCGACGACATGTCGGCTCAAATCGTCAAGGCGTTGATGGAGAAGGTTCCGCAGGTGAAGCAGGACCAAGTTGAAGATCTGATCATGGGCATCGGTCAGCCCGCCGGCGAGGGTGGCTTCAACATTGCTCGTGCCGTGGCATTGCTCGCTGGTCTCGACGACGTGCCTGGTGTCACTGTCAATCGGTATTGCTCGTCGAGCTTGCAGACCATCCGCATGGCTGCGCACGCAATCAAGGCAGGGGAGGGCGAGTGCTTCATCGCCGCAGGTGTGGAGACGGTGAGTCGCTATATGTCAGGTGCGAGCGACACCGCACCGAACCCCGTGTTCAAGGAGCCGGGTGCTCGCACCAAGTTGCGCGCCGAAGGTGGACAACCCACGTGGACCCCACCATCGGGTCTTTCGGACTACTACATCGCGATGGGTCAGACGGCCGAGAATGTTCGCGAAGTGGAGAACGTCTCTCGCGAGGAGATGGATCGTTTCGCTGCACGGTCACAGCAGTTGGCCGTGGAAAACCAGAAGAACGGATTCTTCGAGCGTGAAATTACTCCGCTGACGCTTCCCGATGGCCGAGTGATCGCGAAGGATGACGGCCCGCGTGATGGCACCACTGCAGAGGGCTTGGCCGCGCTCAAGCCGGCGTTTCGTCCCGATGGCCAGATCACCGCAGGAAACGCCTGCCCACTCAACGACGGTGCCGCTGCCGTGATGGTGATGAGCCTCGACATGGCGAAGCGACTTGGCATCACACCATTGGCTCGCATCGTGTCGTCGGGTGTCTCGGCGCTCAACCCTGAGATCATGGGTCTCGGTCCGATCGAGGCATGCCGCCAGGCGATGAAGCGTGCAGGCATGACGATCGACGACATCGACCTCGTCGAGATCAACGAAGCATTCGCCGCACAAGTCATCCCGTCGGCGAAGCACCTGGGCATCGACTGGAACAAGTTGAACGTGCACGGTGGCGCGATCGCCCTCGGTCACCCGTTCGGAATGACCGGCGCTCGCATCATGACCACGTTGATCAACGGCTTGCAGAACACCGACAAGCGCATCGGTATGGAGTCGATGTGCGTCGGCGGTGGTCAGGGAATGGCGATGATCATCGAGAGGCTGAGCTAGCTCGACTAATCAGCGCGGCCGAGATGGTCAAGGCCGCCATCAAAACCCCCACAGCTCCAAACGAGACCAATGCGCCATTCGCGCCGTCCAATGCGCCGCCGTACGCGCCGTAGATCACCGGTGAAGTGAACGCGATGAGGGCGGACATCAAGAGTCCAGAGGCACCGGCAAGCCCTTGCGCGGCGCTGGCCCGGCCTTCGGGTGCGGCCTTGGCGACCGCGGCTGCCGCAGCTGGATAGGCGAGAGCCTGCACCACGCCTTCGACAACGTTGAGTGCGATCACCGGTGGAATGGTCGAAAACAACCCGTAACCCGTCACGGCGGGCACGACGAGGATCATCGACCACATCGCGATCCGTAATGGCTCGTGTCGGTCGGCGAGCCTGCCGCCTTGCGATGAAAAGAGAATGAAGGGCACGGTGTAGAGCGCGAAGGAGACACCCACCATGGTGTTTCCGCCGCCGAGGTCGGTGAGGTAGCGATCCCACAGCGCGTCGAAGATGCCAACGGGTGCCTGCAGTGCCATGAACACGAGCACCGCTGCCTGGATCTCGGGAATTCGCAGCAATTCGAAGCTCAGACGTGACGACTCGGAAGTCTGCGCGAGTGCGGGGAACGGGCGAGGTGCGACCGCGGCAAGCGACACCAAGTTCAGGAAGGCAAAGAAGAGGAATGTGTTGCGTAATCCGAACGGGTCGAGCATGAAGCCGCCGACCAGGGGTCCGAGCACGAATCCGAGTAGCTCGACACCGGCAAGACGGCCGAGCAGCAAACCTCGGCGCGAGGTGTCGACGTTGGCGAGAAGCGCTCGAACCGACGGGAAGACGAGTCCGAACGAACTACCAATCACGGCACGAGCAAAAACGAACTGACCGAGCGACTCGCCGAAGCCGAGCAAGACCGATCCGATTGCGCCGAGTGTCATGCCGACCATGATCAAGCGTTTGGCGTGGCCACGATCGGAAAGAGGTGCGAGGAAGAGATTGACGAGAAGGCCGGCGACGAAACCCGTTCCTGCAATCAGGCCGAGTCCAGCTGAGCTGAAACCGAACTCATCCTGCAGGTCGCTCAAGGCGGCAAAGATCACACTGTTGGAGGTGGCAACGGCGAGTGATGTCGCCATCAACAACACGATCACACCACGCTCGGAAGCCTTCGCGGTGGGCGTAGTCGAAGTACTCATACGCCCAGGCCCTCGTCGAGCACCACATCGCCGAAAGTTGGCCAGGCATCGATTGCCCAATCGCCGAACTCCCGATCCGTGAGGCCGAAGCAAGCGATGTTGGTCGGCGGATCCATCCAGAGGAAGGTTCCCGAACCACCGAAGTGACCGAACGCAGAAGCCGATGCGCGTTCCGGCATCCAGTGCGGGTGCTTCGTGCCGTGGATCTCGGGCCCCAGCCCCCAGGGGCACGGCGCAAAACTGCCGAGACCGGGCACCACACCGTCAAGATCGGGAAATTGTGTGGTGGTGGCCATCACGTACGTTTCTCGAGCGATGAGTTTCGGTTCGCGAAGTTCGGCTGCGAAGCGACTGACGTCCTCGAGGGTGCCGTGGACGTCCTTGGCCGCGGAGCCATCGAGTGCGCTGTTGGTCATGCCGAGCGGCGCGAACACCGCTTCATCGAGGAATTCTGCGAAGTCCATGTCGACGAACTCGGCCACGTACTCAGCGAGCATGTCGTAACCCGTGTTGGAGTAGATGCGTTTCCGTCCTGGGCTGACGATGGGGGTCGGATTGTCGAACCCGTAGCCACCCGCGTGGCACAACAGATGACGGACGGTGCATCCGCGATCATCCACGAGATCATCGAGTGTGATCGAACCGTCCTCGACGGCGATCAGTGTCGCCCACGCGGTCATCAATTTGCTCAACGAGGCGAGTCGGTATACGCGCTCCCGATCACCGTGCAGATGAATCTGTCCACGACGATCGATGAATCCGACTGAGCGGTGCTCGACGGGCCACGCGTCGGCCAGGTCGAATGCCCGCCCCACAGGGATCAGTTACGAATCAGTTCGGAGATCTGGAAGGCGAGGTCGAGCGACTGGCGCGCATTCAAGCGTGGGTCACACACCGTCTCGTAGCGGGTGTCGAGATCGTCGTTACCCAACTTCTCCGAGCCGCCGAGGCACTCAGTGACGTTCTCGCCGGTGAGCTCCACGTGGATGCCGCCTGGCCACGTTCCTTCGGCGCGGTGAGCCTTCACGAACCCGGTGATCTCGGCGACGATGTCGTTGAAATCGCGAGTCTTGCGACCGTTCGGTGCGGTGAACGTGTTGCCGTGCATCGGATCGCACGCCCACACCACGGGGTGGCCAGCATCGCGCACCGCGCGGATGAGTGGGCGCAGTGCGCTTTCTACGTCGTTGGCACCCATTCGCGAGATCAACGTCAAGCGACCTGGAATGCGGGCGGGATTCAACTTCTCACACAACTCGATCACGTAATCGGTGGTGGTGGACTTGCCGATCTTGCAACCGATCGGGTTGCCCACACCACGGAGGAACTCGACATGCGCACCGTCGAGTTGTCGGGTGCGTTCGCCGATCCACAGCATGTGCGCGCTGCAGTCGTACCACTGACCGGTGAGGGAGTCCTGACGGGTGAGCGCCTCTTCATAACCGAGGATCAACGCCTCGTGGCTGGTGAAGACGTCCACTTGGTGCAACGCACTGTTCGTCTCGGTGTCGATGCCACAGGCGCGCATGAAGGCGAGCGCACGCTCGACTTCGGTGGCTACTTGCTCGTAGCGCTGGCCCTCGGCGCTCGACGCGACGAACTCCTGGTTCCATGCATGCACTCGGTTGAGATCTGCAAAACCACCCTTGGTGAATGCGCGCAACAAGTTGAGTGTGCTCGCTGCTTGGTGGTACGCCTGCACGAGTCGAGCAGGATCAGGAATGCGTGCTGCCTCGAGGGGAGACGGATCGTTGACCATGTGACCACGGAAGACAGGAAGCTCCTGCGTGCCCACCGTCTCGGTGTTGTTGCTGCGCGGCTTGGCGAACTGACCGGCAATTCGTCCCACCTTCACCACAGGAACGCCCATGGAGTAGGTGAGCATCACGGCCATCTGCAAGATGACACGCAACTTCTCGCGAATGTTGACCGCAGTGAACTCCTCGAAGCTCTCGGCACAGTCGCCGGCTTGCAGGAGGAACGCATTTCCGGTGGCCACCTTGGCCAGGGCTGCCTGCAACGACCTGGCCTCGCCGGCGAATACGAGCGGCGGGAACGAGGCGATCTGCTTCAGCGCGTGCTGAAGCTCGTTCTCATCCGGCCACTCGGGCTGCTGCACGGCAGGGAAAGCCTGCCATGAGGAAGGTGTCCAATTCTTGGTCATGGGCGTTCCACGCTATGAGCCGAATTGCTCAGACGGTCAGGAAGCTCCCGGCGTCCTCGCGGAGCGTGTCGACGGCGCGGCTGACCAAGCGGCGAGCAGCCTCGGCAGTGACGCCGAGTTCCTCACCGACCTGGCGGAAGCTCTTGCGCTCGCCGTCGTGCATGCCGAACCGGGCTTCGACGGCGTAGCGAGCACGCTCGTCGAGGGTGTTCAGCAGGTCGTCCAAGAGGTCACCGTCAACCATTGACATCACGGCCTCTTCTGGGCTGATGTCGTCGTTCGGCACGAGGTCGCCGAGTGTGGCATCGCCGTCGTCACCGATCGTCTTGTCGAGCGAGACGGGGGTGGTCAGGCGGTGCAGCTCTGCATTGGTGGCGTCCAGACCCTCGGCATCGCCCGAGCCCTGGCGCAACGCGGCGCGGAGGGTGGCAGATCGATCACCGGGGATACGGATGAGGCTGGCCTTCTGGTCGAGGGCGCGGCCGATGGCCTGACGGATCCAGAACGTTGCATACGTCGAGAACTTGAATCCACGGCGCCAGTCGAACTTGTCGACTGCGTGCTCGAGGCCGAGGTTTCCTTCCTGGATCAAGTCCAGGAGGTCCATGCCCTGCGGCAGCGGGTAGCGGCGGGCGATCGAGACCACCAGTCGGAGGTTGGAGCGAATGAAGTGATCCTTGGCCTTGGCAGCTGCGCGCAGGTCCGCCCGGAGGGCAGCGCCGCGCTCGCCGGCTTCGAGGCGCTTCTGTGCCTCGCGGCCACGCTCGATGGCCTTGGACAAGTTGCGCTCATCCTCTGCGTTGAGCAGGGGGACTTTGCCGATTTCGTTGAGGTAGAGGCCGATTGCGTCAGACATGTTGGTTCTTCGTTCCGTTCGTTTTGGGGGGATTTCGGGGGTCGTCCGAGAACGTTGGAGGAACCAGCATTCGCGGAATTGGGGGGATGGGGATGTGGGTATTTCGGGCGGGTTGTAGACAGTAGTTCATCGGCAAAAAAATTGGAAGAGTTGAGGAGAAATTTCTCGCACTCAGGATTTCCATACTGGGCAAGGATTTGCGGGATGGTCCACCGAGGTGGCTGGTGGGGACAACGAGGATTTTTCGTCCCTCGGGGGTAGAAGCGGCTCGTTTCTAGACTGCACGAGTGACTGGACGACCCCGCATCGGGCTCTTTGGGGGAACGTTCGACCCCCCGCACGTCGGCCATCTCGTGACCGCTGTCAACGTGCGCCATGCGCTCCACCTGGACCAGGTGATCCTGATGGTTGCCAACGACCCCTGGCAGAAGTCTGGCGGACGTGAGGTCACCCCTGCCGTCGATCGTCTGGCCATGGTCGAGGCGGCGGTCTCTGGAGTGGACGGACTGGTTGCGGGCAGTGACGAGATCGATCGCGGTGGGCCGAGCTACACGGCAGACACCTTGGTGCAACTTGCGGAACGTCATCCAGGCGTCGAGTGGTACACGATCATTGGCGACGACGCAGCGGCATCGCTCGACACCTGGGAACGGGTGGAGCAGGTAGTGGACCTCTCTCACCTCGTGGTCGTAGATCGACCGGGACATCATGCAACGTTGTCCACTCGCTACGAATGGATTCACGTGGAGTCTCCGCGACTCGAGGTGAGTAGCACCGACTTGCGTTCTCGATTCGTCGATGGGCGACCGCTCGATTATCTCGTCACCGAACCAGTTCGCCGAGTGATCGTTAGTCGCGGTTTGTACGGTGTGGGTCGATGACGGCCATTCCATCCAAGCAGCGCAAGATGTTGGTGGGGGCGCTGCTGAGCGGTCTGGCCGCAGCTGCGCTGTTACCGATTGGTGCGGTGTTCGGCGCGCGAGCGCTCTTGACTTCGTCCAGTGGATCGAATGTCGGTGAGGACTCGGCGCTGAAGATTCCGTCGACGCCGGCGGCGATGCTGGCCACCGTCAACGACGTGGGGCACGTGACCTCGCTCACGACCTTCGTGCTCGATCCGAGCGGTGTTGGCGGCACGATCATTTCGTTGCCGGTGGGCTCACGTGCCGAACAGGCGGGCGAAGGCCCTGCACGTCGCATCGGTGACAGCTTCGTTCTTGCTGGTCTCGAGGCACTCACATTGGAAGTAGAAGGTTTGCTCGATGTGTCGTTGAGTGTTGCCGAAGCGCTCGACGCTCAGCAGTTGAACGAGGCATTCGCGGGTTTGCCGGACACCGAGGTCACGTTCGACGTTCCACTCATCAACACTTCATTGGAGATGCCCGACCCAGCATCCACCACTACGGTGCGTGGAACGGCCACGACAGTCGAACCGCAGCCGATTGCCCGCGACAACGAGGTGTATCCGGCAGGTGCGCGAACGATCCCAGCGAGTGAGTTTCCGATCGTGCTTCTTGCGCAACGGCTGAACGAACCAGAGTCGGCGCGCTTGCCGCGAATCAAGTCGCTGTGGGAAGGGATCGCACGCTCCGTCCTCGCTGCGCAACCGGACTCGGAAACAGTTCAGAATTCTGCGACGACGGAGGTTCCACCCACCGTCGTCGACTTCATGAAGCGTGTGTTCTCTGGTCGGATCCAGGTGTGGCAAATGAGCCATGCGTTGATCGAGGGCGATGCAAACCCTTCGCGCAGTGACGTGTATGCGCTCGATCCGTTCGAGGTGCGCATGATCATGGCGTCGGTAGCGCCGAGCAGCCTCAGTCTTCCAGCTGATGCGATTCCCGTTCAGCTCGACAGCCCGTTCAACGACGCCACCGTGACGCGCGCCGCTGTCGAGCGCCTCGCCTCGGTGGGGTTGTCGGTGGCGCTGATCCGCGAGACCGCTGAGTCGCCTGAGAAGAACACCGTCTTTTATTACTCCGATCAGGTGATCGTTGACGTGGCTGAGCGCCAACTCGAGACGATCATTGGGATGGTCAATTTCCAGCAGATGCGGCAGGCGGTCGAAGGCATAGGCGCGCGAGTGGTGATCGGGGAATCGTTCCGTGAATTCGTCAATGCCAATCCGGTGATTCCCACGACGACGGTGGCGGAGGGCGATTAGTGGGCGACCCACTCGATCCAGACACCTTGGAACTCGCGCGAACCGCAGTGCTCGCTGCCGATGACAAGCAAGGCCAAGACACCGTGGTGCTCGACGTCGGGGACGTGCTGGCGATCACACGGCTGTTCGTCGTCACGAGCGCGGGCAACCCGCGCCTACTTCGCACGATCGCGAGCGAAGTGGCCGAGAAGGTGCGCGAGACGACTGGTCGATCACCGCTTCATCGTGAAGGCCAGGCGGACGACCAATGGGTGTTGCTCGACTACGGCGACGTGGTCGTGCACGTGTTTGCCGAAGAGGCACGGCGCTTCTACGAAATTGAGCGCCTCTACAGCGACGTTCCCGTGGTGAGCGTCGCCTGACGACCGCTAGAGTACGACTGCACTTCGGGGCTGTAGCTCAATTGGTAGAGCGCTTGCATGGCATGCAAGAGGTCAGGGGTTCAATTCCCCTCAGCTCCACCACTATGCCCGTCGACCGTGAGGACGGACTCGCCTTCGACATCCAGTTCAACCATGGATGGGTCGACTTCGCTGAACTGACCGAGATTGCTCTCCTTGCCGAACGTGCGGGCTTCGACACCCTGTGGGTGGCGGACCATCTCTCTGGCGTCTCGATGAACGCGCCATCGATGCCGGAGTGCTTCACGACACTTGGCGGACTTGCTGCAGTTACGTCCCGTATCGGGCTCGGATCTCTCGTCGCCAATTCCCAGCTACGGCATCACGCTGTGCTGGCCAACGCAGCAGCCACCGTTCAGCAGATCAGTGGTGGTCGGTTCATCCTCGGCATCGGTGCCGGTGCGTCGCCATCTTCGCCGTTCGCTGCTGAACTCGTCGCTGCCGGCATGGAGGTTCCAGTCACGTTGAAGGAACGCCACACCGCTCTCGTTCAGGACATCGAATTCATCAAGCGCATCTGGTCGAACGAGTCGCCAGATCAATTTCGGGGTTTCCCGGCACCGCGCCCTCGACCAAAGATCATCGTTGGTGTGAATTCACCTGAACTGGCTCGAGTCGCCGTGGATCACGCCGATGGACTGAACGTTCGGGCGACACATCCGAAACTCGACGAGATACTCACGATCGCTGCTGGGCGCATCGAGTCCTCCGTATGGGTGCCGCTTGATGCGACGTTGTTCGATGCTGCCGATACGCGGATCTCGATGTGGGTTGATAAGGGTGTGACGCGTGTCGTGGCGGTGATGATGGGTCGCCCAGAGAAGTCGGTTGTCGAGAAGATCGTCCTCAGATGACGATGTTGATCAACTTCTGCGGCACCACGATCACCTTCTTCGGCTGAGCATCACCGACGATCGCCACGATCTTCGGGTCGGCGAGTGCCAACTGCTTGATCGTGTCGTCGGATGCGCCGGTGTCGACCGTCACTTTGGAACGGAGTTTTCCGTTGACCTGTACGGGGATCTCGATCGTGTCCTCCACGAGTAGGGCGGCATTCGCCTTGGGGAAGTCCACGTAGGTGACGGTGTCGCCGTTGCCGAGTCGCTGCCACAGTTCTTCTCCCACGTGAGGGCAGAGGGGCGACAACATCTGCACGAGAGCGACCGCCACTTCGCGAGGCGTGGATCCGTGTTCGTTGACGTGTGCGGTGAGTGCGTTGTTCAGTTCGATGAGTTTGGCGATCGCGGTGTTGAAGCGGAGGTTCTGCATGTCGGCGGCCACGCCGGCGATCGCCTTGTGCGTCTCACGAAGCAATTCGACTGGGGCGGTATCCCCAGAAACGCGAAGTGCGCCCGTGTCCTCGTCGACGAGATTTCGCCACACGCGCTGCAGGAATCGCTGCATGCCGATGACGTCACGTGTATTCCATGGCCGAGATGCTTCGAGCGGGCCGGTCGACATCTCATAGAGGCGGAAGGTGTCGGCGCCGAACTCGTCGTACATCTCGTCGGGAGTGACGACGTTCTTCAGGCTCTTGCCCATCTTCCCGTATTCGCGTGAGACCTTCTCGTTCTCGAACCAGTATTCACCACCGCGCTCTTCTACCTCGTTGGCGGGAACGGTTTGACCACGAGAGTCGCGGTAGGCATAAGCCTGGATGTAGCCCTGGTTGAAGAGGCGATGGAACGGCTCGACGCTCGAAACGTGACCGAGATCGAAGAGCACCTTGTGCCAGAAACGCGAGTACAGCAAGTGCAACACGGCGTGCTCGACACCGCCTACATACAGGTCGACTCCACCCGTGTGGCCGTCGTGTTTCGGGCCCATCCAGTAGCGCTCGACTTCCTTGTCCACGAATGCCTGCGCATTGCTGGGGTCGAGATAGCGCAGCTCGTACCAACACGATCCGGCCCACTGTGGCATCACGTTCACCTCACGGCGGTACTTCTTCTTGCCATCACCTAGGTCGAGTTCGACATTCACCCAGTCCT
>CAZWKD010000033.1:0-2438 GCA_964633985.1 uncultured Acidimicrobium sp. | reverse complement strand
GGAGTTGACGTATTCGCCTTCGCCGACGAACGCCTCCGGCCACGTCGCACAGTCGAGTGATGGCTCTATCGAGCGGTCGGCGAACCACGTGTCGGTTGGTCGTTGGGTGGCGACGATCGGCAGGTCGAACTTGCGGGCGAACTCGAAGTCGCGTTGGTCACCTGAGGGAACGGCCATGATCGCGCCGGTGCCGTAACCCATCAACACATAATCAGCAATCCAGATCGGGATCTGATTGCCGTTGACTGGATTCGTGGCGTACGCACCGGTGAACACCCCGGTCTTTTCACGTGTGTCGTCCTGGCGATCGGCATCCTTCAGTGAACGCGCACGCTCTTGGTAAGCGCGCACGTCGGCACGGCACGCGTCGGTGACGAGACGGTCGACGAGTGGATGCTCTGGCGACAGCACCATGAAGGTGGCGCCGAACAGCGTGTCTGGTCTGGTGGTGAACACTTCCACGTCGCCTGCAGGCGACGAGAAGCGCACACGTGCTCCCTCACTGCGACCAATCCAATTGCGCTGCATCAACTTGATCGGCTCGGGCCAGTCCAAACGATCGAGATCTTCGATCAGTCGGTCGGCGTATGCGGTGATGCGCATCGTCCACTGGCGCATGTTGCGCTTGAACACGGGGTAGTTGCCGATGTCGCTACGACCGTCAGCAGTGACTTCTTCGTTGGCGAGAATCGTTCCGAGACCCGGACACCAGTTGACCGGCGCGTCAGAGAGGTAGACGAGGCGATGGCGATTGAGAATCTCGCCACGCTCCTGTTCGGACAGCGACGACCATGTTCCGTTTCCTGTGTCACGTTTGCCCGACTCGAAGAGTGCGACGAGTTCGGCGATGGGTCGGGCACGTCCTGACTCGGTGTCGTACCACGAGTCGAAGATCTGCAGGAAGATCCATTGCGTCCAGCGGTAGTAGTCCTCGTCGGTGGTGCTCACGCTGCGTCGCTGATCGTGTCCGAGTCCGAGCCTGCGCAACTGGCGACGCATGTTGGCGATGTTCGACTCGGTGTTGATGCGGGGGTGGATGCCGGTGACGATCGCATGTTGCTCGGCGGGCAATCCGAAGCTGTCGTACCCGAGCGTGTGCAGAACGTTCATCCCCGTCATGCGCTTGAATCGCGAATAGACGTCGGTAGCGATGTAGCCGAGCGGATGGCCAACGTGCAGGCCGGCACCCGACGGATACGGAAACATGTCCATCACGAACAACTTCTCGCGCCCAGCCACTCGGGCAGGGTCGCCGAGGGGGCCGGCGGGATTGGGTGTGTGGAACGTGCCCTGGTCGTCCCAGTAGTCCTGCCACTTGGACTCGATCTGATTGGCGAGTGCGGCGGTGTAACGGAAGGGGGGCACCTTCGTCTGCGGGTCGTTGCCGGTGATCTCCGCACGCTTTGCTGCCATGGCCTCCGTATCGTAGATGGGCGACACGGCGAATCAACGGGAAGGCTGAATCACGATGGGCAAACCTCCACGTCGGTCTTCGAAGAGCCGCAAGCACAGTTATCCGCGCGCCGCGCGTATCAGCGAGACGGTACGCGAGGTCGTAGCCGACGAACTCATGCGTATCGACGACGATCGGCTCGCCTTCGTCACGGTCACCGCAGTCGATGTCGACTCTGAAATGAATCGTGGCATCGTGTTCTACGACTCACTTCAAGGTTCGGATGGCGACGAACAGATCGTCGAAGCGCTGAACGAGCATCGCAAGCGTTTGCAGAGGGCAATTGCCGATCAGGTGCACGCCCGTCGGACTCCAATCCTGCAGTTCAAACCGGACGAAACCATTCGCGCCGCAAACCGAATCGACGAACTATTGCGTAACGATCCGATGCGCAATCGCCAACTCGACGACGACAACTAGAGATGGCGAGGCGCCGACCGCCCACCCAGCACGGACTCGTCATCGTCGACAAGCCAGCGGGAATGACGAGTCATGATGTCGTGGCCAAGTTGCGCAAGCGACTCGGTGAGAAGCGAATCGGCCATGCAGGAACGCTCGATCCGGATGCCACCGGTGTATTGCTCGTCGGTGTCGGGTACGTCACGCGACTGATGAAGTTCCTGAGTGGACTCGACAAGCGGTACACGGCAGAAGTGGTGTTGGGTTCGACGACATCGACCCTGGACGATTCGGGCGAGGTCACGGCTCGCTTCGACATGTCAGGAGTCACGCTCGACGATGTCCGTGCTGCGGCACGGACGTTGACGGGGAAGATCATGCAGGTGCCGCCGATGGTTTCGGCACTCAAGGTGGACGGTCGTCGACTGCATGAGCTGGCCCGTGAGGGAGTGGAGGTCGAGCGACAAGCGAGACCAGTCACCGTTCATCACTTCGGCGTCGAGGCGACTGCTGATCCACTCGTGTTCATGATCGACGTCACCGTCTCTTCAGGCACCTACGTCCGCTCGTTGGCTGCGGACCTGGG
>CAZWKD010000032.1:7851-14305 GCA_964633985.1 uncultured Acidimicrobium sp. | reverse complement strand
GACGACCAGACGTCCTTGTTGTTGTCCACCCACTCGCGAGCGACTTCGGCTGCCGAGCGACCGTCGATGTCGACGGGAGCAAGGAAGGCCAACTGGTCCTCGGTCGTGATCGTGAACTTCTCGAAGAACGAGAACACCTTGGCGTCCACGTCCTTCAACTTCGACGACACGATCTTGAAGAGCACGTCCTCCGGGTAGTCACCATCACACGACTCCGGTGTGGCGGCGCAATCTGCCGTGGCAGCGGGAAGGGCGATGTTCTTCAGGTTGTACTTGCCCACCGCACCCGAGGGCGTCCAGTAGTACATGATCAACGGCGTCTTGTTGGCGGCCAGTGCAGCAATCTCTGCTTGGGTGGCTGCTTCCGAACCCGAGAACTGCACCTCGAAGGGCAGGCCGAGGGTGTTGATGATGCCTTCGTCGTACTGCGAGAACGAGGCGTCCATGCCGAGGAATCGACCGTTGGAGCCAGTGGCTGCCGTGGCGAAGCCCTTGGCGACTTCTGGATCCTTCAATGCTTCCCACGACTCGGCAAGGGCGGGATACGCCTCGAGCACGTAGTCGGGCACGAACCAGCCGATCTTGCCGATGGTGCCGAGATCACCGACGTTGATGATCGAACCGTCGTCGATGAAGGCTTGCTCATCGGGGGTTACGCCCGACGGCCACACTTCGACATTGGCGTGAACGTCACCAGCCGACATACCCGCGAACATGGCGTTCTCGTCGATGTCGACGATCTCCACTGGGTTGCCGAGGTTTTCCTCGATCAGGATCTTGACGATCTCTACTTCAACGGCCGATGCCGACCAGTTGTTGCGGACGATCTTGATGGTTTCCGTACCACCGCCACCACCCGCGCTCTCCGAGCCGCTGTCATCGCTACCGCCACAGGCGGCACCGATCAGCGATCCAGCGACGACGAGCGCTGCAATGAGACGCTTCTTGCTTCCTCGCATGATTCCCCCTTGATGACGCCAACTGTTGACGCCGATGAAATGGTACCAACCCTCTAGTTGATGCGGAAGAGGCTCCACTATCGTCAGGACGAGGGGGTGGTGAGTTGATGGGGGCTTTGGATACTGCGGCCATCGATGTCCGCAACGTGTGGAAGGTGTTTGGTCACGGCAGCCCCGACGATGCAATCGCCAAGGCCCAGGTAGGTGCCACCCGCGCCGAGATCATCAACCAACTTCAGCAAACGATCGGTGTACGGGACGTCTCGTTCAGCGTGGCGCAGGGCGAGACGTTCGTCGTCATGGGCCTCTCCGGCTCAGGCAAGTCCACACTGATTCGCTGTATCAGCAGACTGATCGAACCGACGCGCGGCCAGGTATTGATCGACGGCGAAGACCTGCTGCAGATGGACGCGAGTGCACTACGCGAAGTGCGTCGCGGAAAGATGTCGATGGTCTTCCAGCACTTCGGACTGTTCCCCCACCGCAAGGTGATCGACAACATCGCCTATGGACTCGAAGTGCAGGGCATGGACAAGAAGAAGCGTCTCGAGCGCGCGCACGAGGTGCTGGAGATCGTTGGACTTCAAGGTTGGGCCACGAGCTACCCGCAACAGCTTTCCGGCGGTATGCAACAACGCGTCGGTCTTGCCCGCGCACTCGCAGTCGATCCACAGATCCTGCTCTTCGATGAGCCGTTCAGCGCCCTCGACCCACTCATCCGCAAAGAAATGCAGGACGAGTTGATCCGCCTGCAAAAGACGATGAAGCGAACGATCGTGTTCATCACGCACGACTTTGCCGAAGCACTTCGGTTGGGTGACCGCATTGCGATCATGAAGGATGGCGCCTTCGATCAGGTGGGGACACCCGAGGAGATCGTCGGTAATCCCGCCACCGACTACGTACGCGAGTTCACCACTGACGTCCCGCGCGCGAAAGTGCTTCGTGTTCGGTCAGTCATGACGAGTGGTGTAGCCACTGCCCAGACCGTCAAAGCGGATGCCTTGCTGGAAGAAGTGATTCCGCTCCTGCTCGGCAGCGAAGACCCGATCGGAGTGACCGACACCAACGGCGCATCCCTCGGCGTCGTCGACCGTGCAGCGGTGGCTCGCATCTTCGAGGCCGAACGACGATGAGCACGGTTGCCTCGATCGGTCCGACTTCGTCGACCAGATCGCGGCTGTATGTCACGGTCGCTGCTGCAATTGCCGGACTTGCCGCACTCCAGTTTCTCGGCACGCCAGGGTTCCCCGAGAGTTGGTACATCCACCTCGCCGATCCCGTGAACGATGCAAAGCGCTGGATCGTCGACAACCGCAACGATCACTGGCTCTTCACCTTCATCCTCGGGCCGTTCACTGATCTCGTTCAGGCAGGGCTCTCGTTCATCGAAAACACCTTGCTGTGGATGCCGTGGTACGTGTTACCCGCCATCGTCTTCCTCGTCATGGCGCGCACACGCCGATGGGGACTTGCCGTCGCCACCACGCTGGCTGTCGTCTACGCCGGTGCGGTGGGAGTGTGGAATCAAAGCGTCGAGACCATCGCACTGATGGCGATCTCTGTGCTGTTCTGCATCGTTGCTGGAGTTCCCCTCGGGATCTGGAGTGCATACAACAAACGCGTCGACTCGGCGATTCGACCGTTGCTCGATGCCGCACAGACGATTCCCGCCACGATCTACCTCATTCCCACCGTGCTCTTGTTCGGCATCGGTCAAGTTCCTGCAGCGATAGCCACGATCGTCTATGCCCTGCCTCCCATGGTGCGCCTCACCGCGCTGGGGATCAGCCAGGTTCCCCGAGCAGCAATCGAGGCATCAACGATGTTCGGTGCGACCAAGCGTCAGACATTGCGCCGAGTGCAACTTCCTTTGGCCATTCCCTCGATCATCGCCGGCATCAATCAGACCGTGATGATGGCGCTCGGCATCGTGGTGATCGCCACGCTCGTTGGAGCTGGTGGTCTCGGTCAAGAGATTCGCCAGGCCGTCAACACGCTGCAGCCAGGCCGAGGACTCGTCGTCAGCCTCGCAGTTGTCGCCGTCGCATTCGTGTTGGATCGGGTGAGCCAGTCCTTCGTCAACACTCCAGGTGCACCGCGATTCCAGTTCTCTCGTCTCCAGTTCCGCCTGATCATCGCTGTCCTCGCCGCCACGACCGTCATCGGCAAGTTTTTTGGTTGGGAGAAGTTTCCGCTCAGTTGGGGCACCTCGTTCGCCGACCCTATTGACACCTTTGTCGCCTGGTTCCGCGACACCTTCGACGTCGTCACTCGTCCGTTCAATGACTTCCTCGTTCGCGACGTGCTACTGCGCATCAGCGATGCCCTCAACGAACAGCTGGCGTGGCAATTGGTCATCGTTCTCGCCGCTCTGATCGCATTTTCGATCGCCGGAATACGAATGGCGATCGGCACGGCACTCGGTCTCGTCGTCGTGGGATTGATCGGAATGTGGCCAGACGCGAGCGAAACCTTCGCCCAAACGATCGTGGCCGTGACCCTCTCGGTGCTGATCGCCGTGCCCATTGGCGTGTGGCTGGGGCGTCGACCGCGATTGGAGAACTTCCTCGCACCCGTCCTCGACTCGTTGCAGACCATTCCCCCACTCATTTACGCAATCCCCTTCGTGATGATCTTCACCGTCGGCCCAGTGCCTGGCGTCGTGGCAGCGGTCGTCTACGCAATTCCGACTGGCATCAAACTCACGTCGCTCGGTGTCCGCCAGGTGAGTCGCGAGACGGTGGAAGCGGCAACCACCTTCGGCGCATCCCAACGACAGATCTTGTGGGGTGTGCGACTCCCGCTCGCACTTCCCTCCATCGTCATGGCCGTCAACCAGATGGTGATGCTCGTGCTGGCGATGGCGATCATCGCCGGAATGGTCGGCGGTGGCGGGCTCGGCTATCGCTCGATCGAAGCGTTGACCAAGGATGGCGGAACGGGACTCGGCGCAGAGGTAGGCATTGCCGTCGTCATCCTGGCGAGCACGCTCGATCGTTTGAGTCAGGCAGCGGCGCGCCGGATGCAGGCGCCCGCGGCAAATGTGTAGTTAGAAGCGGCCCTGCATCTTTGCCGCCTCGAGAGTGTTCTCGAGGAGACACGCGATCGTCATCGGACCGGTACCACCTGGCATCGGCGTGATCGCGCTGGCGACCTTTTGCACTTCGTCGAAGTCGACGTCGCCGACGATCTTCTCTTCGACACGTGACACGCCAACGTCGACTACGACCGCACCAGGCTTGACGTGATCCTTGGTGATCAACTTGGCGATTCCCACGGCCGACACGATGATGTCTGCTTCACGACACACGGCAGCGAGGTCCTCGGTGTGTGAGTGCGCACACGTCGTGGTGGCGTCACCGCCCTTGCGAATGAGCAAGATGGTCTGCGGCAAGCCAACGAGCGTGGAACGACCAATCACCACTGCGCGCTTACCCTTCGTCTTGATGCCATAACGCTCGAGCAGACGCATCACGCCAAGCGGCGTGCAGGGAACGTGTCCTGGCAATCCGCGCAACAGACGGCCCATCGAAAGTTCCGTGAGGCCATCCACGTCCTTCTCCGGCGGGATCAACGCGAGAACACGCTCCGTGTCGAGGTGTTCCGGGATCGGCAGCTGCACGAGGATGCCATGCACGTCGGGGTCATTGGCGAAGGACTTGACTGCAGCCTCCACTTCTTCCTGCGTGGCCGAGACAGGTAGTTCGATGCCTTTCGAGACCATGCCGGCCTCTTCCGCTTTCTTGTGCTTCCAACGCACGTAGATCTTGCTCGGCTTGTCGTCACCGACGAGCAACGTGGCGAGACACACCTTCGGCGAGCCCTTCGCGTCGATCTCCTTGCGCAATCGCGCGACGACTTCGTCGCGCAACCTTTCGCCATCCATGAGGATGGCGCCGCCGGGTGTACGTTCGAACTGCTCGCTCACGAGAGACCGACGATTTCGCCATTCTGATCGAAGTCGATGATCGCTGCGGCCGGCTTGGTGCCGAGGCCCGGCAACGTGCGCATGTCACCACAGATCGGGTACACGAAGCCCGCACCCACTGACGCACGAACTTCACGCACGTTCAACGTGTGACCCTTCGGCGCACCCTTCAGCGAGGCATCACCCGAGATCGACAAGTGCGTCTTGGCGATGCACACCGGCAGATCGGCGAAACCGTTGTCGGTGTAGGTCTTCAGCTGCTTGTTGGCAACTGCGGAGTACGTGACGTTGGCCGCACCGTAGATCGTCTTGGCCACGGTCTCGATCTTCTCCTTGAGGCTTGCCTCGGAGGGATAGAGGAAGTGGAAGTTGTTCTTCTCGTTGCACGCCTCCTCCACAGCCTTGGCCAACTCGACTGCACCCGCACCGCCATCGGCGAAATGGGAGCACAATGCCACGCGAGCACCAGCGGCTTCCGCAATCTTGCGGATGACATCGTGCTCAGACTTGTGGTCGGTGGGGAACGAGTTGATAGCGACTACCGGCACCACGCCGTGAGCCTTGACGTTTTCGATCTGTGCGCGGAGGTTTTCGCCACCGATCTCCACGTCGGCGGGATTCTCGGCAAGCAGTTCCGGCGGCAACGCCTTTCCGGCGACGATCTTGTACTTGCCCGAGTGCGCCTTCAATGCGCGAACGGTGGTGACGAGCACCGCAGCGTCCGGCGCGAGACCGCTCGCGCGGCACTTGATGTTGAAGAAGCGCTCCGCACCCATGTCGGCACCGAAGCCGGCTTCGGTGATCAGGTAGTCGCCACCGTGGATACCGACGAGGTCACCAATGATCGACGAGTTGCCGTGGGCGATGTTGCCGAAAGGTCCGGCATGCACGATCACCGGAGTGTTCTCCAGGGTCTGCAGGAGGTTCGGCTTGATCGCGTCACGCATGATCACCGCCATCGAACCCGCACCATTGAGCTGCTCTGCGGTGACCGGCTGACCCTTCGAGTTGTAACCAACGACGATGCGACCGAAACGCTCGCGCATGTCCTTCATCGAGGTCGACAACGCGAGGATCGCCATCACTTCGGACGCGGCGGTGATATCGAAGCCCGTCTGGCGAGTGACGCCGTCTTCCTTGGTGCCGAGACCGACGATGATGTTGCGCAACGAGCGGTCGTTCACGTCGAGCACACGACGCCACGTGATGTTGTCGAGGTCGAGGTCGAGCTCGTTGCCCTGGTGGAGGTGGTTGTCGACCATCGCCGACAGCAGGTTGTGCGCAGCGGTGACGGCATGGAAGTCGCCGGTGAGATGGAGGTTCAGCAACTCCATCGGGATCACCTGGCTGTATCCGCCACCCGCGGCGCCGCCCTTGATTCCAAAGGTGGGGCCCATGCTCGGTTGACGCAGGCTGATCACCGCGTTCTTGCCGATGTGCTTCATCGCCTGACCGAGACCGACGGTGGTGGTCGTCTTGCCCTCACCGAGCGGCGTGGGCGTAATCGCGGTGACTACTACATACTTCGCCTTCGGGCGGCCCTTCAGTTCGTCGATCGCATCCA
>CAZWKD010000032.1:0-7751 GCA_964633985.1 uncultured Acidimicrobium sp. | reverse complement strand
ACGCTCGCGCTCGACCTCGTGCGCAAAGGCAATTACCGCGGCTATGTACCGCTCGGCTACTTCACGCCCAACTCCGGCAAGGGGAAGGGAGATCAATACGAGGCATGGAAACTTCACCACGAGACTCGCGCCGACGATCCGATCATCGCGCAGTGCGATCTGTATGGGCCGAACGTATGGCCACGTGTCGACGAAGACGTTCGCACACCCGTTCTCGCCTACTGGGGTGCGATGGAACATCTCTGTGCCGACATGCTGCGCGGATTGATCGACGAGATGGGTGCCGACACCAACTACGTGATGTCGTGCATGGAGCAACCGCTCACCAACATGACGCTCCTCAACTACCCACCCACCGAGCCAACCAAGGACGTATGGGGCATCCATCCGCACAAGGACTTCAACGTGCTGACCGTGCTCGCACACGACCCCGTCGGCGGTCTCGAAGTGATGTTGCGCGATGGATCATGGATCACCGCAGACTGCCCGCCGGACGGGATGGTCGTGAACGTGGGCGACATGCTCGAACTGTGGTCGGGTGGACGACTCATCTCCACCCCACACCGAGTGTTCAACAAGTCGGGTGGCGCACGTCAGTCGTTTCCGTTCTTCTACAAACCACGTTGGAACGTGATGATCGAGCCACTCGTCGGATCAGTGGAAGGCTTCGATCGACTTCCACTTCATGTCGGTCGATCGGCCGCAGACATCTGGTATTCCAACTGGCCAGACACCGTGTCGACCGAGCCCGCGCAGGTACTCGGCAACTACAAGTAGGAGTCAGTCGATGCGAGCGCCGAGCCGCTTGAGCACGGCCTGACTGATCTCATCATCGAAGGCGCGCATGTGTGCCTCGGCCAAGTTCGCCGCACGATCAGCGTCGCCGGCCACGAGTGCCTCGTGGATCTCGGCATGCTCCTCGACAGCGTGGCGCATGTCGGACACGTCAGAGAGGTAGAGGTGCCACAGGCGATCACTTTGTGCATACAGCATGTCGAGCGTGTCGGTAAGGAACCGATTGCCCGAGGCGCTCCAGACGATCTCGTGACACGTGCGGTCGATGCGCATCAGCTCGTCGTTGGTGACTCCCGCCTTGCGCGCATCTTGTAGCGCCTCGGCCATCAGATCCCAGTGCTCGCGTCGACCGCGGGCACACGCCAAGCGTGTGGCATACGGCTCGAGGATGGTGCGGGTCTCGTACAACATCGAGAGCTCGGTGACGTCCACGCCGGAGACCAACATGCCGCGTCGAGGAATCACGGTGACGAATTGGTCGCGGGCCAGACGTTGGAGGGCCTCACGGATGGGGGTCCGACCAATTCCCAACTGCTCCTGCAGGTCGTCCTCACGGATGACGTCGCCGGGAGCCAATTCCACTCGCACGATCAGGTCGCGGATCTCGAAGTAGGCGCGCTCGCTTTGGCTGACGCTCACCTGGTCGCTCCTTCCGCTCGGGGTGTTGGGGCCCCTCGACGGAGCCAATTTTGACGGCTGATATCGTGCTGATATATTAGCGATTTGTCAGGCCAGCCCACCAATCGGGTGGCCGTTCTCAAGGGGGTTAGTAGTGAGCGAGTTCCCAAGTCGCACGAAGTGCGTGATCATCGGTGCAGGCATCGTCGGCAACTGCTTGGCAGGTCATCTCTCCAAGCTCGGCTGGGACGACATGGTGTTGATCGACAAGGGACCATTGCCCAACCCGGGTGGTTCCACCGGTCACGCCTCGAACTTCATCTTCCCCACCGATCACAACAAAGAGATGGCGTTGCTCACGCTCGCATCGCAGCAGCAATACATCGAGCACGGCATGAACAACACGTGTGGCGGAATCGAAGTCGCACGCACCCCCGAGCGCCTCGAGGAGTTCAACCGTCGCATGACGTCAGCCAAGTCGTGGGGCATTGATGCCAAGTTGCTTTCCCCCGCCGAAGTGAAGGAACTCGTTCCGTTCATCAACGACAAGATCGTGCTCGGTGGCTTCTATACGCCAAGCGTGTCGGTAGTCGACTCGCTGCAGACAGGAACGTTGATGCGCGAGAGCGCGGTCAAGGCAGGTCACCTCAAGGTGTTCGCCAACACCGAAGTGATGGACCTCGAGACGGAGAACGGCCAGATCAAGGCCGTCGTCACCAACAAGGGTCGCATCGAAGCCGAGTACGTCGTCATCGCCTGTGGCGTGTGGAGCCCGCGCGTTGCCGAGATGGCTGGTGCCAACATTCCGCTCACGCCAGCAGTCCACCAGATGGCCGACGTCGGTCCGATCGACATCTTGCAGAAGTCGAACGCCGAAGTCGCCTACCCGATCATCCGCGACATGGACACGTTCTGCTACGAGCGTCAGACGGCAGGTTCGATGGAAGTGGGTTCATACGCCCACCGTCCGATCTTCATGCACCCGAACGACATTCCGTCGAACGAAGAGTCGGCACTGTCTCCCACCGAGTTGCCACTCACCCAGGACGACTTCGATCCGCAGATGGAGCAAGCCATCGAACTGATGGACATGCTCGGTGACGCCGAGATCAAGTACGCCATCAACGGTCTCTTGTCACTCACGCCGGATGCCATGCCGGTGCTCGGCGAGACGCCCGAGGTGAAGAACCTCTGGTCGGCCGCAGCGGTGTGGATCAAGGAAGGCCCCGGCATCGCCCAGCTCGTCGCCGAGTGGATGACCTACGGCTACCCGCACGTGTGCGACCCGCACTCGTCCGACATCAGCCGCTTCTACCCACACGAGAAGTCGGAGCACCACATCTACGCGCGTTGCGCAGAGCACTTCAACAAGACCTACGGCATCGTGCACCCACGCGAGCAATGGGCCTCGCAGCGCGACATGCGCCGCAGTCCGTTCTACGCCCGCGAAGAGGCGCTCGGCGCCACGTTCTTTGATGCACGTGGCTGGGAGCGCCCGCAGTGGTTCGCCTCCAACGCCAAGTTGATGGACAAGTTCAAGGATGCTTGCCAACCACGTGAGCACGAGTGGGACTCCCGTTGGTGGTCGCCGATCACCAACGCCGAACACCTGCAAATGCGTGAGTCGGTGGGCATGGTGGACCTCACCGCGTTCAACGAGTTCGACTTCACCGGACCGGGTGCCATGGCGTTCCTCCAGTACATGTGCGTCAACAACGTCGACGTCGAAGTTGGCCGCTCGGTGTACACGCCACTACTCACCCCCGGTGGCGGTTTCCGTGGCGACCTCACGATCATGCGACTCGGCAAGGATCACTTCCGCGTGATCACCGGCGCGTTCGACGGTGGCCGCGACAAGTATTGGTTCACCCGTCACATGCCACAGGACGGCTCGGTGACCTTCACCGACATGTCGTCGTCGTTGTGCACGATCGGCGTGTGGGGCCCGAATGCGGAAAAGACGATGGCCAAGGCCACGATGAACCTCGACGCCGAGGGTCGCATGGTGCCCTACGACGTCTCACAGGCCGCGTTCCCCTACGGCTCAGTGCGTGAAGTACTGATCGACGGTGTTCCCGCCTGGATGTTCCGCATCTCGTACGTCGGCGAAAACGGCTGGGAGGTGTACACCAAGATGGAGCACGGTCTCCGTTTGTGGGACACGATCGCCAAGGCCGGCGAAGAGTTCGGCATCATCCCCGTGGGAATGGGCGTTTACGCCGTCACTGGTCGCATCGAGAAGGGCTACCGCCTGATGGGTGCCGAACTCGAGAGCGAGTACAACCCGGTCGAAGCTGGTTTGGCTCGCCCGAAGGTGAAGTCGGCCGACTTCATCGGCAAGGCGGAATACCTCAAGGCTCGCGAAGAGAAGCTCGCCGCCACGATGTGCACGCTCGAGATCCTCGATCACACCAGCAAGTCGGGCATCAAGCGCTACCCGACCGGTGGCAACGAACCGATCCTCACCAAGAACGGTGAGCGCATCGTCGATGCCAAGGGTCGTGTCTCGCGCGTGACCACCGCGGGTGCAGCACCGTCGCTCGGCAAGTACCTCCTCTTGGCATACCTCCCACCGGAGCACGCCGTCGAGGGCAACGAGTTGCGCGTGATGTACATGAACGAACTCTTCCCCGTGAAGGTCGCCCGTGTCGGCAGCCAGCCGTTGTTCGACCCGACCGACGCCCGGATGAAGAGCTGATTCGATGAAGATCCTCGTCTGCGTGAAGCGCGTGCCTGCCCCAGGTGCTCGCATCAACATCACCGATGACGGTCAGGCAGTGGACACGGCGTTCCTCGGGTTCACCGTGAGTCCACACGAGGAGTGCGCGGTGGAAGCCGCAGTGCAACTCGTCGAGAAGCACGGTGGCGAAGTCACCGTGCTCACACTCGGCCCCGCCGAAGCCGAAGAACAGTTGCGCACCGCGGTGAGCGTGGGCGCGGTGAAAGCCGTGCTCGTGCCCATCGATGGTGGCGATTGGGATCCGCAGCGCACCGCTGCGGCGATCACACAGACGATCCGTCAACTCGAATCCTCCGAGGGCGCGTACGACCTGATCTTGTTCGGTAACGAGTCGGCAGACTCGTGCGGTTACCAAGTTGGTGTACGTACGGCATATGCGCTCGGTCGTCCGATGGTCAACGGCGCAAAGGGCTTGGAGGCCGAAGGTCAGGTGGCCGTCGTGCGGCGCGAGAGCGACGCAGGTCAGGAGATCTACCAACTGCCGATGCCGAGTTGCGTAGGGATCAAGGAAGGCATCAACCTTCCCCGCTATCCCACGATGAAGGGACGCCTTGCCTCGAAGAAGGCCGAAGTGTCCCGCGTCGTGCAGGAGGCACCAACAGGCGGATTGAAGATGATCACGCTGCAGCGCCCACCGGAGCGCGTAAGCAACACGCAGATTCTGGGCACGGGCCCAGAGGCCGCTCCTGCGGTGGTCGACCTGCTCGTCGAATTGGGGGTATTCAAGTGAGCGTCCTCGTCATCGTCGAACACGACCGCGGAACCATCTCCACGCATTCACTAGGCGTACTCACCGCGGCACGCAATCTCGCCAAGCAGATTGGCTCCCCGCTCGAAGCAGTCACCGTGGGCGCGAACGCCGACGCACTTGCCGACACCTGTGGCAAATTCGGCGCAGGTGTCGTGCATCAACTGCATCACGACGCACTCGTCGACTACGGCCCCGAGGCGTGGGGTGAAGCGGTCACTCAGTTGATCAAGTCGATCAACCCGCAGGTGGTGATGGGTTGCGGCACCGACCGCGGTCATGAAGTGATTGCCCAGGTTTCTGCTCGACTCGATTTGCCGGCTTCGATGAACTGCACCGAGTTCGACGACTCGTTCAATGGTTCGAACTCGCTGAAGGTGGTGCGCACCCGTTGGGGTGGCTCGCTGATGGAAGCAGCAGAACTCGACGCACCAATCAAGCTCGTCACCCTCGCCAACCACACTGTGGAAGCGAGTGAATCGCCTGCCACCGTGAGCGCCAAGACGATGAACGTCGACCTCCCCGCTGCCGTATTGCACTCGTTCGTTCGTGATCGAGTGGAGCGAGTGGCTGGCGTCACGCTTGCCACTGCACCAGTAGTGGTGAGCGGTGGCCGCGGCGTCGGTTCGGCGGAAGCCTTCGCTCCCCTCGAGGAACTGGCATCGCTGCTCGGCGGAGTCGTTGGCTGCTCCCGGGCTGTCACCAACAACGGCTGGCGCAACCACACCGACCAAGTGGGCCAGACGGGTACCCGCATTGCTCCAGACGTCTATATCGCCTGCGGCATTTCAGGAGCCATCCAGCACTGGGTGGGGGCAATGGCCTCCAAGAACATCATCGCCATCAACACCGACAAGGAAGCGAACATCGTGACCAAGGCGGGATACGCGGTGATCGGCGACCTGCACAAGGTGGTTCCTGCGATCTCCGAAGAGATCAAGAGGCGGAGGGGCAACTAACCTCTCTCCTCGGCGCACGGGAGTCTTCCCGAGGCGCCATTTGTTTGGAGGGATTGTGAGCGGAGCAGATACAGGCGCTGGACGTCGGCGCGGTCGTGAACGTTCGGGCGCCCCTCGATCGCGCCTGCCGGAGCAGAAACCGTTCAAGCAACCGCGGATGACCTACGGGCCGACGAAGGTCCTCTCCGACGATCAAGTGGAGTCCATCCACCTGGCCTCCCTGCGAGTGCTCTCGGAGCACGGCATCGACTTCCTCGAACCAGACGCTCGGGCACTGCTACCCAAGGATGGAGTGAAGATCACCGACGCCCGTGTGCGCTTCGATCCAGCGTTCGTGATGGAAGCGATCAAGACCTGCCCAAGCGAGTTCACGATGCACGCGCGCAACCCTGAGCACAATCTGCGTGTCGGCGGCAACTGGATGGCGTTCGGCAGTGTGGCGAGCCCACCCAATTTCGTCGAGCTTGATGGCACGCGGCACGCCGGTACACGCCAGAACTTCCAGGATCTCGTCAAGTTGACTTCGATGTTCAACGTCATCCACTTCCTTGCCGGCTATCCAGTCGAACCGGTGGACTTGCACTCGTCCATCCGCCACATCGAGACCACCTACGACATGCTCACCATGTGTGACAAGGTGATCCACTGCTACAGCCTCGGTGCTCAGCGCAACCGTGACGTGCTCGAGATGGTGCGAATCGCACGTGGCGTGAGTCACGAGCAGATCAGCAAAGAACCGTCGGTGTTCACGATCATCAACTCGTCGTCACCACTGCGTCTCGACATTCCGATGTTGCAAGGCATCATGGAATTCTCCAAGCACAACCAACTCGTGATCATCACCCCGTTCACGTTGGCGGGCGCAATGGCACCCGTCACGTTGGCTGGCGCGTTGTCACTGCAGAATGCCGAGGCGCTCGCCGGAATGGTCTTCACGCAAGTCGTCAACCCGGGCGCACCAGTGGCCTACGGCGGCTTCACGTCGAACGTCGACATGCAGTCGGGCGCGCCGGCGTTCGGAACCCCCGAGTACATGCGCACCGCAATGGCGGGTGGTCAGCTGGCCCGCCGTTACGGCGTCCCCTATCGCTCGAGCAACGTCTGCGCAGCAAACGCACTCGACGCGCAAGCCGCATACGAGAGCGTGTTCTCGCTGTGGGGCGCCATCCAAGGCGGCGTCAACTTCCTGATGCACGGCGCTGGCTGGATGGAGGGTGGCCTCCATGCCTCGCTGCCGAAGTTCATCCTCGATGCCGACCTGTTGCAGATGATCGCCGAATACCTCGAGCCGATCGTCGTCGACGAAGCAACGCTCGCCCACGATGCCATTGGCGAGGTTGGTCCTGGCGGCCACTTCTTCGGTGTGCAACACACGCAGGATCGCTTCCGCACGGCGTTCTACAAGCCACTGCTGTCCGATTGGCGCAACTACGAATCGTGGGCCGAGGCGGGCAAGCCGACGGCCGACCAGAAGGCCACCGAACTGGCCAAGACATACATCGCCGAGTACCAGGAACCAGCAATCGACTCAGCCATCAAGGAAGAGTTGGCCGAGTTCACCAAGCGTCGCGTCGCCGAGGGCGGCGTGAAGACCGACTTCTAGAAAGAAAGGCACGTTCATGAAATCATCCGCACAGGTCGTCGTCATCGGAGGCGGTGTCGTCGGCGCTTCGGTGTTGTATCACCTCACGAAGGAAGGCTGGACGGACGTCGTCCTCGTGGAGCGCAAGGAACTCACGGCAGGCTCCACGTGGCACGCGGCAGGCGGCATGCACACCCTCAACGGCGACCCGAACGTGGCGCGCCTCCAGCAGTACACGGTGAACCTGTACAAGGAGATCGAGAAGGAGTCGGGACAGAACTGTGGCATCCACCTCCCCGGCGGTTTGCA
>CAZWKD010000031.1:2837-14338 GCA_964633985.1 uncultured Acidimicrobium sp. | reverse complement strand
CTCGATGTCACGCTCTCCCAAGCAGGCTTCGCGATTTTCCTCTCCGAGCTCACGGGCCTGCTCTCGCCGATGGTCGGTCGGTTCACCGAGCGTGTGTCGCACCGGGCGAGCATGGTCATCGGACTCATCGGCACTGGTGTCGGGTGCGCAATTGCGGCCGTTGCTCCCTCGCTCCTGTGGTTCGCGGTCGGTATCACCGTTCTCGTCTTCACCAAGCAAGCATTCGACATCGGGCTCGGAGCCTGGATCGCGGATCATGTTCCCTACGCGCAGCGCGGACGCATCACCGGTCTCACCGAGATGTCATGGGCACTCGGGTTGTTGGTCGGCGTTTCGGTGCTGGGAGTCGTCACTGCGATCTCCAGTTGGCGCGTCGCTTTTCTCGTAGCCGTGGGAATGGTGGTCGTCCTCACCATCGGCATCGCCAGACGCGTCACCAACGAACCGAAATCTCGCGTGCACCACGAACGATCAGGCGCTGCAATTCGCGGACGTGGTTGGCTCGTCGTTCTCGCCATGTTTTGCATCATGTCGGCCGCACAGAATCTCTTCGTCACCTTCGGATCGTGGCTGAGTGACGACTTCGGCTTCGAGGCTGCGGGTCTGACGATCGTGGGGTTCGCGCTCGGTGCAGTGGAGTTGCTGTCATCGACGGGCAGTGCATCCCGCACTGATCGCTGGGGCAAGGAGCGCAGCATCGCGCTCGGCGCGTTCCTCATCGTCCCTGGGGGAATCCTGCTCGCCATGGGTGCTGACGTGTTGTTCGTCGGCCTTCTCGGAATCGCGATCTATCTGCTCGGCTTCGAGTTCTCCGTGGTCAGCCTGCTCCCCGTCGCCTCGACCATCGTGCCGAACAATCCAGCCGTGGGGTTCGGATGGGTGCTCGGCGCGGGAGCGCTTGGTCGAGCACTGATGTCACTCGTCTCTACCCGGGTGTACGAAGATCACGGCATTCGCATCGCCGCACTCCTCGGTCCGGTGTTGGCACTCGTGGCGATCGCGTTGATCCTGCAACACGGAAGGCTCGCCAGGAGCGAGAGCTCAACCGCGAAATAGGTTCGTGATCGGCATTCGTCGGTCCTTGCCAAATGCCTTCGTCGACACACGCACGCCAGGTGGCGCTTGCCGGCGCTTGTATTCACTCGCATCCACCAGTCGTGCAATGCGCCGCACCAGTTGCTCGTCGTGCCCCTTGGCCACGATCTCCTGAATCGTCAGGTCGTCTTCCACGTACATCGTGAGGATCGGGTCGAGTACGTCGTATGGCGGCAACGACTGGTCATCTCGTTGGTCCGGTCGCAACTCCGCTGACGGTGGCTTGGTGATCGTCGATGTGGGAATCACCTCACGACCTGCGCGCTCGTTGATCCGTTCACAGAGTCGGTACACGGTCGTCTTGAACACGTCCTTGATCACGGCATACGCACCTACCGAGTCGCCATACAGGGTGAAATAACCGACGGCCACTTCGCTCTTGTTGCCGGTAGTCAACACCATCCAGCCGAACTTGTTGGACAGCGCCATCAGCGTCGTTCCTCGCACTCGGCTCTGCAAGTTCTCTTCAGTCAGATCTTGTGGTCGATCACCGAAAATCGCCTGTGTCATACGCAAGTACGCATCGAAGGCAGGCTCGATCTCGATCGTGTCCATCCTGATCCCCAGGTTGCGCGCGAGCTCGGCCGCGTCATCCCGCGAACCCTGACTCGAATAGCGCGAGGGCATCGAAATGCCGTGCACATGTTCGGCACCGAGTGCCTCGACAGCGATCGCAGCGACGAGTGCTGAATCGATGCCCCCAGAGAGTCCAATGACCACGTCCGTGAAGCCGTTCTTTCGTGCGTAGTCCCGCGTACCGAGTACCAATGCGCGATGTATCTCTTCCAGCTCATCGAGCACTGGCTCCACTCTCGAGGCAGGAATCGCCTTCCTCTCTTTCGACGCCTCAGTCACGAGCACGACCTTGCCAGTGATCGGCTTGTCATGTGCATCGATATCGACGACGAGAAAGTCCTCTTCGAACTGTCGCATACGAGCGAGAAGTGAGCCGTCATGGGCAACGACCATGCTCCCCCCGTCGAAGACGAGTTCGTCTTGTCCACACACCTGATTCACGTACACCACGGCGCAGTCGTTGTCTCCTGCGCGACCGACGACGAGTTGCTCTCGTTCACCCATTCGCCCTCGGTGGAACGGCGAGCCGTTGATGTTGAGCATCACCGACGCGCCAGCACTTGCTTGCGTGCGAACGGGACCGTCGGCAAACCAGATGTCCTCACAAATCGTGAGGCCGCACGTCACTCCACCGATACGGAACAACGTGTTCGACTCACCCGGTTCGAAATATCGCTCCTCGTCGAACACCCGATAGTTCGGCAACAAGTGCTTGCGGTAAGTGCCCTCCACTTTGCCGTTGGCGCACACGGCGGCAGCGTTGTACAGGCGTTCGCCTTCCCGATCGACGAATCCGACGATTGCCGCGCAGGTCCCGGTGGTCGCCGCGAACTCGTGCAGCAACCGGAGGTTCTCGCTCACGAATCCCGACTTGAGTACGAGATCCTCGGGCGGGTAACCCGTGATCGACAGTTCGCCAAACACGACCACGTCCGCGTGCTCCCGAGCCGCTCGCTCGTAAGAATCGGTGAGCGCCCGGACATTGCCCGTCAAATCACCCACTGTGGGGTTCAACTGGGCGAGGGCGACTCGCAGCGTCGTCACATAGTTCAGGCTACGCCCACCCATTCCCGACAAACTTCACACGGCGTTTACAAACGGGCAACGGCCGAGAAACTGCGCAATGCCAGACTTTGCACTTCGATAAATCGGACTTCCACGAGTCCACTGCTCATGAGAGGAACACCATGCCGTATCAGGCCGAATACATCTGGATCGATGGTCATCAACCCACCCCCATGCTGCGCTCCAAGACGAAGATCTTGAAGGACAGCGTGAAGACTCCTCCGATCTGGGGATTCGACGGCTCATCCACCGAGCAAGCCACGGGCGACAAGTCCGATTGCATGCTCAAGCCCGTGTTCACCTGCAAGGACCCGATCCGTGGTGGCAAGAACATCCTCGTGCTGTGTGAGGTCATGCTCACCACGACGGGTGCCCCGCACCCCACCAACACGCGTGCCGCGCTCGTCGAAACGGCCAAGAAGTTCGCTGCTCACGAGATGATCTTCGGCATCGAGCAGGAGTACACGTTCATGCGTTTGAACGGACGCCCGCTCGGATTCCCCGAAGAGAGCGGCGAGCCGGCTCCACAAGGTCCGTACTACTGCGGCGTCGGCGCCGGTCGCGTGATGGGTCGCGAGATCATCGAAGAGCACACGTGGGCGTGCATCGAAGCAGGACTGATGATCGAAGGAACCAACGCCGAGGTGATGCCGGGCCAGTGGGAATATCAAATCGGTGCCGCAGACGCGATCACGGTGAGTGACCACCTCATCGTTGCGCGTTGGTTGATGGATCGCATCGCCGAGGACTACGACGTCGTCGTATCGCTCGCTGCGAAGCCACAAAAGGGCGACTGGAACGGCGCCGGCGCGCACACCAACTTCTCCACCAAGGCAATGCGCCAGAGTTACGTCGCGATCGAAGCAGCGTGCGAGGCGTTGAGCAAGAAGGTGGACGAGCACGTCCACAACTACGGTCACGACATCCAGAGCCGTCTCACCGGTAAGCACGAGACTGCGCCATGGAACCAATTCAGCTTCGGTGTCTCGCACCGCGGAGCATCGGTGCGTATCCCGTGGTCGGTTGCACGTGACAAGAAGGGTTACGCGGAAGATCGTCGTCCGAACGCCAATTGCGATCCGTACACCGTCACCCGTCTCTTGATCGACACGATCTGCTCGAACGAGAAGACCCCGGCCAAGGCGGCCGCCAAGCCGAAGAAGGCACCCAGCAAGAAAAAGAAGAAGTAGCGCGAGCGGCGGTCGGTGCCACGGGTGCCGACCGCCCCGCCACTCGGCACACTGAGGGGGTGAGTTCGATGCAGGATCACCGTCGTGATTACGTGTTGCGCACGATCGAGGAGCGCGGCATTCGTCTCGTCCGTCTGTGGTTCACCGACGTCCTTGGCAACTTGAAGTCGTTCGCCATCTCCCCCGCCGAGATGGAGAACGCACTCAACGACGGAATGTCGTTCGACGGCTCGTCCATCGATGGCTATAGCCGCATCCAGGAGAGCGACGTGCTCGCCATCCCCGACGTCAACACCTTCGAGGTCCTGCCCTGGGTCGACGGCAAGAGCGCCGAAGCGCGCGTGTTCTGCGACATCGCCAACCTCGACGGCACCGCCTTCGATGGAGACCCGCGCCAGGTGCTTCGCCGCAATCTGCGAGTCGCACGCGACAAGGGCTTCTCGTTTTACGTGGCACCCGACATCGAGTACTTCTACTTCGCGCCACCGCAAGACGGAGCCAAGCCGGTTCCGCTCGACCACGGCGGATTCTTCGACCTCACCAGTACCGACGTCGCCAGTTCGTTGCGCAAGGAGACCATCCGCACACTGGAGACGATGAGTATCCCCGTCGAGTACTCGTTCCACGAAGATGCCCCGAGCCAACACGAGATCGACCTACGTCATACCGACGCATTGACGATGGCCGACAGCGTGATGACGTTCCGATTCGTCGTCCGCGAGATCGCCGCGATGCACGGTGTCCATGCCACGTTCATGCCCAAGCCTTTGGAGTCGATCCAGGGTTCTGGCATGCACCTCCACCTCAGCTTGTTCGACGGTGAGGACAACGCCTTCCACGATGCAGGCGATGGATACAGCCTCTCGGACACCGCGAAGAAGTTCATGGCGGGTTTGCTGGTGCATGCGAGCGAGATCACTGCGATCACCAACCAGACGATCAACTCATACAAGCGTTTGGTTCCTGGTTTCGAAGCCCCGGTTCACGTGTCGTGGGCGCGCAACAACCGCAGCGGATTGATCCGCGTACCGGTGCCCAAGCGGGCCAACCCGCTTGCCACCCGCATCGAGTACCGCTCTCCTGATCCCGCGTGCAACCCGTACCTCGCGTTCTCCGTGATCCTCGCCGCCGGATTGCGCGGAATCGAACAAAACTACGAACTTCCCTTCGAGGCCGATTCCAATCTCTTCGAGATGGACGACGCCGCACTCGACAAGCTCGGCGTGCAACAACTCCCGCAGTCGCTGTCGGAGGCACTCAAGTTGATGGAAGGTTCGCAACTCGTCGCCGAGACACTCGGTGACCACATCTTCGAATGGTTCCTCCGCAACAAGCGTGCGGAGTGGCGCGGTTACAAGACGCACATCAGCCAGTTCGAGACCGATCGGTACCTCAAGTCACTATGACCGCGTACAAGGAACCCGGCCCCGCATTGAAGATGCTGGCCGTGTTTCCCGCGCCCGCACCGATCGAACTCGCTCGCACACTCGACCTTGCCGGGTATCGCTGGAAGGCGTTCTCGACGGGCGAGGAAGCCTGGCGCAACGAACCCGAGGGCGGCTGGTCGGGCGCCGTGGTGATGTGTGACGACGATCCAGAAGGCGGATGGGCAATGTGTCGAGCCCTGCGTCGCCGTGACGTTCCCATTCCCAGATTGCTCGTCTTGGTTTCGGGCGCTCAACTCAGCGATCTCGAGCTACGCGATGAACTGTTCGACGACTTCTGTCTTACCCCGTTCCACCCTCGCGAACTTGAGGCTCGTCTCACCCACCTCTTCTGGCGCGAGCTGAAGGGCAACCGCGAATCACTGGTGGAGTACGACCGCTTGGTGCTCAACCTCGAGACCTACCAAGCAACTTTCGCCGGTCGTGCACTCGACCTCACGTACATGGAATACGAGTTACTCAAGTTCCTTGCTCAGAACCCTGGTCGCGTGTTCTCCCGAGAGACGCTGCTCTCGCGAGTGTGGGGGTACGAATACTTCGGTGGAGCGCGAACGGTGGACGTCCATGTTCGACGCCTGCGCGCGAAACTCGGTGAAGAAAATGCGTTCCTGATTCAGACGGTGCGTAGCGTCGGTTACCGATTCGGCCAGACCGGCTGGTCGGCGTAAACGACCAGTTCAGAACACTGACGTAGTCAGAACGTCGACACGAGCGTCACCGCGCCGATCGCGAGAAAGACGACGGCCGCTGCACGGCGAATCAGTCGCATGGGAAGTCGCGAGGCGAGCCACGCTCCCGCCAGCACCGCGAGTCCAGAAACGGTGACGAGTGCTGCACCCGCCCCAACCGCGACTGCGATCGGATCCTCGAACCGCGCGGCAAAACCAGCAGTCGCCAGCTGTGTGAGGTCGGCAAACTCCGCCACCAAAATCACGGATGCACACGTCCAAGCAACACGCACGGCGCTCAGGTTCGTCGGTGCGTCGACTTCATCGCGTTGATCTGAATCACCTCGCAACATCACGACGCCCCCGACGATGAACAGCATGCCCACCACCACTTGCACGGGCGTGGTCGGCAACCTACTGAGTGCAGATCCGAGAGTTACGGCAAGCGCCACGTGAACGAGGTAGCCGGACGACACACCGATCCACGTCGGAATACGACGTCGAAAGCGTGTCGACAACATCAATGTGGCGAGCATCGTCTTGTCGGGAAGTTCGGCGAGGAAGATCGCGCCGAATACGACGAGCGCATTGCCGACGTTCATGGTGTCCTTGCTACGCGACGAAGTTCTGCATCCGTCGTGCCAGGCGGTCGTGACTGCGCAGCATCTCGTCCACCCGCGGCGACACGAGCTCGCCATCACGCACCACCGACTTGCCGTTGACCACTACGTGCGTTGCTGACACCGGCCCACAGCGCAACCAAGCTTCGATCGGGTCGGCGATGGCTCCCGCGAATCTGGGCCCCTGCAACGACCACACCGCGACGTCACCCGCCGCACCGACGGATAGCTCACCGATCTCACCAATTCGACCGAGACAGCCCGCACCTCCCCGTGTGGCGATCTCGAGAGCCATGCGCGCGTTTCCTGCACTGGCCCCATCACGCAACTTCGCCAACAACATCGCCTGCCGTGCCTCGAGCCACAGTGACGCAGAGTCGGCCGACGATGATCCATCCACGCCCAGACCCACGTGTACCCCTGCGCGTCGCAACGCCACCACCGGTGAAATGCCTGAGGCGAGGATCAAGTTGCTGCTCGGACAATGCGCAGCACCGATTCCAGCCTTGCCCAGTCGTTGCACCTCGTCGTCGTTCGGCATCACGCAATGCGCCACCCACGTGCGATTCGTGCACCAACCCACCTCTTCCAAGTACTGCGTTGGTCGACAACCGAAGGTGGCCACCGAGTAGTCGTCGTCTTCGCTGTTTTCGGCGAAGTGTGTGTGTAGTCGCACGTCCAACTTCTCGGCCAACTCCGCTGACTCGATCATCAACTTCTTCGTCACACTGAACGGAGAGCAGGGCGCCAAGGCGACTCGCACCATCGCTCCGTGGCTGCGGTCGTGGTGACGCTTCACCGCCGCTTCGGATTCGGCGAGGATCACGTCGTGGTCCTGTACCACGTTGTCGGGGGGCAAGCCACCGTCTTTCACGGAGAGCGACATCGAACCCCGCGTCGGGTGGAATCGCATTCCGAGGTCCTTGGCCGCCTCGATCTCTGCTGTCAGCAGATCGCCGGCACCAGCAGGATGCACGTACAAGTGGTCGGTCGAGGTCGTGCAACCTGACAATGCGAGTTCAGCAAGACCGACCCAAGCAGACACGTGGGCAGACTCCTCATCGAGCGTGCTCCACAACGGATACAACGACTGCAACCAACCGAACAGTGGTGCCGTCGTCATCGGCGGATACGCACGCGTGAGGTTCTGATACAGGTGGTGGTGGGTGTTGATCAAGCCGGGCGTCACCAGACATCCGCGCGCATCGATCACTTCATGTGCGGACGGCTCAGTCCCACTCGTTCCAATGCCACTGATCTTCGAGTTGGTGATGGCAACCCACCCGCCGACGATTTCACGGCGTTCGTCATCCATCGTGGCGACGACGAGGGCGTCGCGGATGAGGAGATCGGTCAAGGTGCTCAGTCGTTGAGTTGCACGAGCTCGCTGCCCGCGTGACGAACGTCGGCGTCCTTGTTCAGGAAGAACCCGAGGATCGCTGCGAGCACCGCGGTTCCGAGACCTACCACGATCGGGAATCCGAGCAGAACGAGCACGAGAATCACTGCGCCAGCCATGTCTCTACCGTACTGGCTTGAAGGCCCACGCCTCGATCTCCACCGCGCCACGGAATGGCAGGGCGGCGACACCGATGGTGCTGCGAGCGGGTCGACTTCCGCCGAATCCCTTCACATATGCATCGTTGAACGTAGTGAAGGTGTCCATGTCGGTGAGGAAGCACAGCGTCTTCTTCACGTCCTGCAGGGTGAGACCCATGGTGGCGAGTTGGTTCTTCAGGTTGATCACCGCTTGTGCGGTTTGGCCTGCCACGCCGCCCGACACCAACTTGCCGTCCACGACGCCCAGCTGACCAGACACGATCACCCAATCTCCTGCGCGCACCACCGGCGTGTACGGGCCAAGTGCAGCCCCCGCCTTCTTGGTGCTCGCGCTTTTCGTGTTCGACTTCTTCGTGTTCGGCTTCTTGGTGGTCGACTTCTTGCTTGCAGACTTGATCGCCTTCTTCGGCGTGCGCTTCTTCGATGCCATGCCGACAATCTAGACGCTTCGTTTCATTCGTCCCTCGTCCCCGCTCGTCGGCCGTTGCATACCCAGTCGTACAATCAGGTCGTGCTCTCGCGCCGACGTTTCATCACCCTCACCACGCTCGGTTCTGTAGGCACGGCAGGTGTCCTCACCGCATGTTCGTCTGGCGAGTCACTCGACACGGGTTCGCTTACCGTCGTGCAGCGCTTTCCTCAAGTGCTCGTGCCTGGCGCCGTGCGCGCGCCAATCTCGCTCGCCAACGAAAACGGCGTCCTCACGGTCGACGATGCGATCGACATTCCCGACGTACTGATGGCCAGGCTCTTCGACTCCGAGAGTGGCGAAGAGATCGCCGCGGGTATCTCCGCTTCCCGTCACGATGCCGGACTCGACTCGCCCTACTGGCCGTTCCGCTTCAACGTGGATAAGCCAGGCTTCTACACACTGATCGTGGATGGCATCTCACCGACAGGAGCCGCCGTTCAGGTCTCCGCACGGGAGGAGATTCTCGTTCCGCTCGTCGGCGATCTGTTCCCTGCGTTCGACACTCCTACCGTCGCCGACGCACGTGGTGTCGATCCGATCTGCACGCGCAAACCCGAGCCGTGTCCGCTGCACGACATCACTCTCACCGAAGCTTTGGCACTCGGTAAGCCCGTTCTCTACCTGGTTGGCACTCCCGCATACTGCTCCACGGGCACGTGCACACCCGCGCTCGACGGAGTGCTCAAGGTGCGTGAAGAAATCGGTGACGCGGTCACCTGCGTGCACGCCGAGATCTACACGGATGCCACGCTCAGCACCGTCGCTCCCGCAGTGACTGCGCTCAACATGACCTACGAGCCGGCGCTCTTCGTCATCGACGACGACGGTGTGCTCGTCGACCGACTCGATGCCGTGTTCGACGAAGTGGAAGTGCGCGAGTCGCTCGAAGCGAACTCGCTGATCAGCTGAAGCTGTTGCCGCAGCCGCAGGTACGGGTGGCGTTCGGGTTGTTGATCTTGAACCCGGCTTCCTGCAGACCGTCCTGGTAGTCGAGGCTCGCGCCGACCAACAACTGCGACGAGGCGGCGTCGACCACGACCTTCACTTCACCGAAGGTCGCCGTCTGGTCTTCGGCAGAGATGTCGCCATCGAAGAACATCTCGTACGAGAATCCCGAGCATCCCCCGGGACGAACGGCCACTCGAAGTGCCAAGTCGTCGGCACCTTCGTCGGCGAGCAACTGCTTGACTTTCTTTGCTGCGGAGTCAGTGAGCGTGATCATGCGGTCAGACTACCGCTCGGTGCCCGAGCAATGGCAAGCACTGCTTCCCGATTGTCAGTACCCACCAGTAGGTTGATTTCCATGTCCGAGCGCCGTCCAGCGCCTCCCACGAGCGCCCAAGTAGCCGACATGTTGCGGGCCGTCATCGACCCAGAACTCGGCGACAACATCGTCGACCTCGGCATGGCCGGTACCCCCCTCGTCGATGCTGACGGACTCGTCACCATTCCGATCAAGTTGACGATCAAGGGCTGTCCGTTGCGCGCCCAGATCAAGAAGGACATCGAGTCACGCGTGGAAACCCACCCGGGTGTAACCAAGGTGAAGATCGAGTGGGGCGAGATGACCGCCGATGAACGCAGCGCCGTGATGACCCGTGCACGGTGGAACGCTCGCGAACAAGCCGGCGACACCGCGGTGCCGAACTCGGCCCGCGTGTTGGCGATCGCCAGCGGTAAGGGTGGCGTCGGCAAGAGCTCGGTCACCGTCAACCTCGCCGCAGCGATCGCAGCACGAGGTCATGTCGTCGGCGTACTCGATGCCGACATTTGGGGATTTTCCGTACCGCGCATGCTCGGCATGAGCGATCGCCTCGAGGCCGAACGTGTGGACGGATCCGACAAGCCGAAGATCATTCCGAGTGAGCGCAAGGTGGGCTCGGGTCTACTCAAGGTGGTGTCCACCGGCATGTTGGTCGAAGATGAGGGCACCGCGCTGATGTGGCGGGGTTTGATGTTGACCAAGGCCGTCGAACAGTTCCTCAACGACGTGCACTGGGGCAACCTCGATTACTTGTTGATCGACATGCCTCCCGGCACGGGCGACGTGCAGATGGGCCTCGCGCGTATGTTGCCGCGCACGGACTTGATCATCGTCACCACTCCTGCCACGTCGGCCCAAAAAGTTGCCATTCGCGCAGCCGACATGGCGCGTCGCAGTTTCCTCCGTGTCGCGGGCGTGATCGAGAACATGAGTTCGTTCACCTGTGAACACGGCCAGTCGTATGCACTCTTCGGCAGTGGTGGAGGCGAGGCGCTCGCACACGAGATCGGTGTCGAGTTGCTCGGACGTATTCCGATCGAGAATGCGGTGGCCGCGGGTAGCGATAGTGGCAATCCCGTCGCTCTCACCGGCACGGGCGAAGCGGCTCGCGAGTTCGCCACGATCGCCGCAGCGATCATCGACAGCACGGTGTCGAACGAATCACTCGCTGGTTGTTCGGCTCGCACGCCCGAAGCCGTCGCCGTGCAGGTGAAGGCTCGCGTCTAGTAATCGGCGTCACCCGGCAAGATCACACCAATCACCCGACCGTCTTTGTCGGTGCGTAGGCGTGGCGTGATGCTCGGTGGAACACCCACTCGCTTGGCTGCGTCGAGGGCCGAACTCACGGTGTCATGCTGCAACAGGAACTCGAGATTGCTGATGGTCGGTGGAATCATCGCCAACTTGCCTTCGCGATGGCGTGCCAGCGCTTCGCTTGGCGTCACCCACAGACTGTCGATCGTCTCGCCGTCGTCGTGCAGCGGTTCCTGAAACGCCGGAGCGGGCGCGACGAAGAAACGCGTATCGAATCGCCTTGCTTCACCGA
>CAZWKD010000031.1:0-2737 GCA_964633985.1 uncultured Acidimicrobium sp. | reverse complement strand
CGCAGTCCCTCTCTCAGGCAGAGGTCGACGAACCGTAACGAGCCATCATTGACACCCTGTCGAGCCGTGCCGAATCGGACGTGTGAATCCTTGTCGTCGAAGCGCAATGGCTCGCTCTCGCTGGACCTGCGAGCGAGCAACACCCCCGCCTCTTCGAAACTCTCCCGAATCGCGGCCACCCAATACGCGAGTCCACCTCGCTCGAGACCGAGTAGCGCGCTCGCTTCCTCGTCCGTCCGACCGTCGCATAGCCCTTCGAGCACGTGCTCGTCATCCACGTCATCCACTCGGCCGCCAGGAAACACATACATCCCGCTCGCGAACGCCGCTTTCAGCGTGCGCTGCAACATGAACACCTCGAGACCGTCGAGCGGATGATCGCGAATCAGCATCACGGTGGCGGCCGGCCGCAACGGCACGGCGTCCACGTCGCCGGTCATGTCACGCTCGCTTGGCTCTGCCCAACACCCATGCGCCGAGCACCGCCACGACACTGCCGACGAGTGCGAGCGGGTGCACACTCTCGTCACGTACCACTACTCCGAGCAGCAACGAAACGGCGGGCATGACGTACGTGCTCGCTGATGCCCGCGTTGGCCCCACCCGGCCCGCCATCGTGGCGGCCATCATGTGCGCAATCGCCGTGCCGAACACGCCGAGCACGACGAGTGCGAGGAACGGCACCCACTCGAAGTCGCTGTTCTGGATCGCAGCAATTCCCATCGGGGCCAAGATGACGATCGCCACCAACTCTGCGCGCCACAAGATCGGGAGTGTGCCGAACTTCTGTTGCAGCGGGCCAGCAATGTTGATCGCTACGCCGTACATCATCAATGCAGACACGATCAACATCACACCGAATGCGCTCGACGAACCCTCTCGCAATGTCGGTAGCGCAATCAACACGATCCCCGACATACCGATGAGGATTCCGATGACTTGTCCGCGGTGCGGCAAGCGCCGCGTGATGATCGCAGCCACGGTGGCGGCGAACAACGGTGTTCCACCGTTCAACATGCCCGTCACGCTGGACGACACGTGTTGTTCAGCGAATGGAAACGTCGTGAGTGGCGCCGCCAACCACACCACACCGAGCAATGCAATCGGCTTCCACGCGGTGCGATCCACGGGTTTGCGCGAACCGGGAATGAGCGTCAGCGTGAGGCACCCAAAGAGCACACGCATCGGCGTGACGAGGCCGGGCGAGAACGACTCCATTGCTTCGGCGATCAGGAAGAACGACGAACCCCAGATCACCCCGGGGACGAACAACAACACCCAATCGATCGGCTGCATCTCGGCCGCGTCGGCTGCGAGTCGCCGTTCGATCGAACTGTTAATGGTCCCTTCCCTTGCGCATTTCGCGATAGTCGCGGGCGCCACCTTCGAGCGGCTCCACCTCGAGGGTGACTCCATCGATCGCCACCACCCTGCACTGATCGCCTGCATTCAGCGGCGTGGCTCTGTTGGTTCGTGCACGCCACTTCGCACCCTTCACCGACACCGTGCCCTCCGGATCGACGGCACCCACTGCCTGTCCCTCGAGGCCGACCATCCATTCCCTGCCGATGGTCGGCGTGGCGAATCGAGTTCGCACCATGCTCGGCATACCGACGATGAATGCGAGTGCAATCGATGCGACTCCTGATATCAACGTGATCCACGACAACCGAAGGTCACTGCCATCGATCGGTCGATACATCATGAACGAGGCAACGACGAACATGACGAGTCCGACTCCCGTCCACAGTCGGGGCACTCCCACTTGCACATCGACGGCAAAAGCGAGCATGGCGAGCAGGATCAATGCAACGGCGATTGGTCGCGTCGGTAGCTCGGTCAAGCCATACGAACCGAGCACGGTGAACGCGGCGCCCACTACACCGGCGATTCCCACGCCGGCCGTGAACATCTCGAACAACAACAGCGCCAAACCAAAGGCGAAGAGCAGGTACGCCACGGGCGGACTTGCTGCAGTGTGCATCAGCTGTCCAAGGACGTCGAGCTTGAAGAATCGCGCCGTCGTTGCGTCACGCACCACTTGACCGTTTGCATCAGTGGACTCCACGACCGTGTCCAACTGACGATCACCGAAAGTGAGACCGTCGAGTGCCAACAACATGTTGCGCACGACGGGTACGCCCTCGTCCGAGCCTCCGTAGTTCAACACGCCAGATTCACGCGCTTCGTCGAAGCCCATCGTGGTGGTGCGTAACTTCGTCGCGGCGGCACCGAAGGTCAACTCCTCGCCGTCGATCGACAACAACTTTCCGGTGAGACCGATCCGCGCGCCCGGCGCCATCGCCGAAACGTCGGCCACTGCCAACATCTGCGCTGACCATCCGAACGCACGCGCGTTCGACGGCCCCACCCACACGGCAACGGGTACTTCCGAGTCGCGAATCGCAATCAGGAGATCCTGCATTTCGCGCTCTGCAACGACTGCACCGTGAGAGTTCACCTGCAGTACGACCGCCTGCGCATCGTTCTCGGTGGCTCGTTCGAGCGAGTCGTGGATCGCATTCACGAGCACGTGGTCGAGCAGACCGCTCACCGCCACCACATCGACCGGAGCGAGGTCAGCCGCGGTCTCCGCTGCGCGCGCGTTTCCTGACAACACGAAACCAAACAGGGTGAACAGGATTCCCCAACGCCACACTCTCTTGGACACGTTCACACTGTTCACGACAGGTAGCAACCGTACCTTCGGCAACTCGTCAATGACGACGTTGGAGTA
>CAZWKD010000030.1:0-14548 GCA_964633985.1 uncultured Acidimicrobium sp. | reverse complement strand
TGAACAATCCGACGAACTTCGCGTAGTTGGCATCGTGATCGAAGTACGCAATCGAGTACGCAAGAACGGCAAAGCCGAGGATGGCGACGAGCAACGTCATGAGCACGGCGAAGCCGTCAAGCCTCAATGAAATGGTGAACCCGAGTGCGTCGATCCAGGTCCACGAACCCGAAAAGGGATCGGACGTGACACCACCCCGAAGTGCAATGGCGGCCGTCGATGCGAGAACGCCAAGGCCGATCACCGCTGCGACTACCGGACGCTTCCGGCCACCAAAAAGGACGAGTGCACCGGGGAGAAGGTGGGCGAGCACCACAGCGAACAGTGCCATGAAGACCCCAAAAATAGTGCTTTTGGGCGCGCTACAGAGGACGCTGCCTCGCCATCTGCCGGACACCCAGTGCGCACACATCGATGCGATGAATGAATTGAGGTGTATTGTTGGTGTATGTCGCGCACCAACATCGACATCGACGATGAAGCCTGCCAAAGAGTGATGGAGCGCTTTGCCCTCTCCACCAAACGAGATGCGGTCAACTTCGCCTTGCGCCACCTTGCTGGAGAGGTACTCGATGTGCGATCTGCGCGAGCACTTCGCGGGTCTGGTTGGTCTGCCGAACTCGACGTCGTGCGAGCCACGCGCGAGTCGTGATCTTCATCGATACCTCGGCTTGGATCGAGTTTCTCCGCGATACCTCGTCACCGGCATGCAATGAGGTAGATCGACTCTTGGGTAGCGAAATCGCGATGTGCGACATCGTTGCAATGGAGCTGTTGGCCGGAGCACGCGATGAATCACACCTGCAAGATCTTCGGGGACTCATTGGTCGAACCACCGTGCTCCCCGTGATGAGCACGGACTACGAGACCGCGGCACTGCTGTACCGAAGGTGTCGATCCAAAGGGGATACCGTTCGGCGACTGGTCGACTGCGTGATTGGCGCTGTAGTGCTGCGAAACGACCTCGCCCTGCTCCACCATGACGCCGACTTCGAGGCCCTCGCCAGTCATTGCGACCTGACCATTCATAGACCTCGCGAGAAGTCCTGAAAATCAGGTAGATAATCTCGGACCACAACTTGGACTTAGTCCAAATCTGTCCCTAATCTGACCGCCAATGTCTCCCCACGACGTGCTCAAAAGCCGCGGTGTCACCGTGACGGCCCAGCGCCTGGCGGTGTTGAACGCGGTCTCCCGGACACCGCACGCGACTGCAGAAGAGCTGGTCGATCTGGCCAAGAGCGAAATCGGCGCGATTTCTCGACAGTCCGTGTACGACACGTTGAACACGTTCGTCGAACTGGGTCTCGTGCGACGTATCCAACCGAGCGGCTCGCCTGCCCTGTACGAGGATCGTGTTGGTGACAACCATCATCACCTCATTTGCCGGGGCTGCGGTCGTGTCGTCGACGTGGACTGCAGTGTGGGTTCGATGCCCTGCTTGCAAGCAGCCGATGACAACGGATTCGAGATCGACGAGGCCGAGGTGGCGTACTGGGGCCGGTGCCCCGAGTGCAAAACCTCGACTCTGGGCAATACCGCAAGTAACCACCATCACTAATCACAACAAACAGGAGAAGCAATGAGCAACGATGCAAAGTGCCCATTTTCGGGTGGTGCAATCACCGCCGCCGAAATGGGAACCACCAACACCAAGTGGTGGCCAAACTCGCTGAACGTCAAGGTTCTGCACAACAACCCGACGGTCGGCGATCCGATGGACGCAGGCTTCGACTACGCCGAGGAGTTCAAGAAACTCGACCTCGACGCCTTGGTCAAGGACCTCACGGCAATCATGACCGACTCGAAGGAATGGTGGCCTGCCGACTACGGCCACTACGGCCCCTTCTTCATCCGCATGGCCTGGCACGCAGCCGGCACCTACCGCATCACCGACGGTCGCGGCGGTGGCGGTACCGGCATGCAGCGCTTTGCGCCGCTCAACTCGTGGCCGGACAACGGCAACTTGGACAAGGCACGTCGCTTGCTCTGGCCGGTGAAGCAAAAGTACGGCAACAAGATCTCGTGGGCCGACCTGATGATCTTGGCGGGCAACGTGGCCCTCGACTCGATGGGCTTCAAGACCTTCGGCTTCGGTGGCGGTCGTGCCGACGTGTACGAGCCGGACGAGACCTACTGGGGCACCGAGACCACGTGGCTTGGCGACGAGCGTTACACCGGTGACCGCGAGTTGGCCAACCCACTCGCCGCCGTGCAGATGGGTCTCATCTATGTGAACCCAGAGGGCCCGAACGGCAATCCCGACCCGGTGGCTTCGGCTCGCGACATTCGCGAGACGTTCGGTCGCATGGCGATGAACGACGAGGAAACCGTCGCGCTCGTCGGTGGCGGTCATGCATTCGGTAAGGCACACGGCGCCGGCGACCCCGGCAAGTACGTCGGCCCCGAGCCCGAGGCTGCTCCGATCGAGGCCATGGGCTTCGGCTGGATCAACAAGATGGGCGAAGGCCATGGCGTCGCCACCATCACCTCTGGCATCGAAGGTGCGTGGACGACCAACCCAACCAAGTGGGACAACGAGTACTTCAAGATCCTCATGGACAACGAGTGGGAGCTCGTGAAGAGCCCCGCCGGTGCGAACCAGTGGGTGCCGAAGGGTGGCGCGATGGCCGGCACGGTGCCGGACGCACACGATTCATCGAGGCGCCATGCTCCGATGATGACGACGGCCGACCTCGGTCTGAAGTTCGACCCGGAGTACGCGAAGATCTCCAAGCGTTTCGCCGAAGATCCAGAGGCTCTCGCCGATGCGTTCGCTCGCGCGTGGTTCAAGTTGACCCACCGCGACATGGGACCGCGTTCGCGTTACCTCGGCAAGTTGGTTCCGAAGGAAGAACTCATCTGGCAGGACCCGATCCCCGCTTCCACCACCAAGGTGACGGCGAAGGACGTCGCGGATCTGAAGGCCAAGGTTCTCGCTTCAGGGCTCAGCGTCTCGGAGTTGGTGCGCGCGGCGTGGGCCTCGGCATCGACCTTCCGCGGCACCGACAAGCGCGGTGGTGCCAATGGTGCCCGCGTGCGTCTCGCTCCGCAGAAGAACTGGGAAGCCAACGACCCGGCAGAACTCACCAAGGTGCTCGGCAAGCTCGAGGAAATCCAGAAGTCGGCTTCGATTTCGATGGCCGACCTCATCGTGCTCGCCGGTAGCGCTGCCGTGGAGAAGGCCGCCAAGGATGCCGGCGTGACGGTGGAAGTGCCGTTCACCCCGGGCCGCGGCGATGCCACGCAGGAGCAGACGGATGTGGAGTCGTTCGCGGTGCTCGAGCCGACGTTCGATGGTTTCCGCAACTACCTGCGCCCCGGTCACCTTCAGACCACCGAGCAGTTGCTCCTGGAGAAGGCCAACTACCTCAACCTCAGCGCGCCGGAAATGACCGTGCTCGTTGGTGGCATGAGGGCGTTGAACGCCAACTACAAGGGCTCGAACCTCGGTGTGTTCACCAGCAAGCCTGGTGTGCTCACCAACGACTTCTTCGTCAACCTGATGTCGATGGACATCGAGTGGAAGCCGACGGACAAGTCGGAAGAGTTGTTCGAGGGCCGCGACCGCAAGACCGGTGAGGTCAAGTGGAAGGGCACCCGCAACGACTTGATCTTCGGTTCGAACTCGCAGCTGCGAGCACTCGCCGAGGTGTACGCCCAGGACGACGCGAAGGACAAGTTCGTTCGCGACTTCGTCAAGGCGTGGACCAAGGTGATGAACCTCGATCGGTTCGACGTCTAAATCACGTCACACGCACTTCGGCGCGTCACTTGCTTCGGCAGGTGGCGCGCCGTTTGCGTTTTCAGGCAGGCTGTGGCCGCATCGTTTCGTACATCCGCACGATCACGACCAGTCCCGACAACGCGGTGAGTACAGCCACGGCGAGGATTGCCGCACGCACGCTGAATAGGTCGGCGATGACGCCAGCCATCAGCGCACCGACGGCGAATCCGCCATCGCGCCACAAGCGATACACACCGACGGAACGTGCGCGCCACGACGGGTGAGCAACATCACCAATGGCGGCAAGCAGAGTTGGGTACACCATCGCCGTTCCCGCGCCTAGCAAAACAGCCGCGAACGCCCAACCAGCGAACGAGTCAAACAACGCAATCAGTGCAATGGCGACACCTTGGAGGAGCATTCCCCCGCTGATCAACGGCTTGCGGCCGATCTTGTCGGACAACCCGCCCGTGATCATCTGACCGAGGCCCCACACTGCCGGATATAGGGCAGCCAATACACCGATACGGGCAACGGACAAACCTGCATCGGCAAAGAACAATGGAAACAAACCCCACGCCAGGCCGTCATTGAGGTTGTTGACGAGCCCAGCCTGACTGCACGACGACAACGCGCGCTCCTTGTAGGTCGTGAGGGCGAAGATCTCCCGTGTCGAGAGCCCGTCGTTCCCCGGATCCGCATGGTTGGCCGCCTCGTGCCGCGCATGCACGTGCGTCTCACGCACGAACGCGATCGACAAGAACGTTCCGACCACCGCGAACGCGATGCCGAGATAGAACGGCTCCGGTCTGAGGTCGTAGTTACTCGCGATCCAGCCTGTCGCCAACGCGGTGATCGCCACCGCGCCATAGCCCGCAGCTTCGTTGAACCCCATCGCAAGCCCTCGCTTGGCTGGGCCGACGAGATCGATCTTCATGACCACGGTGGTCGACCACGTGAGACCCTGATTGATGCCGAGGAGCACATTCGCGACGATCACCCATCCCCATGAGGGAGCCCACATCAACAACAGCGGAATCGGCAAGCCGATGATCCAACCTGCAACGAGAACCGGCTTGCGCCCGAGACGATCCGACAACGTTCCGGCGAAGAAGTTGGTGAACGCCTTGACGATGCCGAAGGTGGCGATGAAGGTGAGCGCCGACGAGTACGCGGCAAGGCCGAACTCCTCTTGCGCCAACAATGGAACGATCGTGCGCTCCTGGCCGATCATGCCGCCGACGAGCGCGTTGACGACGACGAGGAGAAGGAACTGCGGAAGATTCTCGCGAAGACCTAGGCGTGGTGCGCTGGCAGACACCCGACCACTATTGCCGAGCGGAGAGGGCCCGCCAATGCAACACCTTGTACCCCTCGAACCACAGGATCGAGGCGACAGCAGCCACGAGCGGCACAGCGACGTCACCTGCCTGAACGGCGCCGAAGTCGAACGCGTTTCTTATGGGTGCCACGAAGATGAGCAGGCTGAGAATCGACAACGTAACCCCAAAGATCCACTTGATGGCCGGGTTGTCGCGCTCCCGAAGGGTCCCAACGATCGACAATCGCCACGAACGATTGACCATGATCAGTCCGAGATTGGCGAGCACCAACGTGGCGAACGTGAGCGATCGCACTTCGCCATCAGGCTTACCCGACCACACGGCCCACCCGTACACGGCAACAACGGTGGTAAACACCACGACACCCTGCAGCACGGCAATGACAAGCCGCCCCCTACCGAACAGCGGCTCACCCTTCTTGCGCGGCGGCTGGTTCATCAGACGAGGATCATGGTCCTCCGCCTCGAACACGATGGAACATGCGGGATCGATCACCAACTCGAGCAACGCGAGTTGCAGCGGCAGGAGAACGAGTGGCCAGTCTTGATTGAAGAGCGGAAAGAGCGCCATGCCGAAGATCGACACGTGCACGGCGATGACGTACGACATTGCCTTACGCAGGTTGTCGAAGATGCCCCTACCAAGTCGCACACCGTCGGCGATGGAGACGAAGTTGTCGTCGGTGATCACGAGCGAAGCCGCTTCGCGCGCCACATCGGTACCGCGCTCCCCCATGGCGATTCCAATGTCTGCGGCACGCAACGCGGGTGCGTCGTTGACTCCATCGCCCGTCATCGCTACGACCTCACCACGTCGTTGCAATGCACGCACCAGCCGCAACTTCTGCTCGGGCTTGGTGCGTGCGAAGACGTTGATCCTCCCCACTTTCTCGAACATTTCGTCGTCGGTCATCGAATCGATCTCGTTTCCCGTCGCGACGCCGTGCAATACATCGATTCCCACCCGTTGGGCAATCACGCGCGCAGTTCCAGGATGATCTCCGGTGATCATCACCGTGCGGATGCCAGCTCGAGCGCACATCGCCACTGCATCGGAAGCTCCCTCCCTGGGAGGATCGACCAAACCTACGAACCCGAGAAAACGCAGTGGGATCTGCTCGAGCGAATCGGGCAGATCTGCCCCGCGCTCCCATGAAGCAAGTGCCACACCGAGCACCCGTTGACCGCGATCAGCCGATTGATGGGCTTGCATCAAGAAACGTTCTTGATCATCTTCGGTGAGCCGGCACAGTCCGACTACGGCTTCTGGTGCGCCTTTCACCGCCACCATCAGCAGCCCGTCGCCAGCCATCCACACCTGACCGACAGCAAAGAGTGAATTCGACAAGGGGTATTCGTGCACCAACGTGAGTCCACTTTCGAGTACTCCCCACTCTGTGGCGAGACTGCGAAATGCGCGATCCATCGGATCGTACGCCTCTACTGCCGAAGCAAGAGCGCCAACACGAACCACCTCACGCAGCGAACTACCAGGCTGACCATCTCTAATTCGTCCGATGACACCATCGACGACCACTTCGTCGATCGTCATCTTGTTGATCGTGAGCGTCCCGGTCTTGTCCACACAGATCACGGTCGCTGCACCCAAGGCTTCAACCACTGCAGATCTGCGCGCCAAAACCTTGCTCTTGGACATTCGCCACGCCCCGAGAGCGAGAAACACGGTGAGTACCACCGGAAACTCTTCCGGCAGCATCGACATCGCTACGGCGATTCCCGCCAGCGCTGCATTCAGCCAGTCACCACGCGTCAGTCCGTAGATGACGATGACGGACGCAGCGGCCAATACACCAAGCACTGCGATGACACGCACCAATCTTCCGACTTCTTGCTGGAGCGCAGTGCGCTCGGTCGTGATCGAGCCAAGCGCTTCACCGATGCGTCCAAATTCCGTGTTCTTCGCGGTGGCCATGACGAGCGCTTTGCCCCGCCCCCGAACCACGAGCGTTCCCGCAAAGACGCTGGACAGACCATCGCCTCCTGGTCGCTCCAGTTTGCTGTGGGTACCTGCGACACCCTTGGTGACGGGAACTGATTCGCCGGTGAGCATCGACTCATCCACCGTCATCACCATCGAGTCGAGAAGCACCGCATCGGCTGCCACGCGATCCCCCTCGACCAACACCAACACGTCGCCCACCACGACTTCTCGACCAGGAACTCGAACCGGTGCACCATCGCGCTGCACCAACGCACGTGGTGCCGAGAGGTTGCGCAGAGCCGCCAATGCACGTTCGGTACGGCGCTCCTGCACGACGGTGACGCCGATGACGACGAGCACGGAGGCCATCAGCAGTGCGCCATCCAGTGGTTCAGCGAGGAGAAAGTTGATGACGCCCGCCGTGACCAGCAGGAGCAGCATCGGCTCGGCGAATACCGCAGCCAACTGACGCCACCACACCTGGGGCTTGCCGTCGCCCAACTCATTCGGACCATCAGCAAGAAGTCTCTTCGCGGCCTCCTCTGATGTCAGTCCGAGCGTGAAGGGTGCTTCGGCAAGGGACACGCCCTCACGCTAGAAGTGGATTCAGCGGCCGAGTACTACTAGCGAACGACGTAACTCGTCATCGACAACGATCCGTATTGAGGTCCTCCCACCAGTACTTCTGCCTTTGTGCCTGCTTCAGCAGCGATGCCCGCAATGTAGGCGAGGGGCAGAAAGTGGTCGGGCGTGGGAACTGCCTGGCGAAAGTGTGGATGGCGATCCACCTCGACCAACGACTGCGGATTCGTGGTCATGATTTCGCGAACATACGAATCGAATGAGTCATTCCAGTCGAAACCAGCATCTGGCTTCGACCAGTCCATCGCACGTAGGTTGTGCACGACATTGCCACTCCCCATCACGAGCACGCCGTCATCGCGAAGTCCGTTCAACTTCGCACCGAGATCAAGGTGTTCGGCAAGGGGCTTGTTCATGTCGATTGCCAGCTGGACGACGGGAACATCCGCGTGGGGAAAAACGTGGACCAATACCGACCACGTGCCGTGATCGATTCCCCACGAGTCGAGATCCTCCCCCACCCATGTCGGGCCGAGTGCCGTCGCCACCTCGCGCGCCAGACCAGCGTCACCAGGAGCGGGGTACTCCACGTCGAACAACTGCTGAGGAAAACCAAAGAAATCGTGGATCGTCTTTGGCTTCTGCATTGCCGTCACCGCGGTGTGCCCGACGTACCAATGCGCCGAAACGGCGAGCACTGCACGGGGCTTTCCCACTTGGCGACCAAATTCGGCCCAACTCTCGGTGAACCGATTGTGTTCGATCGCATTCATCGGGCTGCCGTGTCCGAAGAAGACTGCCGGCATGCGACTCATGGCCGAAGCCTACGACTGAACCAGTCGCACTATTGCAGCGTGGCGGGTTTGTCGCTCATCTCGAGCATCAACTCACTGCCCTTGTACGGGTTAGCGAGAGCGACTTCCTCGTTCAGTTCCACACCGAGTCCGGGCTCAGTGGACGGAATCACGAAGCCGTTGTCGAACTGGATCGGCTTCTTCAGGATCTCTGCGTGGAAGCCATCCCAACGCTTGATGCTCTCGAGGATCAAGAAGTTGGGTGAACAGGTGGCCAGCTGGATGTTGGCTGCGCCGACGATTGGGCCGCAGTAGAGATGCGGAGCGATCTGGGCGTGGTACACCTCACACATCGACGCGATCTTCTTCGCCTCGAGCAATCCGCCACAACGGCCGAGGTTCATCTGGATGATCGATGCGGCTCCCGTGTCCAACAAGCGGTGGAACTCATACTTGGTGGTGAGACGCTCACCTGCCGAGATCGGAATGCTCGTGGCACGCGCCACCTTGGCGATCTCCTCTGGGCTATCTGGTGGGACCGGCTCCTCGAACCACAGCGGGTCGTACTTCTCGAGACGTTTGGCCAAGCGGATTGCACCCGAGGCAGTGAACTGCCCGTGCGTGCCGAAGAGGATGTCGGCCCGAGTACCCACCGCTTCGCGCACCGCTCGGACCATCTTCTCCGAACGGTCGATTGCCTCTAGCGCGGGCTGCCTGCCGTCATACACCGAGTAACGACCAGCGGGATCGAACTTCACTCCGGTGAACCCTCGCTCGACGGCCACCACTGCCGCTTCCGCAGCAGCCTGCGGATCGCTGTACACGGGGTGATCCGCATAGACATCGAGATCATCAGGTGGATAGAGATACGTGTAGCAGCGCAACTTGTCGTGCACTCGCCCACCGAGCAGCTCGTAGACGGGCTTGTTCGTCTCCTTGCCGCAGATGTCCCACATCGCCATCTCGAGTCCACTCACGATGCCACCGAGCGTGAGGTCGGGCCGCAGGGCGTACCCGCGGCCGTACACGTTGCGCCACATGTGTTCGATGTGGAACGGGCTTTGGCCGATGATGTGACGCTCAGCCACCTCTTCGGCCATCTTCGCCACGAGGTGCGGCGAGAACGTGGCGGTGTAGATCTCGCCGATGCCACTCACCCCGGTGTCAGTGGTGAGCTTGACGAAGATGAAATAGCGGCCGCCGTGACGTGGCGGTGGATTACCCACCACGAAGGTCTTGATCTCGGCGACCTTCATGTCAGAACACGATCACGTTGCGCAGGGCCTCGCCACGCTTGACGGCGGCGATGGCTTCGTTGATCTCTTCGAGCGGATAGGTCTTGGTGATCAGTTCATCCAACTTCACGCGCTTCTGTTGGTAGAGATCAACGAGGTTCGGAATGTCCACCTGAATGCGTGCCGAACCCATCTTTGATCCGAGCACGTTCTGGCTGTATGCGGCCATCGTGCCGGGATCGATCTCCGACATCACGCCAGAGGCGGGCATACCGACGAGCACGGTGGAGCCGCCCTTGGCGAGCATCGCATACGACGAGTCGAAGGCGCCTTTCGCGCCCACCGTGACGAATACGTAGTCCGCACCGCGCGAGTCGGTGAGTTGCATCACGCGCTCGAGCACGTTCTCTTTGCTCGAGTTGATGCCGTGCGTGGCGCCGAAGCCCTTGGCCGCTTCGAGTTTGTTGTCGGCAATGTCGACGGCAATCACCGTGCGAGCACCGCTCACGCGAGCACCTTGGATCGAGTTCAGGCCCACGCCACCCGTGCCGATCACCACCACGTGACTACCGGCCGGCACGCGCGCGGTGTTGGTGACTGCTCCGAAACCCGTGATCACACCACAAGCGAGCAGTGAGGCGCTCGTCATCGGCACATTGCTGGGAATGGTGACGCACTGTGACTCGTGCACGAGCACTTTCTCGGCGAAACCACCGGTGCGCATGCTCTGCACGAGCGAGTTACCGCTCTTGTCGGTGATCGGTGACTTGGCGTCGAGAGGAAACTGGGTGGTGCAGGTGACCGGCATGCCTCGAACGCAACCGTGACAGTGGCCACACGAGCGAATCAAGGTGACGACGACGGGATCGCCCACTTTCACGGTGGTGACACCAAGACCTACGGCCTCGACCACGCCAGCGCATTCGTGCCCGTACACGGCTGGCAGGTCGCCACCCCATGCGCCATCGGCATACGAGATGTCGCTGTGGCAAATGGCGGTGGCCGCCAACTTCACTTTGACCTCGCCTGGGCCGGCGTCTACGAGGTTCACCTCCTCGATGACGAGGGGCTTACCAAACTCTCTGCAGACAGCAGCCTTCATGATGACGTTTCCTTCTCTTTCGGGTTTGGGGAGATTCAGTGTGATGCGAGCGCGGCACGCTCGAGGATGGACAGACGGCCGTACAGCTCGTCGAGTTCGATGTAGCAGGACTGGAGGTGGCGGTTTCCACCCGAGGTGAAGCCCGTACGACCGTGCATCACTCGACGATTGTTGACCATGTACATCTCGCCTGCACCCATGGGAATCTGGATGCGATAGCGCGGATCCTCGCGCATGGCTCCGAAGGTGGAATAGGCGTCGTAATAGGCCTCCATCTTGTCCTCATCGATGAGGAACGGCTGGCACGAGTGGTTGGAGAATCGAACCGCTTTGATGTTGCCCGCAGGATCCAACTCGATGATCGGGCCATCGTTTTCGAGCACGATGTCCACATCGGCGAAGTGGAAGTACAGCTCGGTGTCGCACAACAAGTCGAACTTCTCGGGCGCTTGTTCACGCAGATCGTGGGCAACCTTGAAACCGTCCACGAGAGTCGCATCGCCACCAGTGGATTCGGACACGAGGAAATGCTGCAACTGGACGGTCGGTGCCGGGTCGCGATACCCCTCGTCGGTGTGCAGAACGAGCGGGAGGCTGGTGTACGCCACCGAGTTCGCCTTGGCAATCGACTTGACGTCGAACACGCGGCCCCAACTGGTGTCGCGAACTCGGCCCAGTTCGTCGCCCACCTTGGCGACGGTGCCCTCGTCATTCGGCATGCCCGTCATGATCGCCACGCCATAGTCGCGAAACGCCCGTATCCAGTCGATGCGCGCCTTGGTGTCGCTGTACAACTGCTCGTAGGTCATTCGCGGCACGTTGTGAGTGAACGTTCCGTCCCACAGGATGGGTTGCGGCTTCTCCCGACGAACGCCGTTGGAGTAATCGTGCTTGGCCAACCACTCGGCGGGAAAAGTGCTCTGATGCGCGTCGTTCCACAAAACCTGCAACGCGCCATCGACGACGAGGACCGACGTTGGTTCGATGTCGAGCGGAATGGCCGAGGTCTCATCGACTCGGTGGTTCGTCTGCGGGTGTCGCTTCTGCGGGCAGTTGTCACGAAGCCAAACATGATGGAACGTGCTCACGCGGCCGTCGTCCCATTTGACCTTGACCGATCGTGGATGCGATTCGGCTGATGCAATTGTGGCCATGGTCATACTCCTATTTGCGATAGTCCGGTTCTTGTAGATCGAGAATTTCCATCAATGCCGAAAAGTGCAGGTCGGCAAACTGCGGATACTCACGCCATTGCTTGCAGGCGAGCGATGCAGTCTCGTGATCGACGAGCGAGAGTTCCCGCCCGGTCGACAGAGCAAGCACCTGAAGCTGGGCGGCCTTCTCCAAGTAGTACAACTCGTCGAAAGCCTGAGCAACCGATGCTCCAACGACGATCACGCCATGGTTGCCGAGGAACAGAATGTCCTTGTCGTCACTGAGCAGTGATGCGACGCGCTCCCCTTCCTCAGGGTCGAGCGCCATTCCTGCATAGTTGCGGTCGTACGCGATTCGCTGGTGGAAGCGACACGCATTTTGATCGAGCATCAGGAACTCGAAATCCTTCAAACATGCGAGTGCAGTGGTGTACGGCATGTGCGTATGCAGGATGCAACGTGCGCGCGGAACGTGACGGTGCACGTAGCCGTGGAGGTACCACGCCGTGGGATCCACGTTTCGGCTGATCGGATCGCTGTCACGATCCACGCTTTCGATCAATTCCAATTCACTGGCACGAACCTGCGAGAAATGACGGCCCCGAGGATTGATGAGGAAGGACTGGCCGTCGTCAGAGACAGCGGCACTGAAATGGTTGGCTGTGGCTTCGTGCAGGTTCAGTCGCGCAGCCCAGCGGAACGCTGCCGCAAGCTCCCGTCGCGTCTGCTTCACCACTCCCAACGCCTACCCCCTGGAATGTCGATACCCCGATTCACGCCCTCGTACTCCAAATGTTACGGCTTTACTCGAGCTCGGCCGGAAATCCTGGGGCACGAAGATCGGTGCCGACCGAGTCCTCCAGCAGTTTGACGACTTGTGACGACCATGCGCCACCACCGTAGGACTCTCGTGCACGGATGAACGTCTGGTACGTCATCCCCGCGAGATCGAGCGGCACGCCGAAGTCGCGGCCGAAGCCCATCGCGAAACCAAGGTCCTTGATCGCCAAGTCCATCGTGAAGTTGATGTTGTAGGAACCGTTGAGGATGACCTGGCTCTCCGTTTCGTGGACGAACGAGTTGCCGGACGAGTGCTTGATCGCCTCGAACGCCGTGGCCAAATCCAGTCCGCCACGTTTGGCGAGCATCAACGCTTCACCCGCCGCCACGAGGTGGATGAACGCGAGCATGTTGGTGATCACCTTGATCACTGCCGCCTTGCCCAAGTCGCCGATGTAGAGAACCGGGCTGCCCATGGCGTTCAGCGCCTTCTCGTGCGCTTTGAACACCGACTGATCGCCACCGACGAGCACCGTGATGTCTCCATGCGCTGCCTTGTGCACACCACCGGTCACGGGCGACTCGAGGCTGTTCACACCTTTGGCGCGCGCGATCTCGCCGAGACGAAGAGTCTCGCTCTGGTCGTTCGTACTCATGTCGATCCACGTGGCCGCTGGCGTGCGACCGGCGAGCGTGTCGATGACGCCGCCTTGGCCAGCCACCACCTTGTCGATCACCTGCGGCGACGGCAAACACGTGATCACCGTGTCCACCTGCTCGCTCAGTTCGGTCACCGACTGTGCACCCTTTGCCCCCTTGGCCACGAGTGCGTCGACCGCCTTCTGGTCGAGGTCGTAGACGGTGACATCGAAACCATTGCGCACGAGGCTTCCCGCCAGGTACTTGCCGATGTGACCGAGTCCAATGAATCCGTAACGCATGGTCCCCCTCTTCCTTCGCGCTAACTGACTTCTAGAGCTGAATCCACGTGGTCTTCAGGTTGGTGTAACCCTCGATCGAGTGCAACGAACGGTCGCGGCCGGTGCCCGACTGCTTGAAGCCACCGAATGGCGTGGTGATGTTGCTGCGGTCGAAGGTGTTGACCCATACCGTGCCGGCACGCAGCCTGCGGGCGATCTTGTGGGCCTTGCTCACGTCGCGTGTCCACAGTGCGGCGCCAAGGCCGTACTGGGAGTCGTTGGCGATGCGCACTGCCTCTTCTTCGGTCGTGATCTTCACCGAGGCGAGCACCGGCCCGAAGATCTCCTCTTTCTCGATGCGCATTCCCGGCTTCACGTTCTGGAAGATCGTCGGTGGAATGAAGACACCGCCCTTCACGGGCTCGACAGGAGACCCACCCGTGTGGATGGTGGCGCCTTCCTGCTGGCCGATCTTGATGTACTCATTCACGCGGTCGAACTGCGAACGATCGACGATGGTGCCCATCGCCGTCGACGGGTCGTAGGTATCTCCCGGCATGATCGACTTCGACACTTCACGCACCTTGTCGAGCAACTCATCCTCGATCTTCTGGTCGACGAGGACGCGCGTGCCGGCGTGACAGGTTTGGCCAGCGTTGTAGAACACGCCCCAGGCGATGGCGGATGCAGCGGCGTCCACGTCCGGGCAGTCCGAGAGCACCACGTGCGGGGTCTTGCCACCCAACTCGAGTGAGACCGCCTTGGCATTGCTTTCTGCGGCGTACTTGAGGAAGTACTTACCGACCTCGGTGGAGCCGGTGAAGGCCAGCTTCTGCACATCCATGTGCTTGCCAAGCGCGCCTCCAGCCGTTGGTCCAAAACCTGGGATCACGTTCAACACGCCATCGGGCAAACCTGCCTGCGTGCCGAGTTCGGCGAACAACAGTGCCGACAACGGCGACTGTTCGGC
>CAZWKD010000029.1:0-15242 GCA_964633985.1 uncultured Acidimicrobium sp. | reverse complement strand
TGATGCCTTCGCCTTTCGGATAGGTGACGGTCAGTTTGATCATGACCGAACCCTAATGGCCAAGTCAGCTCGTGGTCACCGTGCGGAACAACTCACCTATCGAGTGGTCAGACTCGAGTGGATGGCGAAGCGGGCGGCTGAAGTTCACGGAATAGACGTTCCGCCTGCCGCTCTTCTTCCGATTGACGTAGCCGTCACGCACGAGATCGCCGAGAATCCGATGTGCCGCACGTTCGCCGATTCCCACCAGGTCGGCAATCTCCGAGACTCGGATGTCGGGGTTCTTGGCCACACACACCAAAACATGGCCATGATTGGTGAGAAACGTCCACGCCGCCGCAGGGCTGGTTGGACCACCTTTACGTGTGGCGGATTTGGGCACGTCTGAAAAATACTCCATGCGTTGTCATGTTTTCTAAACCATGCTATTTTTATCATGTTATGGGCGACAGTTTTCAAAAGGACTCAGTGGTTTCCCTCATTGAGTTCACTTCCACCGCACCGCGTTCGACCATTCAGGTCATCTTGGAGCAGTTGGCGGCAATGTCGCCGTTTGCTCTTGGTCAGCTCGCGCCGAGGGGAACCGATTCCTGGATGGCCGAATTCGTGCCCCGGGACCACGCGATGGATCTCCGCTTCACGAAGGCAACTGAGCTCCACCTGCAGATTGCACGACGATTCGATGTTCGCGCTGCGACGTACGCCACCCAAGCACTCCAAGTGAAAGGACAAACATGGCCCGCCATGCAGTAACCCTCATTCCTGGTGATGGAATCGGTCCTGAGTGCGTTGCGGCAACGGTCGAGATCATCGACGCCACCGGTGTCGACATCGACTGGATCGAACGGCACGCCGGGGAACGCGTCTTCAAACAAGGGATCGCATCTGGAGTGCCACAAGACACCATCGATTCGATTTCTGAGACTCGCGTTGCGTTGAAGGGACCACTCGGCACGCCGATCGGTTACGGGGAGAAGTCGGCAAACGTCACTCTGCGCAAGCTGTTCGAGACGTTCGGCAACATTCGCCCCGTACGCGAGTTACCGGGTGTGAAGACACCATTCTCGGGCCGTGGCATCGATCTTGTGGTGGTTCGAGAAAACGTCGAGGACCTCTACGCGGGAATCGAGCACATGCAGACACCTGACGTCGCACAGTGCTTGAAGTTGATCAGCGCGAAGGGAAGCGAGAAGATCATCCGCCTTGCCTTCGAGTACGCCCGCGCCGAGGGACGCAAGTCGCTGGCATGTGCCACCAAGGCCAACATCATGAAGCTCACCGAAGGGGAAATGAAGCGCACCTTCGAGCGAATCGCAGCCGAGTATCCAGACATCGAGTCGTGGCACGTGATCATCGACAACTGCGCTCACCTGTTGGTCCGTCAACCAGAGAAGTTCGATGTGATCGTCACCACCAACATGAACGGCGACATCATCAGCGATCTCACGTCAGGTCTCATCGGCGGTCTGGGCTTCGCACCGTCGGCAAACCTCGGCAATGGCATCGCCATCTTCGAAGCCGTCCACGGCACTGCGCCCAAGTACGCGGGCAAGAACGTGATCAACCCGACTGCGGTACTTCTGAGCGGGGTCATGATGCTCAAGCATCTCGGCGAGTTCGACGCTGCAGCCGACATTGAACACGCCCTGCTCACCACGATGACCGACGGCACACTGACCGGCGACGTGGTCGGCTACGACAAGGGCGTCTCCACCTCCGATTTCACCAAGGCGGTCAAGGCGAACCTCGGTCGACGCGTGGATGGATGGAAGGTCCGAGTGGGCAAGCCGATCAAGATGCCGATGATCTCCCGTAATCAGGATTTCCGCATCCCGACGAACAAAGAGGTCGTCGGAGCCGACATCTTCCTCCAGAGTTCGCTGACGCCGCTCGAATTGGGTCCGATCTTGGAGACCATTTCTGCGCGATCGGTACTTCGCCTCAAGATGATCTCCAATCGCGGAACGAAGGTCTACCCGGATGGCAACACGAACATCGACTGTGTCAACCACCACCGCTGTCGATTCATCGTGCGTGATGGAAGTGTGGCGACGATGCAGGACGCACTCGACCTAGCGCGCGAAATCAACACGACTCATGAGGTCTGTCACGTGGAGCGCCTACTCCGTATCGACGGTGTCGATGGATTCACCAAGGCCCAGGGCGAGGACTAGGCGAGCAGATCGCGCACGTCGACGATGTACACAGGACGTATTGCCGCGTTGGCGAGCAAACACGACAAGTTGTCGTTGATTCACCCCCCGCTGCGCGATCTGCTCGGCCTCGATTTACGTCAGGCGAGTATCGATACGGACCAATTCGGTACCTTCTCAGGTGAGATCTCTCGTCCGAGCGACATGATCAAGACAGCGATCGCCAAAGCACGAGCTGGGATGCGAGAAATTGGTGTGCCTCTGGGTTTCGCTTCAGAAGGCGCAATCGGCAGCGAAGGGTTCATGCCGATCACCGATCTGGAGATAGTCGTCTTCGTCGACGACGAGGCCGGATTTCACGTTGCAGAAGCAAGCTCGAGTTGCAACATCGTGGCACGTTCATGGAAGTTCGACGAGAGTGCTCCCATCGACGAAGAACTGACACGTGCAGGATTCCCTGAGCACGGGCTGATCGTTCGTCTGCAAACAGTGACGACTGGTCCCGTATTCAAGGGCATTCACGACCGCCAGACATTGTTCGATGCCATTCGCCAACTCGAAGCTCACCACCCCAACGAGATAGTCATCGAGTCCGATCTCCGTGCCAACCACTGTCCCTCGAGGCGACCACACATCGCCTCTGCGGCTGAGCGCCTTGCGCTCCGTCTGACTCGAACATGCCCATCATGCAACTGCCCTGGGTGGGGCGAGGTGAGAAAGATCCGTGGACGACGATGTGCGACATGTGATGCACCTACCTTCGTGGTTCTTGGCCATGTCGACGGTTGTGCACTGTGCGATGTCGAACACGAGGTGGTGGACGACCCAAGTCCCGTCGACCCGTCCAACTGCCCGTACTGCAATCCTTGATCCTCACGTTCGACCAAACGATCCGTATTCAACCTTCAGCGCACACTTATGATCGTGCGTGGTCATGACCCCCAACTCAGACATTGCAGTACTCGCTCGAGGACTAGTGAAGCGTTACGGAGAAGTTGTCGCGCTCGACCACCTCGATCTGAGCGTTCCTTCAGGTTCGGTGCTCGGTCTGCTCGGACCGAACGGTGCGGGCAAGACGACGGCAGTGTCGATACTCACCACCCTCACCCCCGCCAACGAAGGTTCGGCCAGTGTGGCCGGCATGGACGTGCGAACCCAGCCGCACGAGGTTCGGGCACGAATAGGTCTTTCCGGACAGTACGCAGCCGTTGACGAGAACCTCACGGCAATGGAGAACCTCGAGATGTTCGGCCGTCTCTACGGCATGGACCGCAAGACTGCCCGAACCCGCGGACACGAATTGATCGAGCAGTTTCGATTGACGGACGCAGCAAACCGCTCACTGAAGACTTTCTCCGGGGGTATGCGACGCAGGATCGACCTTGCAGCAGCCTTGATTGCAAACCCGCCGGTTCTCTTCCTCGACGAACCCACCACGGGACTCGACCCTCGCAGCCGCGGAGAACTGTGGGACGCAATTCGAAGTCGCGTTCAACAAGGAACCACCGTGTTGTTGACCACCCAATATCTGGAAGAAGCCGACCAACTGGCGGACCGAGTGGTCGTCATCGACCATGGACGCGCGATCGCCGAGGGGTCGCCAGACGAATTGAAACGACGAGTAGGTGGCGAGCACCTCGCAGTTCACATCAAAGATCGGGCAAAGACTGGTGAAGCCGAGGTGGCATTGCGTCGGGTCGCAACCGGGCCAGTTCGAGTTGGATCGGTCGACGGGGAGTTGTCAGTTCCCGTGGCGAACGGTGTGGAAGCCTTGCGCACCGTATTGCGTGACCTCGAAGATCTTCAGATCGAGATCCTCGACATCGGCCTTCGGCGACCGACCCTCGATGACGTGTTCATGGAACTCACCGGCCATGGCGCAAGCAACGAGGAAGTGCAATGAGACTGTTGCGCGACGCACTGATCATCGCCAAACGAAACACCATCCGAATTCGGCGTGTGCCTGAGGTCATGGTGTTCGTACTGATCCAGCCATTGATGTTCGTGTTGCTGTTCGCTTTCGTCTTCGGAGGTTCCATCGAAATCCCCGGCGGCAGTTATCGAGAGTTTCTGATGGCGGGCATCTTCGCCCAGACGGTCGTGTTCGGTGCCACATTCACTGGTTCGGGGCTCGCTGAAGACCTGCAAAAGGGATTGATCAATAGATTCCGGTCATTGCCGATGTCCGGATCTGCGGTGGTAGCGGGCAGGACTGCAAGTGATGTGATCTACAACTCCTTGTCAGTGATCATGATGTCGCTTGCGGGCCTTGCCGTCGGTTGGAGAATCCGGGGCTCGTTCGTGGATGCCGTAGCTGGGTACGCCGTATTGCTCTTCTTTGCCTATTCGTTCTCGTGGGTGATGGCGTGCATCGGACTCTCGGTTCGCGCACCCGAGGTGGTCAACAATGCCTCGTTCATGGTGCTGTTCCCCATGACGTTCATCTCTAACACCTTCGTACCGTCGGAAAACCTTCCCGGCATCCTGCGCACGATCGCCGAATGGAACCCTATTTCCACGCTCACTCAGGCGACGCGCGAACAATTCGGGAACATCCCTTTCGGCACCCCGGCTCCCACCGCATGGCCCTTGCAGAACAGCCTCCTCTACACGATGTTGTGGGCCATCCTGCTAATTGTCGTGTTTGCGCCGCTCGCCACCAAGTCGTACGCGCGATCGACCTCGCGCTGATCCGACACACCGTTATCATCGCTTCGTCTGCAGGTCCGATTCGACGGAAGGAGTAGGTCGTGCGCGCATTGTTCAAGCCAGCCGGTGCCCCCGGTCTGGAGATGATCGACTGCCCCGAGCCCGTGCCGGGCCCGAATGACGTCAAGATTCGTGTAGAGCGCACCGGCATTTGCGGAACCGACTTGCACATCGAATCGTGGGATGCGTGGGCTGCTTCGGCCGTCAATGCACCATTAATCATCGGTCACGAGTTCTCCGGACGAATCGTCGAGCTGGGCTCAGATGTCACGTCACTTGAGGTAGGCGCACTCGTCTCGGGCGAAGGCCACATCATTTGTGGAACATGTCGCAACTGCAGAGCTGGGCGCCGACACATGTGCAAGAACACCTCGGGAGTCGGCGTCAATCGCAACGGTGCTTTCGCCGACTACGTCGTGATTCCTGCCAGCAACGTGTGGGTGCACTCGAACGCGGTGGATGCCGAACTCGGCGCGATCTTCGACCCCTTCGGCAACGCAGTACACACCGCTCTCACCTTCCCGGTTGCCGGTGAAGACGTACTCATAACGGGTGCCGGACCGATTGGTCTGATGGCAGCGAAGGTGGCTCGTCACGTCGGTGCCCGCTACATCGTGGTGAGCGACATCAACGAGTCGCGACTGGCACTTGCACGAACGATGGGTGTCGACATCGCGGTCAACCCCCTCACCTCAAGCATCGCCGCAACACAGAAAGAGCTCGGCATGAAAGAGGGCTTCGATGTCGCCCTGGAGATGAGTGGTGCACCCACCGCTCTGCCAGACATCCTCGACAACCTTGCCCATGGAGGCCGCGTAGCCGTTCTCGGACTTCCGAGCAAGGAGATCTCCATCAATTGGGCGAAGCTCGTCACCCACATGATCACCATCAAGGGCATCTACGGTCGCGAAATGTACGAGACGTGGTACGCGATGAACTCGCTCATCCAGACGGGCCTCGACATTCGTGATGTGATCACCGACCGCTTCCCTGCTGCCGAGTGGCAATCAGCCTTTGCTGCGGCACGGTCGTCCAACTCCGGCAAAGTCATCATGGATTGGTCGTAAGGAAAACCATGTACACCAAAGTCCGCGACGATCTACGCAAGACGCTCGATGAGATCAAGGCTGCAGGCCTCTACAAACAGGAACGTCTGCTCGACTCGCCTCAGGCGCCGCACGTGGAGAGCGGCCATCGTGAGTTGCTCAACTTCTGTTCCAACAACTATCTCGGCCTGGCCAACCATCCCGAAGTGATTGCGGCCGCCAAGGAGTCCCTCGATGAGAACGGTTTTGGCATGGCGAGCGTGCGATTCATCTGTGGCACCCAGTCGCAACACGACCTGCTCGAGACGCGGATTTCCAAGTTGCTCGGCACCGACGCGACGATCCTGTTCCCCTCGTGTTTCGACGCCAATGGTGGCGTGTTCGAAGTGCTCCTCGGCGAGAACGATGCGGTCATTTCTGACGAGCTGAACCACGCGTCGATCATCGACGGCATCCGCCTGTGCAAAGCCACTCGCTATCGCTACAAGAACCGCGACATGGGTGATCTCAAGGTCCAACTCGAAGCCGCAAAGGGTGCGCGACGCGTGTTGATCGTCACCGACGGCGTCTTCTCGATGGATGGCTCGTTCGCGCCGCTGAAGGAAATCTGCGATCTAGCAGAGTCACACGGGGCACTCGTCATGGTGGACGACTCCCATGCCATCGGCTTCATTGGCGACACTGGCGCCGGTACTCCGGAGATGTTCGGCGTTCGTGACCGCGTGGACATCATCTCTGGAACGCTCGGCAAGGCACTCGGCGGAGCATCGGGCGGCTACATCAGTGGTCACCAGGAGATCGTCGATCTGCTCCGTCAACGGGCACGCCCATACCTCTTCTCCAACTCCATCCCGCCGACGGTGGTCGCTGGTTCGCTCGTTGCACTTGATCTTGTGGCCAAAGGTGGTGAAGCGCGCAAGACGTTGCAGAACAACGCCAAGTACTTCCGCGAGAAGATGACCGCTGCCGGGTTCACCCTTCTGCCCGGCGAGCACCCCATCGTCCCCGTGATGTTCGCCGACGAACACGAAGCCGTGCGCATGGCAAGTGCCATGTACGAACTCGGCATCTATGTCGTGGCGTTCTCTTACCCCGTGGTCCCGATGGGCAAAGCGCGCATTCGCGTGCAAATCTGTGCCACGCACTCAATCGCCGACATTGACAAGTGTGTGGCGGCGTTCATCGAAGCGCGCGACAGTCGCCAGCACTGATCGGAGAAGGTGTGGACAACGACGTATTGAGCAGTCTGACCGACCCTGCCGTTCTGTTCTTCTTCCTTGGTCTCGTGATCGGTGGAATCAGATCAAACCTGGAGATCCCGGCTCCGATTGCCAAGTTCCTCTCGCTCTATCTGTTGATGGCGATTGGATTCAAGGGAGGGCAAGCACTCGGCGACTCCGGCTTCACGGGTGAGGCGACCAAGGTGATTGGTGCAGCGATTCTGCTCGCACTCTCCATCCCTGCCTTGTGCTTCGTCATTCTCCGTCGACGCGTCAATGCATTTGATGCTGCTGCAATCGCAGCAACTTATGGATCTGTGAGTGCAGTGACATTCGTCGTTGCAAGTCAATTCCTTGCTAACCGTGGAGTCGAAGCAGGTGGCTATTTGACAGTTGCACTTGTGTTGATGGAATCACCAGCGATCATCATGGCAGTACTCCTCGCAACGCTTGTTCGCTCACGTAGCAATGGACCTCACGAGACGATGGCGAAACAGAGTCTTGGGAACGATGAGAGACTTCGCCTTTCGACCATCGACTCACAGACTCTCGTGCCGGAGGCAGAACACCGAGCCGGTCAACTTGGCCCAGAGGAGACTGGTAACCATGAAACCGGAACACCATTGTCGATCAAGGAAGTGCTCCGCGAGGCATTCACCGACGGCGCCCATCTGCTCCTACTTGGCGCGATGCTTATTGGAGCAATTACTGGCGATGCCGGCGGCGAAGCGATGGAGCCATTCACTCAAGGGATCTTCAAGGGTTTACTTGCGTTCTTTCTCTTGGAGATGGGGCTGCTCGTCGCGCGTCAACTTCGTGAAGTTCGCGATGTCGGACCGTTCCTCGCTTCCTTTGGCGCGATCATTCCTTTTGTCAACGCGGCACTTGCACTAGGACTTGGCGCACTCCTCGACCTTTCAGTCGGAGATCTCACTCTTCTGGCAGCCCTCGCATCCTCCGGTAGCTACATCGTCGTACCCGCCGTCATCAGGTATGCGATTCCTGAGGCCCGACCAAGTCGCTATTTCACCCTTGCTCTGGGAATCACGTTCCCCATCAATGTCGCAATTGGTATCCCGACATATTTTGCGATTGCGTCAGCGATTGCTGGATAGATCGAGTAAGACACAAGCACTCGACGAGAGTTCCGCTGATCGGTCGCGTAATCGCGGCATCAAAAACTGAGATTCAGTAAGAACGCCTAGTACTTCCACGAGAAGATGACCGCCATGTGCGGCTTCGGCATCTACGTGGCGGCGTTCGTCGCAGCACGCGACAATCGTCCCATCTGAACCAGCGACGTAGAAAGTGGGTAGGGTCGCGTCATGCCCGAACAACCTGTCCGCATCACCCCCACCGAAGATGGCCCGCTCCTCGTTGAGGGTCCCACCTGCGTACAAGAGCCCAACGGCACCGTGATCCGAGAGTCGAACAAGGTGTTCTTGTGTCGTTGTGGCTTTAGCGAGAAGAAGCCGCTTTGCGACGGAAGCCATTCGCGCAAGGAGTGGAAGGCCTAGCCGGTCAAACCCGTCTTGATGCTCCAAGTATTCATCTTGGAGTGTTGACGCCGCCGCGCGACCAACACCGTTCCACTGACTACTGCACTTAGAGCAACCACCAACCAACTGTTCGGCTCGGTTCCCGTCTCCGGTAATTCATGAGGCGGTGACGAAACGGTTGTAGTTGGAGCAACGGTCGTAGTGGGGGCGAGCGTGGTCGTTGGAACAGCAGTCGTCTCTGGAGTAACTACTGCCGCTGGGGCAACTGCCGCTGCAACAACAGTTGTGCAGTTCGACGGACCAATGGCAATTCCATACGGTTCGTCGTTGACGATGATGGTATCGACGACCGAATCAGTGGATAGATCAATCTTGCTCACTGAATCACTCCCCCGATTCGTGACGAACAAATGACGGTCATCGGGAGAGATGGCCAACTTCTGCGGAGAGTCTCCTACGGAAATCGTGGCTGTAACTGTGAAAGTCGTGCTATCGATCTCGACCACATGATTTCCGTTTGTTGAAGTGACATAGATCTTTGATCCTGACGAGTTGATGACTACATCTCGTGGGGCTGCTGAAACGGCAACACTCCGCTGAACAGTCATGGTCGCGGTATCAAGTTCTTTTACTACGTTTGCTCCATACATCACCACATACAACTTCGTGCCATCCGGCGACACTGCGACACCAGCAGTTCGAGCATTCGAACTGTCGACATTATGATTTGTCGGGGTAAAAGATAGAAGGTCAATCTTGGTGACAGTTGACGGATTCGAGTTGTAGTTGGCGACGTAGAGATGAGCACCGTTAGGAGACACCGCGACATCGGTGGGGTTTCTTCCCACGATTGCCGATCGCGAGGTTGCTCCGTCGTCCAACGTGGTGAATTCATCGAGAATTCCTGAACCCCAGTCGGCTGTATACATCTTGGTCCCATCCGGCGACATTGCAACGACAAAACTTCCCTTGTTGATCGTTCTCAGTTCGTAGCCGCTGGCGATGTTCACTACCTTGATATCGGTATCGGTCGAGATGTACGCCTTCGATCCGTTAGGTGCCATAGCGACGTTCCATGACGTTCTGCCGATGTGCATTGTCGTGGTTTGCGAAGTTGCGCCGTCGATAATGGTGGGATGAGTCGAGCCTTGGCTGGTCACCCATAACTGACACATCGGCTGAGTGGCCAACGCCACCTGAGTAACGGGCATACCAAGAATCGTAAAAACGCCAGTCAGGGCGAGACTTAAAACTAAATTTTTGTTCTTATTCACCTGCGCAAGTTAGCAGTTTGGAACTCTCAGCGTCCAAAGTCCATCTCCGCGCTCAACATCACAACATGAACGCGATGTTTGTTCTGCTGTCCCTCAGGTTTTCACGCACCTACTTTGCGGCAGGTCGATTCGAGGGCACTGATTCCACACTCGGCAAGTATTCGGATGCAACTCTGTGAGGAGTGCTTCGCGCGAGGCTCAAATCACCAAACGTAGCCTGAACACGAGGAGAGCACCCAAGCCGAGAAGGAAGAGAGAGATCGCCATCGGCATCCGATCCGAACCAGTCATGGGGAGTTCACCACCAGACGTGGAATCAATCGTCGACGAACCGGTCCCAGGTGAGCTCGGGGGCTTGGTTGATGGAGTCGTCGTGCTGGTCGTCGACGCGGTCGGTGGAACGGCAACTACCGGAGAGATGCACCCGCCCCATTGCGGACGAGCAGATGTCCAAGCGGGGGTCCCCGTATCGAAGTCGACGCGAGTGGCGGAGGCCGGAGGGCACCACGTGGACAAGTCGCGATTGAACTGCACTGCACCGCGGAACATTTCGTTGGCATTGGCCAAGCTGCCCATGTTCCAATTCCCGATGGATTGGTTGAATACGCTCGCGTTCTTGAACATCAAGGCCGTGTTCGTCACTTGATCGGTGTCGAAGTTTGGAAGCTCCTGATTGAAGACCGTGGTTCCAGTGAACATCTCCCCCATGAATGTGGCATTGGTCGTGGTCCAGTTGAGGGGACAGGTGGCGCTGCCAACAGCACATCCATTGTTGAAGGCTCCGGCCCCGTAGAACACCTGTCCGAAGTACGTAACGTTGGCGACGTTCCAGGTGGCGACACTCTGATTGAAACTCGACGCCAAGGAAAACATATTCGAAAGGGTCGTTGCCGATCCGGTGTTCCAGCTGAGGGAACACGTGAACGAGCCCGTCGCACAACCGTTGTTGAACGAAGTGGCCTGGGAAAAGGTGTAGATGAAACTCGTCACCGAGCCCGTCGAGAAGGTATTCACGCTCTGGTTGAATGCCGTCGCACCTTGAAACATTGCGCCCATTTGGGTGACAGAGTTCGTGGGAAAGTTGAGCGGACAAGCAAACGCACCGGCGTCGGGGGCCGAGGGACAGCCATTGTTGAACGCGGTTGCGTTTTGGAACATTTCATTGGTGTTGGTCACGAGGTCGGAGTCGAGCAGAACGGTCTGATTGAATTTCGACGCTCCGGCGAACTTGCCACCGACATTGACCAGGGCAGAGGTCGTCGTGTCGCTCCAGTTGAAGGGGCAATTGAACGCCCCGGCCGCCGGGGCAGAGGGACAACCGTTGTTGAACGATGTGGCACCGGCGAACATGAGCGCACTCGTCGTGATGGAACTCGGATTCCAATTACTCAGGTTTTTGTTGAACGATGTGGCACCGGCGAACATGCCACCAAGTGACGTCACGGAAGTGACATTCCAGTTGAGATCCTGATTGAACGATGTCGCATTCTTGAACATCTCGTACATGTTCGTCACATTGCTGGTGTTCCAGTTCAGCGGCTGATTGAAGGACGTGGCGCCGGTGAACATGTTCTGCATCGTCACGACACTTGACGTGACCCAAGGAATCGACTGATTGAACGCTGTGGCATTCCAAAACGTCCCGAACATGTTCGTCACATTGCGGGTATCCCAAAAACCAATCGAGCCATTGAAGTTGGCGGTGTCAGAAAACGTCCCTTGCATGTTCGTCACATTGCGGGTATCCCATGTCTGCAAGCTCTGCGCAAAAGCAGTCGCCCCGCTGAACGTGTTCTGCAGGGTGGTGACATTGACCGTATTCCATGCCTCAATGTCGGCATCATTGAACGAAGAAGCACCAAAGAAGGTCGCCTGAAGTGATGTGACCGCAGCGGGCAAAGAGTTCGGGACGTCGACGAGGTTGGTCATCCGCAAGAACGCACCCTCCAACGACGTGGTACCAACTGTTCCCCAGGCGAAGAGGCCAATGAACTTGGCTGCACCGGTCACCGGAGAGAGACGGCCGATCTGCGGCACGAGCCCGGAGACCCTGATCGACTTGGACCCGGTCGCCACTCCGTAAACGCACGAGATGTTCTGTGCTGCCAGCTGCACCTGTGAGCCGCTCGTGCCGAAAGCGGTTGGACAGCCAGCCGCATCCCCTCCCCAATCGATCGTCACGTATCCAGTCCCGCTCAACGGGAGCTCGACGGTAGTGCCAGCACCTTTCGACAGGTCGACAACAAAAGTCAATTCACCAGCCGCCCGTACTGGGCTCACCTGCCACACGGCGGAGCCCACTACGAACATGAGCACACCGACGAAGACACCTCTAAAAAGAATCCAGGTTCTGCTCACGGTGTCAATTGTCACAGGTTGCGCTGGAAATTCAGATTCCCCGCCCGCGAGTCCGGATCACTCGACGCGCATGCCGCTGATCGCTCGTGCGATCACCAGCTGCTGAATCTCTGAGGTGCCCTCAAAGATCGTGTGAATCTTGGCGTCACGGTGCCAACGCTCCACCGGGTACTCGCGGGTGTATCCGTAACCACCGAGGATCTGGATCGCTTCTTCGGTGACCTTCACCGACATTTCCGATGCGTAGTACTTGCTCTGTGAACCTTCGGCGTTCTTGTAACCACCGTTCTTGGCCAGCCAGGCCGCACGCCAGATCAGCAAACGTGCCGCGTCGATCTGCGTGACCATGTTGGCCAACTTGAACGCGATTGCCTGGTGCATGATGATCGGCTTACCGAAGGCCTTGCGTTCCTTCGCGTAGTCAAGTGCGTATTCGTAGGCGGCTCGAGCGACACCGAGCGCCTGTGCACCGACGGCGGGACGAGTGGCTTCGAAGGTCGCCATGGCTGGCTGCTTCTGGCCCGACGAACCCATCTCGCGGGCACGAGCCAACTTCGCATCCAACTTCTCCTTGCCGCCGAGCAAACAGCGACCGGGAATACGAACGTCTTCCAACACCACCTCAGCGGTGTGGCTCGCTCGAATGCCGTGCTTCATGTACTTCTGACCCTGACTGAGACCCTTCGTGCCAGGCGGGATGACGAATGACGCCTGACCACGCCCCTTCAACTCGGGATCGACTGCGGCCACCACCACGTGCACGTTGGCAATGCCACCGTTGGTGATCCATGCCTTCGTGCCATTGAGCACCCACTCGTCATTCGCTTCGTCATACACCGCACGTGTGCGCAGACTGGAGACGTCCGACCCCGCATCAGGTTCGCTCACACAAAACGCACCGATCTTCACGTCGTCAGCGGTGCCGTAACACTGGGGCACCCACTCCATGATCTGCTCGGGCGTTCCGTTGCCGACGATTCCGGCAGCCGCCAAACCAGAACCCATGATGGCGAGACCAATTCCTGCGTCTCCCCAGAACAACTCTTCGATCGCCACTGGAAGCGTGAGGCCCGAGTTGTCGCCCATCGCGTTCATCATGAAGTCGAGGCCGTACAAACCGATCTTCGCCGCCTCTTGCACGATCGGCCACGGGAACTCTTCCTTCTCGTCCCACTCGTGAGCGGCGGGCCGCACCACGTCGGCGGCGAACTGATGGATCCAGTCGCGGATCTGGATTTGGTCGTCGGAAAGCTGTAGCGAGAATTCGGCCATGCGCCGAAGTTACTGGGGCGTCAACCTCGCCTCAGAATCGGGCGTCGAAGAACTGGGCGAGCGAACCCAATAGTGACTGGGCGATCTGGATGTCCTCGACCAAGATGCGGTCCGCCGTGCCAGCGGGCAACGCCGCACAGGCCTCGAGCACGGCTGTCAACCCTCTACCTGGGGAGGCATTCACGGCGTGACGAGCAGCCCGAACTGCCGTGGCCAATTCGCATGCCACCACTATGCGTGCCGCCTCCGTGGCTTCGCGAGTTTGGAACACCGACTGCGTGGCGAATGGGGCGTGATCTTCTGTGCCGATGGAGATGACCGTGGTGTGTCGCGTCACGGGATCGGCCTTCAACCGCAGCGACTCGAGCGCAGAAGCAGCCGTGTATTCGAGCACCATTGCTCCCGACGAGCCTGCTGGGCCACTCGCAAGAAAACGTTGCTGACCGGTGTACGCGGGGTCGTTCAACTTCACCATGCGCGCGAGCGAAGTGGTGATCCATTGCGTGAGCGCCAGACGCAGATGATCGAGTCGCAACGCGAGACTCGTGAGATGGAATCCACCGTGGTGCCACACGCCGCCATCGATGAAACGAGGATTCTCCACCGGGTAGTTGATGCAACTGTTCACTTCCTTGCGCAACACGGCGATCGCGTCGAGCAGTGGGCCGAAGATGTACGGAATTGGACGCCATCCGAACGGATCTTGCGTCCTCGCACTTTCGTACTGCGAATCATCGATCAGGTTCCGCATCACTTCGGCAGCAATAGCCACTCCAGGTGAAGGTCGCGTGCCGGCAGCCACGAGAGACCACTGCTGCTTGTTGGCACGAACTGGCAATGCCGTCAGCGCAGCCACGACGAGAGATGCCTTCGCCAACTGCTCTACATCTCGCAGCGCAAGTGCCGCATTCGCCACTGTGACCGCGCTCGAAGACATGTACGCAAGCGCATCGTTCGCGCCGAAGCGCACGCCGTAGTCGTGCTTCATGCCGTCGCGCCACGGCTGTTCACCCGCCAGACACAGGGCGAGTTCACCGAGCACCGTGATTTCACCGGTGCCCACTGCGCCATGCATGCGAACGATCGGCGTTCGCCAATCGTTGAGTGCCTGCACGTGCGACTCCACGATCGCCGGCGTGATTCCCGAGCCCGGGCGCGACAACTGATTAGCGCGCACGAGCATCATCGCTCGCGCCACCTCTTCCCCCAGATCGTCACCCGCGCCAGCAGCGTGAGACCGAACGAGTCGCATGCCGTGGTCGCCATCGTCGTTGTTGGCCTGCACGTCGCGATTGGCGCCGACACCAGTGGTGCGTCCATACGCAGCACCACTGTGAACGGCTTGCTCCGCCTCGAGCTGATTCTTCCGTAATTCGACAACAGCATCGGCGTGCAGCGAGACCTTCGTTGGTGTGGCGAGCCACTCCCAGAGTTCGTCGACCGAGATTTCGTGTTTGCCAAGGATCATCGTGAATGGGTCATTTGTTGACGGGGAGTTGAAGGAGCGACGAGGCTACCGACTCGAAGATCAGCTTTGCCCCTGGCTTGTATACGTGCACGCCATCCCAGCGGTACGACGTGCTCGTGGAGATCTTCATGTTGGTGCACCATTCCTTCGGGCCCTCCACGAAGTACACGCCATCGTTTTCAGGAGCAGCGAACTCACGCATCAACTCGTTGAGGTGACCGGTTCGTGCGTCGTCACGTCGTT